>DASTHN010000107.1:0-8314 GCA_035718185.1 Actinomycetota bacterium
GCCAGGCCATGACGGGGGCCGAGTTCGCTGCGCTCTCCGACGAGGAGGCCCTGGCGCAGCTCCCGGAGATCGGGGTCATCGCGCGCGTCGCCCCCGAGGACAAGGTGCGGCTGGTTCGGCTGCTGCAGCAGAGCGACAACATCGTGGCGATGACGGGGGACGGCGTGAACGACGCCCCCGCCCTCAAGGCGGCGAACATCGGCGTCGCGATGGGCATCACCGGCACCGAGGTCTCGAAGGAGGCCGCGGTGATGATCCTCACCGACGACAACTTCGCGACGATCGTGGGCGCCGTGGAGTACGGGCGCGCACTCTACGACAACCTCCTGAAGTACCTCCGCTTCCAGATGTCCACACTGGTCGCGTACATCGCGATCTTCCTGATGGCCGGCGTCCTCAGCATCGCCGGTGGGATCCCGCTCACGCCCGTGCAGATCATCTGGCTGAACATGATCATCGACATCCCGATCGCGGTCGCGCTCGGCTTCGACGAACCGACCGGGGGTCTGATGGATCGGGCACCGCGTCCGGTCGGGGCGCCCGTGCTCTCGGCGGCGAACTGGGTCCGTCTGTGCGTGCAAGGGGCCGTGATGACCGTCGGCGCGCTCGTCGCGTACCAGATCGGGGAGACGCAGTACGACGTCGCCGTGGCGTCCACCATGCTGCTGACCACGCTCTCCCTGTTCCACCTGGTGGCGGGCCTGCTGGCCCGGGACCAGCGGAACACGATCTTCGACCGCGACGCGATCCCCGGACCGACCCAGCTCCGGCGCTACGCGACAGCGCTGCTCGCGATCATCGCCGCGACGGCGCTCGGCTTCCTGCAGCGGATCCTGGCCACGGTCGGTCTGAGCTTCGCGCAATGGTCGATCTGCGTCGGGCTCGCGGCGAGCCTCATCGTCGTGGAGGAGCTGATCAAGGTCTTCCTCCGGCGACGTGACCGCGCTGGAACGGCCGTCGACGTAACGGGCGCACCGGCCGTCGCCTCGTGAGGGAGGTCGAACCTCGGCCTTCCCCTATGGGGACGCTGGGGCTGCGCGAGCGGATGGCTCTGGGGCACGGCCCACCGGTTCGGTGGGGATCAGGCGCGTGAAGTAGAGCGCGACGAGCGCCACGATGGCCAGGACGGCGAGGCTTACGCGCAGCCCCTGGATCCGAGCGACCTCGTTCTCGTCCACGATGGCCTGAGTCTCCGCGTCCGAGAGACCCGCGTCCTGAAGCGCGGACTCGAGGTCGGCGTCCGAGATGAACGGGATCCCGGCGGCGAGCTCGACCTCGGCGGCGGACGCGACCCCAGGCGGAACGTCGGGGTTCTCCTGGACCCCCGCGATGAACGCGGCGGTCAGCGCCGCGATCAGGACCGAGCCGGCCAGGGCGGTCCCGAGCGACGCGCCCAGGTTCGTCATCGTGTTCTGGAGACCGCCGACCTCCCCGCTCACCTCGTCCGGGACCGCGGACACGGTCACCGCGCCCAGCTGCGACGCCAACGCGCCGATCCCGAGCCCGGCGAACAAGAGCGGCACCGTGACGATCTCGGGTCCGGCCCCGACGTCGAGCGCCGCGATCAGGGAGACGATCCCGGTGAGCAGCGCCGCCAACCCCCACCACACGACGCGTCGGGGCGAGGCGTTCGGACGGAGCTTGGGGATGAGCACCGCCGCGAGCAGGAGCGTGACCGACAACGGCAACAGCTGTGCGCCCGTCTGGAGCGCGGACAGGCCGAGCGCCACCGAGAGGAACAGCGGCACGATGAAGAACAGGCCGGCCTGGACCATGAACTGGAAAGAGAACATCGTGAGGCCACCGACGAGTTGCGGGTTCCGCAGCATCGTCCGGCGGACCAGCGGCTCGCGCCCGGCGGCCACGACGTGATCCTCCCAGGCGAAGAAGAGCCGAAGGATGAACAGCCCGCCGAGGATCAGCCACAGCGTCGCGGAGATCCCGAGCAACGACGGGGCATCGGGCTTCGGCTGCACCCAGCCCCAGACCCCCGACCGGAGCACGCCGAACACCGCGAGCCCGAGCCCGGCCGCGGACAGCACCACGCCGACGAGGTCCAGTCGGAAGCGAGCCTCCGGGGGGGCGTCCTGCATCCTGCGCGTGAGCGCGAGGATGCCGATCACGATCACGACCTCGCCGGCGAAGACGTAGCGCCAGGTCCAGTACGTCGTGACCGTGCCCCCGATCAACGGACCCACGGCCACTGCGATGGCGCCGGCGGACGCGACCAGGCCGTAGGCCCGCGGCCTGCCCTCGGGCGGGAAGTTCGACGCGACGAGCGCCACGATGGCGGGCATGATCAGGGCCGCCCCGACGCCTTCGAGGAACGACCATCCGATGATGAGGATCGTGAGGTTCGGGGCGAGCGAGGTGGTCAGGGAGCCGGCCCCGTAGATCACGCAGCCGATCGCGAAGGCCCGGCGCCGGCCGATCAGGCTGCCGATCTTGCCGCCGGTGATCATGAGCGTGGCCATCACCAGCGTGTAGAGGGTGATCGCGGTCTGGATCCCGGTGATCGTCGTGCCGACGTCCTCGGCGACCTGGGCGATCGAGACGTTCATCACGGAGCTGTCGAGGGTCATGAGGAACTGGCCCGACGCCAGCGTGAGGAGCACGATCCCCGCGGCGCTGCGGGTCTCACGCGTCATGGCGTCGGGGAGCGAGCGTCTCGCATGGCGCATGTCTACCGGCAGCGACCGTGCGGTGCAACTCCGAACGCGCGATGATGCAGCACGGGAGAGGCATCGTGGACCGGAGGCGCAGGGGGGCGACGGCGTGAGCACGGACGAGGTCGGGGGACGCCGGGCAACCGAGCCCGATGCCACGCGATCGGCGGCGGTGAAGGGCCGCTTCGGCGTGCATCGCAGGCCCTCCGGGGATCCGCCCCCGCTGCCCCGGCCGGTGTGGTGGACGCGGTTCGTCGTCGCGCTCGTGGCGACGGTCCTCCTCGGCGTAGTGGTGGGCGTCCTGTACGCCGCCGAGCCGCCGGACCCCTCCGTCCTTGATGCCCTGGTCGGGCTCCGCAGCGACCTGCTGGTCGACCTGGCGAAGGTCTTCGCCTGGTTCGCCACCCCCGCGGGGATCGTCGTCCTTCGCGTGGTGCTCGCGGTGGTCCTGATCGTCTTCCGCCGGTGGCGGCATCTGGCCGTGGCGCTCGGTTCGTTCGTGGTGATGGACGCGCTGGTCACGTTCGTGCGCTTCGAGGTCCCGGCACCCGACGTCGAGGTGCTCGTCGCTCCTTCGAGCGGCGTCTACTACTTCCCGGCATCGGGCCTGGCGTCGATGACGATCACGCTCGGCGCGATGCTCATGGGCCTCGCGCCCGGTGGGCGATCACGGGTCCGCGCGGGGGTCGGCGCGGTGGTGTTCGCGCTCCTCGTGGCCTTCTCGAGCTCGCTGCTCGGGACCGCGTACCCCGTCGCCGCCCTGTACTCCGTGATCCTGGGATTCGTGGTGGCGGCCGTGGTCTTCGGGTTGCTCGCCCCTGACGAATCCTTCCCCGTGTCGTACCGGCGTGGCGGGAGCGCCGCACACCTGGAGCTCGCCGGTGCCCGGACGCGAGCGGTGATCGCGGCGATGCAGGCGCAGCTCGGCCTGGAGATCGCGGACGTGAAGCCCTTCGGTCAGGAGGGGTCGGGCGGCTCCACCCCGCTGCTCATGTCGACGGCCGATGGCCGGCGCCTGT
Source organism: Actinomycetota bacterium (assembly GCA_035718185.1). Classification (GTDB taxonomy): domain Bacteria; phylum Actinomycetota; class UBA4738; order UBA4738; family HRBIN12; genus HRBIN12. Next base: position 3,686 of record DASTHN010000107.1, read on the forward strand.
TCGGGAAGATCCTGGCGACGAGCCACGTGCGGTCCGATCGCTGGTACCGGATCGGCCGCACGATCATGTACGGGCGGCTCGAGGACGAGACGACGTTCTCATCGGTCCGGAAGCTGATCGCCTACGAGGACTACGCGCTGCGGCTCCTCGACGACGAGGGGTTCGACGTCGCCCACACCTACGGCATCGTCGAGCTGACGCCCCAACGCGAGTACCTGCTCGCGACCCAGTTCTTCGAGGGCGCGGAGACGCTCGGCCACGCGGAGGTCACCGACCAGGTCATCGACGACGGCCTGGCCCTGGTGCGACGGCTCTGGGACGCGGGGTTGGCGCACCGGGACATCAAGCCGGCGAACCTGCTCGTCGTCGACGGCAGGATCCAGGTCATCGACGTGTCCGGGTTGGAGATCCGTCCGTCCCCGTGGCGGCAGGCGGTCGATCTGGCGAACATGATGCTCGTGCTCGCGCTGCGATCCGATCCCGAGCGCGTCTACGAGCACGCGCTCGCGTACTTCACGCCCGAGGAGATCGGCGAGGCGTTCGCTGCCGCCCAGGGGATGGCGATCCCGACCGAGCTCCAGCGTCACCTGAAGCAGGACGACCGGGACCTGATCGGTCGCTTCCGGGCGCTCGCGCCCCCGCGCGAGAGGATCTCGATCCAACGATGGGGCGCCCGCCGCCTCGCCCTGACGGCCACCGTGCTCGTGGGGGTGGTCGTCGCGGGACTCCTCGCGATCGCCACCTACTTCCAGGTCCTGGACTGACGCGCGGGTCCGCCACGGCGGCTGCGCGGCGCTCGGCGGGACGCGATAGCGTTGGGGCGCCATGGCGCTGTCCATCGGTCTGCCCCGCATGCACAAGGAGGCCGGGGAGCGCCGCGACTTCCTGCCGCCGCTCGTCGCGTTCCTCGACCGGCACGGCGCTCGCGAGATCGTCGTGGAGGAGCGCTACGGGGCGGGGATGGGGGTCGACCTGTCCGACTACCTCCGAGCATCGCCACGCTGCCGCGTCGGGACCTACGAGGACTGCCTGTCCCAGGACGTGGTGGTCGTCCTCCGGTACCCGGGCCGCGACGTCCTCGGTTCCCTGCGTCGCGGGACCATCCTCGTGTCGATGCTCCACCTGCCGACGCGTCCCGAGCGCGTCGAGCTGCTCACGGAGCTGGGTCTCCACGGCGTGAGCCTGGATGGCGTCACCGACGACCGCGGCACCCGCCTGGTCCAGAACGTCGAGGCGGTCGGCTGGAACGGCGTGCGCGAGGCCTTCAAGGAGATCGCGAAGATCCATCCCCGCTTCGCCCACCCGAGCCGCCGGCCGCTGCGGGTGACGTGCCTGGGGGCCGGCGCCGTCGGTGCCCACGCGATCAAGGCGGCGACGCGGTACGGCGACCCGAAGCTGCGCGAGGAGATGGCCGCCCGCCGTGTCCCGGGCGTGGAGGTCACCGTCGCCGACTTCGACCTCACGTGGCACGAGAACTACATGCTCACCCGGCTCGAGCAGACCGACCTGCTGATCGACGCGACCCAGCGCGACGATCCCACCCGCGTGATCGTGCCGAACGATTGGGTGGCTGCACTCCCGCAGGACGCGGTGATCCTCGACCTGTCGGTCGACCCGTACGACGTCACGGTCCACCCGCCGAGGATGAAGGGCATCGAGGGGATCCCGGAAGGCGACCTGGACCAGTACATCTTCCCGGTCGACGACCCCGCCTACGACCGGCTTCCCCCGCCGATCCGGACGAAGAACCGACGCGTGGCGCTGGCGTGCTACTCGTGGCCGGCCCTGCAGCCGAGGGAGTGCATGGAGATCTACGGCGGTCAGATCGAGCCCGTGATGCGGGTGATCCTCGAGCGGGGGATCGACGGCATGGACCTACGGCGGGGCTCCTACTACGAGCGGGCCGTCGGGAGAGCGGAGGTATCCAGGTGGCGAGCCGCCCACGTGCGCTGACCTTCGGTCTGCCGCGGATGCACAAGGAGGCGGGAGAGCGCCGTGACTTCCTCCCGCCCCTCGTCGGCAAGCTCGCCGATCGGGGCGTCGAGGTGTACGTCGAGGGCGGGATCGGCTCGGGGATGGGGTTCCGCGACCAGGACTACACGGACCTGTCGCCGCTCGTGCACGTGGTCACGAACGAGGAGGCGTTCCGGGCGGACGTCGTCCTGACGCTCCGGTGCCCCGACGAGGCCGAGTTCCTGCAACTGCGCCCCGGGTCGATCTTGTTCGCGATGCTCCACCTGCCCACCCGTCCCGATCGGGTGCGGATGTTGGGGGAGCTCGGGGTCGAGGGGATCAGCATGGACTCGATCACGGACGACAGCGGTCGCCGTCTGGTCATCGACAGCCGCGACGTGGCCTGGAACGGGGTCGAGGCCGCGTTCGATGCGCTCGAGCGGGCGTGGTCGGAGCTCGAGGATCCCGGCCGCCGACCGGTTCGGGTGACCCTCGTCGGGCCCGGCGAGATCGGGAAGCACGCGGTGGAGGCGGCCACGAAGTACGGGAACGTCGAGCGCGCCGCTCGCCTCGCTCGCGCGGGCCTGCTGGGGGTAGAGGTCGTGGTGGTCGGACGGAACCTCTCGGGGGACGCCGAACACATGCGGGCGCGGTTCCGCGAGACGGACGTGCTCGTCGATGCCTCGCAGCGCGACGATCCGTCGCAGCCGCTCGTCCCGAATGCATGGATCGCGGACCTCCCCGAGCACGCCGTGATCTGCGACCTCGTCGTCGACCCCTATCTGCCGGACGCCGACCCGCCGACGGTCCGGAGCATCGAGGGCATCCCGCAGGGGAACCTCGATCAGTGGATCTTCACGCCCGACGACCCCGCGTGGGACCGGCTCCCGCCCGGCGTGCCGACCGCGAACCGTCGCACCGTCGCCTCCTGCTACTCGTGGCCCGGCATCCATCCGATGCCGTGCATGGAGCTGTACGGCACTCAGCTCGGACCCCTGCTCGAGACGCTGATCCGCGCGGGCGGGATGGGCGGCCTGCACGCCGAGGGCTCGTACCACGAGCGAGCCCTGCACCGGGCGAGCCTCCGGGCGTGGGTCGGGATGGACTGAGCCGGCTCGGTTCCTAGGGGTTGTCCGTGGGAGGCCCCTGTACGCCCGGTCCTGAAGCCGAGCCGGGGGGAGGGGCGGTCCGGGGCGGTGGCTGCCAGACCTCGGCAGCGGTCGGAGGGAGGGAACCGGGCACCGATGCACGGGCCGCAGCTGCCTGCGCCTGCGCCTCCGCGGTAGCCCTCGCGATCTCCGTCGAGCGAGCGGCGAACATCTTCCGGTCGATCCAGTCCAGCAGCGCGTGCATGGCCATCGCGAGCAGGCCGTACATGAACATCGCGAAGAGCAGCGACGCGTCGAAGACGGACCCGCTCTCACCCTCGACGGCTGGGAAGATGCCGCGGAACGGTTGCATGAGCCGCTTCGTCGCGCGGTCCACCCACTCGACGAACGGGGTCGACTCGTTCGCGTTGAAGAGCTCCAGGAAGAACGCCGTCGCGAGGAACACGATCGCCACGATCGCGAACGCGTACACGAGCCATGTGAGGACGCGCGACACCCGATACACGGGGCTCCTGGTCGCGGTGATCGCCATCCGTCCCACCTCCTTGCGGGCTACGCCATCAGCTGCAGGAAACGCCGGGCCTCAGCGGGGAGCAGCGGCCGGCCGAAGACCTTCGAGCGAGGCTCGAGGTTCCGGCCGCCGAGCGCCAGCGAGCCGGCGTCGATCGGCGTGAAACCGATCTCCTCGATCAGCGTCGAGACGCGTTCCTTCGCGCGCGAGTCGTCCCCGGCGAGGAAGACCACGAACCGCTTCTCGCGGGGCGTCGACCTCCTAGCCTCGGAGCGCAACGTGTCGGCCTCGAGCGTGTTGAAAGCCTTGACGATGCGAGCGTCGGGGAGCGACTCGGCGACGATCGCGCTCGACGCCCGGGCACCGAGGTCCATCGCCTCGCCGGTCTCGGTCAGGGCGTTCATCGCGTCGACGACGATCTTGCCCGCGACCGTCGGGGCGGGCGGCAGCATCTCGGCCCGACCGAACGGGCCGGTCAGGACCACGATGTCGCCGAACCTGGCCGCCTCCTCCACGGAAGTCGCCTGGACGGAGGGGCCGAGACGCTCGGCGAGCGTCGCGGCCGGGTCCGATCCCTCCGGCTCGCCGACCGCCAGCTGATGCCCGGCGTTGGCCCAGAGCTCGGCCAAGGTGCTCCCCAACGGGCCCACGCCCACGATCCCGATCCGCATCGTTCCTCCCACTCTCGCACACCGGGCGGGGACGGTTCACGCCGGGTCGACGGATGACGTCGCGGCCGCGCCGTGGCAGACCTTCCACTTCCGTCCGCTGTCGCACGGGCACGGCTCGGTCCGGCCGCGTCTGGCGTCCTCCGCCGCGTAGGACGGCATGATCTCGTCGGCGAACCGGCCCGCGCGGAGCAGGTCCGCCATCTGCCGCATCGGTCGGTCGACGTGGCCGAAGAACCGCTTGTATCCGGCGCACAGGTAGTTGAGCCCCGGCTCGCCGTCGGGCGTCTGGATGAACCGGTCCTTCGGGCACCCCCCGTTGCAGACGAACCGGACAGGGCACTCGAGGCAGTAGCGGGGAAGCGTGTCCAGCTTGTCCTGACCGAAC
>DASTHN010000108.1:0-2448 GCA_035718185.1 Actinomycetota bacterium
AGGCCCCGCGCCGCCATCAGGATCCCGAACCCGATGTCGCCGGCGTCGAAGACCTGCTTGGCGAACACCGGGATCAGGGCGAGCACGCCGGCAGCGAGGCCGAATCCGGCCTTCACGCCGATCAGGGACAGCACGCGGTCGTCTTCCTTCGCGTACTGGAGGGTTTCGATCGTCGCCTCGAGGGTGCTGGGGTGCTCCTCGATCACGCGGTCCTCCGACAGGGGCTGCCGGATGCCCGAGAGCAGCAGCGCCGAGAGCAGGAACGACGCGGCATCGACCAGGAACGCCGTCTGGCTCCCGAAGATCGTCGCGACCACGCCGCCCAGGGCGGCGCCGACGGCGAGCATCGTGCCCCACAGCGAGCCGCCCAGCGCGTTCGCGATCGTGAGGTCTTCCCCCTGCGTGAGGTTGGGGATCGCCGCGGACGACGCGGGATCGAACGGCGCCGCGAAGATCGAGAGGATCGCCAGCAGCGGGAAGGCGAGCCAGATCGTTCCGGGACCCACGAGCAGGAACGCCACGCAGACGATCATCCGCGCGAGATCGCATCCGATCATCAGCCTCTTGCGGTCGAGCCGGTCGGCCAGTGCCCCGGCCCAGGGCGAGGCGAAGAAGAAGGCGAGCTCCTGCGCGAGGATCGCGAGCCCCACGTCGATCGCGCGCCCGGTCGTGTCCAGGATCAGGCCGTTGATCGCGACGAACAGGAACCAGTCTCCGCCGAGCGAGATCACGGACGCGAAGAACAGCCGCCGGAAGTCGCGGTTGCGGCGGAGCAGGGACACGCTGGCACGGACGCTGCCGTCGGCGATCGTGAGTGGCGCGGGCTCGGTGTGGTCGCGATCGGTCACGGGTTTGCCAGACTACGGGAGTCCCCACCCGAAGGAGGCCCTCCGTGCTCGAGCGGTTCACCTGGTTCCGGCAGTCGGCGTTCCGTTGGACCGACGGAGAACGGACCGTGTACATCGATCCGTGGGGCACGCCCGAGGATGCGCCGCCGGCCGACCTGATCCTGATCACTCATGCACACTCCGACCACTTCCAGCCGCAGGAGATCGCACGGCTCAGCACCTCCGCGACCGTCGTGGCGGCTCCGCACGATGTCGCCGCGGAGCTCAGCGGCAGCGTCACGCCCGTCGCGCCGGGAGAGTCGCACCAGCTCGCCGGCGTGTCGTTCACGACCGTGCCGGCGTACAACACACGCGAGGAGGCGCTCGAGTTCCATCCCAAGGCGAACCGCTGGGTGGGGTACGTGATCGAGCTCGCAGGTACGACCGTCTATCACGCCGGCGACACCGATCACGCACCCGAGCTCGACGACGTGCGCACCGATGTCGCGTTCGTCCCGATCGGCGGTCACTTCACGATGAACGCGACGCAAGCGGGTGGGTTGGTGCAGGCGATCGGACCGAGCGTCGCCGTCCCGATGCATTTCGGGTTCGTCGTGGGCTCGCCATCGGACGCCGATCGGTTCCGCGCCGCCGCCGCTCCCGTGGCGGTCGAGGTGCTCACGCCGCGGGACCCCTTCGAGCGGGCGTAGCCTGCGGAGTAGCATCGCCCGAAACCCACCGGAGGAGATCGCATGACGCTCGGCTATGACGGGAAGCTCTACATCCTCGCGTTCGATCACCGCGGATCGTTCCAGAAGAAGTTCTTCGGCATCGAGGGCCTCCCCGGGCCCGACGAGGCGACGCGCATCATCGATGCGAAGAAGGTCGTGTTCGAGGGGATGCTCGCGGCGCTCGAGGCGGGTGCCGACCGATCGGCTGCGGGGATACTCGTGGACGAGCAGTTCGGCACCGAGGTGGCGCTGAAGGCGACCGAGATGGGGATCCTGCTCTCGATGCCGGTCGAGAAGTCCGGTCAGGACGAGTTCGACTTCGAGTACGGCACGGAGTTCACCGCGCACATCGCCTCCTTCAACCCGACCTTCGCGAAGGTGCTCGTGCGGTACAACCCGGAGGGCGACGGCGCGGTGAACGCCCGCCAGGCGGCCAAGCTCAAGGAGCTCGCCGACTGGTTGCACGCGACCGACCGACGGTTCCTGTTCGAGCTGCTGGTCCCCGCCGAGCCTCATCAGCTCGAGGGGGTGGGCAACGACGCCGGGCGGTACGACCGCGAGGTGAGGCCGAACCTCATGCGCCTCGCGATCGCCGAGCTGCAGGAGAGCGGCGTCGAGGCGGACATCTGGAAGATCGAGGGGATCGACGACCCCGCGGACTGCGCGATGCTCTCGGAGCAGTGCCGGATGGCCGGTCGAGACCACGTCGGGTGCGTGGTGCTCGGTCGCGGTGCCGACGACACGGCGGTCGACAACTGGCTCCGCGCGGCTCGCGACATCCCGGGGTACCGCGGCTTCGCGATCGGCCGCTCGATCTGGTGGGATCCGCTGAGGTTCTTCGTCGACGGCGCGATGCCGCGCGAGGAGGCCTCCGCCCAGATCGCCAAGAA
>DASTHN010000109.1:0-14104 GCA_035718185.1 Actinomycetota bacterium
GCTCGGTCACGTCGAGCAGCCGACGACCGCGCGTATCCAACTCGAGCTCGAGCGTCCGCATCCGCCCTCCGAGCTCAGGGTTCCTCGTCGGGCTCCGCCGCCCCCACATCATCGGGTGCAGGGGTCGCCCACGGCGACGGCGGCTCGTCCGCGGACGCCTGCCCCGGCTCGGTCTCGGGAGCGGTCGGCTGCGCCGCGTCCGAAGCGGCAGGCCCGGGGGGTGGCGGCGGCGGGGGCTCCGCCACCGGGGGCGGGGGCGTGGCCTCGGTCAGGGGCGGGGCGGGCGCCTGCGGGAGCTCGCCGGGCGCGCCCGACGTCGGCGCGGGCGCGCTCGCCCAGGTCTCGGACGTCGCGGGCTGCGTCGGTTCCACGGGTGTCCCGGGCACGGCGGGCATCGCCGGAGCCGCCCACGGGCGACGCAGGGCGATCGCCCCGCCGACGATCGCGATCGCCCCGCCGACGATGACCAGGTACAGACCGATCGCGATGGTGACGGCGAGATCGCCCGCATCGATCGCGGCGTCGAGGAGCGCACGCATCTGCTCGACCGAGCCTCCGTACCCAGCGGCCAGCTCCTCGGCCGCGGAGTCCAGGACGCTGTCCCTTGCCGTGAGCGCGTCGTACAGTCCCACCCCACCGCCGACCAGGCCGGCCACGATCGCCAGGATGGCCACGGCGCGCTTGCCGGCCCCCCGCACCATGGTCAGCCCGGCCACGACCGCGAGAGCACCGGCGACGAGCGTGATCCAGCCGTCGGTCCCCTCCGTCCCGCTCGCCGTGACGCTCGTGCCGGTGCCCGACACCTCCGCCCAATCCAGGAAGGAACCGACGACCAGCAGCCCCCCTCCGACCAGCGCGAGGATGCCGCCAACCGGCGTCGGCCTGTTCGTCTGGGAAGCTTGCATCGTTCCCCTCTCTCTGCGGGTCGCGCGGAGTCTGACACCTCCCCCGGAGCGCGTCGAGCGTATCCTGGCTCGCGCCAGCCGACGGAAGGACCCGAGATGGAGATCGACCCGGTCTGCGGCATGGAGGTCGACCCGGCCACCGCGAGATGGACGTGGGACCACGCAGGCAAGACCTACTACTTCTGCGCGAAGGGCTGCATGGACGACTTCATGGAGGACCCCGACTCCTACCTCGGCTGACCGCCATGCCAAGCCCGCACTTGACGCAAACCTGTAATGATGTAATCTCAGTCTCATGGGAAACGCATCGTCAGCCAGCGAGGAGCTCTCGGGCTGGTTCGCCGGCCGGTTGCCCGCCGACTGGTTCACGGGCCCCATCGAGGTGACCGCCGACCGCGACGAGATCCTCGTGATCGGCACCCTCGCCGAGGCGGACCTCCCCGAGGACGCGACCCCCGAGGCCGTCGAGGCCGCCAGGGCGGCCCGCATCGACGGGTTCCGCGAGGACACGCGGTCGCATCGCATCCGGATCGCGCAGGAGGCCGAGCACCGCTTCGCGCGCAAGGTGTCGTGGGGCGCTCGGTGCGGCGACGTTGAGCGGATGTTCACGACCCTGTCCGTCCCGGCGATGACGCGGCTGCGGATGGCCGAGCGCCGGGTGCTCGACACGCTGGTCGAGGCGGGCGTCGCCCGGTCGCGCAGTCACGCGCTGGCCTGGTGCGTCCGGCTCGTCGCCGAGCGCCAAGAGGACTGGCTCGCGGGGCTCCGGGATGCGCTCGCACACGTCGAGAAGGTCCGCTCGGAAGGCCCGACCGACTGAAACTGCGTCGGGCAAGGGGCGACGCCCAGGCGGGTGATCCGGGAACGGTCGCTCGGCGCGGCGGTTACTCGGCGCCCAGATCCATCCGGTAGACCCGGCGCCCCCGGAGGTGGTCGTAGAGCACGACCTCCTCCACACCGTTCTCGAGCAGGTCCGGCCAGCTCGTCCCGATCCAGGCCTCGGCCGCCTCGGCGTCGGCGAATTGGGGCGAGTGCCCCACCTCCTGGCCGGTGCCGTCGAGCAGCGTCCAGCCGAACATCATGGTCTCCGCACCGCCACGATCACGCTCATCGCGGCCTGGACCACCACTCGCTCCCCCTTGCTCAGATCGACCGGGATACTCTCGCGCCCCAAACGGGCCGAGGCAACGACCCCGTCCGGATATCGGATGGCCACGTCCGCGTACGGAACGCCATGGATCTGCACGGGTGATACCTCGAGCACCTCGGCCTCGCGCTCGGTCAGCACGGCGCGCAAGGGTACTGCAGATGCCGTAGCCGGTCACCCCGGCTGCCGCGCCACCGCCCCGTCTGGGTACCCTGTGGGCTCCCCCGGGTGTCGCGCTCAAGGCTCGGCGCCCGATGGCCGAAGGTCCAGAAGATGATCCCGTCGCGGCCCCTGCGGCGTCTCCTCGCCGTCCTCACGTGCGTCGTGAGCCTGCTCCTCCCGCAGGCCGGCGCGCTGGCCGAGGACCGCTCCCCGCTCCTCGGGGGCGAGCCCGGCTCGGGTCCGCCTGCGTGGTCGGCGCCCCGGACGCTCGAACGCGCCACCGATGTCAGGTGGACGGACGTGCCCAAGGGCTACTGGGCCCGACGAGCGATCGACCACGTCGCCGCCGTGCACGTCTGGATGCGTGACTTCAGGCAGGCCGGGGACGGCAGGTATCCGTTCCGCCCAGAGAACCTCGAGACCCGCAGGCACTTCGCGCGCTCGGTGGTGCGCGCGCTCGCGAGGGACGCCGCGGTCGACCCGGGGGTCACGTTCGCGGATCTGCCCGAAGACGACCGGTTCTTCCCGTTCGCGAACGTGGCGGTCGCATCCGGATGGCTCCGCCGCGACGCCGGGGGCAACTTCCGACCCGACGACCCGGTCACGATGCGCGACGTCCATCGAGCGCTCGTGCTCGCGCTCGGCCTCCGGGATCTCGCCGCGGGCGCGAACGCGCTCCACATGCGCGACGGGACCGCGATCGACACGCCGAAGGACTTCGGCACCACGCTCATCGGGATGAAGCTCGGTCTGCGCTTCAACCACGGTGACGAGACGCTCGACGTGCCGAGCCCGACCGCCCCGCTCACCCGGGCCGAGGTGGCCTGGTCGCTCTACCGGGCGACGACCGTGCCCACGTACGTCATCGACGGCCTCGCGCCGTACGCCGACATGGAGCTGCCGACCCTATCCGGCAAGATGCTCCGGGTCGTGAGCTTCGCCGTCCGGTACGTCGGCTACCCGTACGTCTGGGGCGGTGAGTGGGCCGACGCCGGCACGTCCGGCTACTGCTGCGGCTACCAGCCGATCGGCGGCTTCGACTGCTCCGGGCTCACCTGGTGGGTGATGAAGCGGGCGGCCGCCGGATGGGACAACACGCCGCCGCGGGAGTACCGGGGGTGGGACCTGCCGCAGCGCACGTCGGCACAGATGGCCGCGGTGGGCGGGCGCGTCCGGTGGGACGATCTCCAGCCCGGCGATCTGCTCCTGTACGACGGCGACGGGGACGGCACCGTCGACCACGTCGATACCTACATCGGCAGGGGATGGGCGGTGGACTCGGGGAGCAGCAACGCCGGCGTCACCCTCACCTACGTCTCCGGCAATTGGTACGAGGACCACTTCGCGAAGGGACGCCGGATCATCACGTGAGGCGACGCCTCGGGTCTCCATCGCTCGAGAGCTCGTGTTCGAGCGCGGCACGCTCGTCCTCGCTGAGCGGACGTGCGGCCCCCGTCCGAGGATCCCGCGGCACGATGACCGCGGTCGCCTCGGCCGACAGGGCCCCGTCGAGGGTACGGATCTCCTCGCGTGTGCGGATGCTCGACCGCCCGATCGACTCCAGTGCGCAGCGCACGACGATCTCGCCATCGCCCTGCTTGAGCTCGCGGCGGAAGTCGATCGCCACCCGTGCGAGCACGAAGTGCCATACGTCGTCGGCAACAGGGCCGAGCACCTCGTCGACCCACGCGTCGCGAGCCTCCTCGAGGTAGTTCAGGTAGACGGCGTTGTTCACGTGTCCGTACGCGTCCATGTCGCGCCAGCGGAGCTGGAGCCGGACCTCGCGCACGCTCACGCCTCGAGGCGGTCGACCTGGACGCCTTGGGCGGCGAGCCACGCGATGGCATCTGCGATCGCCTCGTCGGCCCCGTCCATCTCCAAGATGACCCAGCCGTGCCGTTCCTCGATGTTCGCGCGTCGGATGTTCGTGACCAGGCCGAACTCCTTGCCCAGCCGGTGGATCACCGGCTCGGAGATCAGGTGCTCGGGGAAGGTGAGGTGGTACCGGGCGTCGGTCATCGGCCCGATTCTGCCACGGAGCCCCGGGCCGTGACGGCCGCTCCGGACGTGAGCGAACGGACCCCGAGGGTTGGCTCTCGGGATCCGTTCGCGGAGAGAGGGGGGCTCCTCTGCGGGTTGTTCGCCGCGGCGCGGCGGACGGTTCGATCGCGGATGTTGCGGTTCCGTGACGGCCGGGGCGACCCCGGGTTCTGGAACGCCGATGGGGCCCTCCGGAGAGGGCCCCATGCGGTCCGACCCGTGTCGGTAGGACTCAGAAGTCCATGTCGCCGCCGCCCGGCATGGGCGGGGCCTTCTCCTTCTCCGGCTTCTCCGCCACGACGGCCTCGGTCGTGAGGAACAGGGCCGCGATGCTGGCCGCGTTCTGGAGCGCCGAGCGGGTCACCTTCGTCGGATCGATGATCCCGACCTTGAACATGTCCTGGTACTCGCCGGACGCGGCGTTCAGGCCGTTCCCGAGGTCCAGGCTCCGCACCTTCTCGACCACGACGCCGCCCTCGAGCCCCGCGTTCGTCGCGATCTGCTTCAGGGGCTCCTCGAGCGCCCGGCGCACGATCGCGGCACCGGTGGCCTCGTCGGCCTCGAGATCCGTCTTGTCCAGCGCCGCCTGCGCGTTCAGCAGCGCCACGCCGCCGCCCGGTACGACGCCCTCCTCGACGGCCGCCTTCGTGGACTGCACGGCGTCCTCGATGCGGTGCTTCTTCTCCTTCAGCTCGACCTCGGTGGCCGCGCCGACCTTGATGACGGCGACGCCGCCCGAGAGCTTGGCCAGCCGCTCCTGCAGCTTCTCGCGGTCGTAGTCCGAGTCCGTCTTCTCGATCTCGGACTTGATCTGGTTGATGCGGCCCTTGATGTCGTCTTCCTTACCGGCGCCCTCGACGACCGTCGTGTCGTCCTTGGTCACGACGATCTTGTGCGCCTGCCCGAGCAGGTCGAGCGTGGCGTTCTCGAGCTTCAGGCCGACCTCCTCGGAGACGACCTGCCCGCCCGCGAGGATCGCGATGTCCTGGAGCATCGCCTTGCGGCGGTCGCCGAAGCCCGGTGCCTTCACCGCGACCGAGCGGAACGTGCCGCGGATCTTGTTCACGACCAGGGTCGCGAGCGCCTCGCCCTCGACGTCCTCGGCGATGACCACGAGCGGCTTGCCGGTCTGCATCACCTTCTCGACGACCGGCAGGAGCTCCTGCACGCTCGAGATCTTCTTGTTGACGATCAGGATGTACGGGTCCTCGAGGACGGCCTCCATCCGTTCGGGGTCCGTGACGAAGTACCCGGAGATGTAGCCCTTGTCGAACCGCATACCCTCGACGAGCTCGAGCTCCATGCCGAAGGTGTTCGACTCCTCGACCGTGATGACGCCGTCCTTGCCGACCTTGTCGACGGCCTCAGCGATCTGCTCGCCGATCTCGGGGTCGGCGGCCGAGATGGCGCCGACATGCGCGATCTCGTCCTTCGCCTCGATGTCCTTGGACTGGTTCTTGATGCTCTCGACCGCGAGCTCGACGGCGCGCTCGATCCCTCGCTTGAGCGCCATCGGGTTCGCCCCCGCGGCTACGTTGCGCAGGCCCTCCTTCACGATGGCCTGCGCCAGGACGGTCGCCGTCGTCGTGCCGTCGCCGGCGACGTCGTCGGTCTTCTTGGCGACCTCCTTGACGAGCTCGGCGCCGATCTTCTCGAAGGGGTCCTCGAGCTCGATCTCCTTGGCGATCGACACGCCGTCGTTGGTGATCGTGGGCGCGCCCCACTTCTTCTCGAGGACCACGTTGCGACCCTTGGGCCCGAGCGTGATCTTCACGGCGTTGGCCAGCATGTCCATGCCGCGCTCAAGGGCCCGGCGCGCATCCTCGTCGTACGAGATGAGCTTCGGTGCCATCCCATCTACCTCCTTGGCTCTCAGCCTCGGCGTCCGACTGCTAGCACTCATCCCCGGTGAGTGCTAACGCATCGTACCGAGGGAGGGACGCTCTGGCAAGGCGGCGTGGCCGTTCGTCGGAACGCCGGAGCCGCCGTGCCGACGGTCAGAAGCCGTCGCTCGTGACCCGCTCGGCGCGGACGAGCACGATCGCCGAGTGACCGGGCGTGATCGGGAACGTCAGCGCGTACTGTGGGAACTTCTCGTCGAGCAGCGCCTTGCCCCGCTCCCAGACGGGGCCCTCCGTCACGATCTCGGCACGTCCGCGGATCTGGACCTGACGGAGTAGGTCCCAGTCGTCCTCGTAGACGTCCCACACGACCGCGCAACGGGGGTCGGCCCGCAGGAAGCCGAGCTTCGCGCTCGGCTCGGTCGCGAACAGGACGACCTCGCCGTCCAGCACGGGACAGATCGGGACGACGTGCGGCACGCCATCGGGGCCGACGCTCGCGAACCGCGCGACGCGCGACCGGCGGATGAACGAAGCCTCCGCCCGGCTGAGCGAGGACCGCATCACTCGGACGGCTGCTGCTCCACCATGCCGTGGATGGCGTCGACGATCTCGGCGTTCGCGAGCGTCGTCACGTCGCCGAGAGGACGACCCTGAGCGACGTCGCGCAGCAGCCGCCGCATGATCTTCCCGGATCGCGTCTTGGGCAGGTCGGTCGTGAAGATGATGCCGTGCGGCCGGGCGATCTTCCCGATCTTCTCGCCGACGTGCGCGCGGAGCTCCTTCGCCACCTCGTCGTCGCCCACGATCCCCTGCTTCAGGGTCACGAACGCCACGATGGCCTCGCCGATGACCTCGTCGGGCCTCGACACCACGGCGGCCTCGGCGACCTTGGGGTTGTCGACGAGCGCGCTCTCGATCTCGAAGGTCGAGAGCCGGTGCCCGGCGACGTTCATCACGTCGTCGATCCGGCCGAGGAGCCAGAAGTACCCGTCCTCGTCCCGCCTGGCGCCGTCGCCGGCGACGTAGGTCTCGGGGCCGAACAGGCTGAAGTACGTGTTCGCGTAGCGCTCCGCGTCACCCCAGATCGTCCTTGCCATCGCCGGCCACGGGTGCTTGAGCACGAGGTACCCTCCGCCGCCGAGCGGCACCGAGTTCCCCGTCTCGTCGTACACGTCGGCCTGGACGCCGGGGAACGGGAACGTGGCCGAGCCGGGCTTGGTCGGCGTGATCCCCGGCAACGGTGTGATCAAGATCGCGCCGGTCTCGGTCTGCCACCACGTGTCGACGATCGGGCAGCGCTCGCCCCCGATCACGGTGTGGTACCAGATCCATGCCTCGGGGTTGATCGGCTCGCCGACCGAGCCGAGCAGCCGGAGCGACGACAGGTCGTGCTTCTCGACGTGCTCGGTCCCCCAACGCATGAACGCGCGGATCGCGGTCGGGGCGGTGTACAGGATCGACACCTTGTAGCGCTCGATGATGTCCCACCAGCGGTCCTTGTCCGGCCAATCGGGGGCGCCCTCGTACATCACGCTCGTCGTGTGGTTCGCGAGCGGCGCGTAGACGATGTACGAGTGCCCGGTGACCCACCCGATGTCGGCCGAGCACCAGAACACGTCGTCCTCGTGGATGTCGAAGATCATCCGGTGGCTCGCGGCGCACTGCGTCAGGTAGCCACCCGTCGTATGCACGATCCCCTTCGGCTTCCCGGTGGTGCCGCTCGTGTAGAGCATGTACAGCGGATCCTCGGCCTCCATCTGCTCGGCCGGGCACTCGGGGGACTGCTCGGCGATCACGTCGTGGTACCAGAGGTCGCGGCCGGGCGTGAACGGGTGGTCGCCGCCCGTGCGGCGCACCGTGACCACGTGCTCGATCGAGGGGCAGTCGACGAGGGCTTCGTCGGCGGCCGCCTTGAGCTCGACCACGGTTCCGCGCCGGTAGCCGCCGTCCTGCGTCACGAGGACCTTCGCCTCGGCGTCTAGGATCCGATCCTTCAGCGAATCGGCCGAGAAGCCCCCGAACACCACCGAGTGGATCGCACCGATCCGGGCGCAGGCCAGCATGGCGACGGGGAGCTCGGGGATCATCCCCAGGTAGATCGCGACGCGATCCCCCTTGCCGACGCCGAGCGCCTTCAGCGCGTTCGCGAACCGCCCCACCTCGTCCAGCAGGTCGGCGTACGTGATGGCACGCTCCTCGCCCGGCTCGCCCTCCCAGTGGTAGGCGACCTTGTCGCCGGCTCCCGCCTCGACGTGACGGTCGAGGCAGTTGTACGAGGCGTTCAGCAGCCCGCCCGAGAACCACGTGACCGTCGGGGGGGTCCAGTCCATGACCGTGTCCCACTTCTTGAACCAGCTCAGGCGCTCGGCCTGCTCGGCCCAGAACCCCTCGAAGTCGGCATCCGCGTGCTCGTAGACCGACCGGTCCTTCACGATCGCGTTGGCTGTGAACTCGGACGGGGGATCGAAGACGCGGTGCTCCGTGAGGAGCGCGGAGATGTTCTGCTGGATCTCTGACATGGTCGGTGTCCTCCGTGGCGGTGGTGTCCGCCATCGTATCGGTCGAGGCCCTGAGCACGCGAGCCCCCGACGGGCCGGCCGGACGCCCTCCGGCGGGCCCAACGGCCCGTGCCCGATGTGCTTGCATCCGTGCCTGCGAGAGGCGAGCATCGTGCCTACGAGGTCGCCATGGGGCGGCCTCGAAGGCTGTCGGGGAAGGAGGGCCCATCGTGGCCATGTACGAGGCCTATTGCGTGAAGTGCCGTGCGAAGCGCGAGTTCGAAGGCACGGTGGTCGAGCTGAAGAACGGCCGGAAGGCCGCTCAGGGCACGTGCCCTGTGTGCGGCACGAAGGTCATGCGGATCCTCGGCAAGTCCGCGTCCTAGGAGGAACGGCCCCCGGTCGGCCGGGCCTCGCGCCCGGCCAACGGCCGCCACGCTCGAGAGCGCCTCAGCCCAGGCGGGAGAGGAGCTCCTCGGGCGTGAAGACGGTCGCCCCGTTGCTCCGCTGATGCCGGGCGACCAGGTCCGCGACCGTCGTCTCCTCGAACACCCGCTGGATGGCCCTGGCCACGTCACCCCAGAACCCCTGCAGCCCGCAGCGCGAGTCGGCGAAGCACGTGTGGTCGGAGGGCTCCAGGCAGAACATCGGGAACAGCTGACCCTCGATCGCGTCGGCGATGTCGGCGACCCGGATCTCCTGCGGCTCCTTGGCCAGGCGGCAGCCGCCGCCAGCGCCGCGGAAGCTCTCCACCAGTCCCGCCTTGTGCAGAGCGCCGAGTTGCTGCTCGAGGAACCGCAGGGGGATCTGCTGGGCCTCGGCGATCTCGCGGGCGGGCACGAGCACGCCATCGTCCCGCCGGGTCGAGAGCTCGATCATGGCGCGCATCGCGTACTCGAGCTTCTGCGAGATCTTCAGCACGATGGGGTCACCTTGGCTGCCAATGTAGGGTCGGGGATGTGAGCGTGTCAACGAGCGACGGACCCGCTGACCAGGCCCTGAAGGTCCTGTACACCGACCTGGACGGAACGCTCCTCGGGCCCGGCGGCTCCCTCTTCGCCGCGGCGAGAGGCATGTCGACGGGCGAGGCGGCCGCCGCCCTGCTCCGGCTGCGTCGGGCCGGGGTCGAGCTCGTGCTCATGTCCGGACGGACCCGACGAGGGCTCCACGAGGTATCCAGGGCCCTAGGCGCCTCCGCGTACATCGCGGAGCTCGGCGGCTTGCTCATCGTGGGCGCGGACGACCCGATCGAGGACACCGGCGCGTTCACGGGTCCCGGGAGCCTGCCGGATGCCCTCGCCCGCGCCGGCGTGGCGGGTTTGCTGCTCGAGCGCTTCCCCGGGCACCTCGAGCCCGTGGCGCCGTGGACCGAGGTCTCCGTGATGTTCCAGGGCTTCGTCGACGTGGCGGAGGCCGGGGCCGTGCTCGAGGAGGCAGGGTTCGGATGGCTGTATCTCCGGGACAACGGTCGGCTCCGCCGCCGGCTCCCCCACCTGGACGTCGCCGAGGTGCGCGCGTACCACCTGCTCCCGCGTGGGGTCTCCAAGGCGTCGGCGGTCCTGCGGCACCGTGAGCTCCGAGGCCTGCGGCCCGAGGCGACCGCCGCCGTCGGTGACTCGCTCGCCGACCTGGAGGTGGCGGAGGTGGTGGGGCGCTTCTTCCTCGTGGCGAACGGGCTCGGCGCGATCGCGGATGCGCCGCTGCCCTCGAACGCGGTCGTCACCGACCTGCCGCACGGCGACGGGTTCGCCGAGGCGGTCCGGTTGTTGCTCGGCCGATAGACTCGCGTGGTGCTCGCGACCGTCCCGGTGCCCGAGAAACATCTCGCCGACTACGTGCAGGCAGCCGGCGAGGAGGCCGTCGAGCGGCTGCGCGAGGCCGCGCGCCCCCTGCGGGGGGCCCGGCTCCTCCAGCTCAACAGCACGGCCTTCGGGGGCGGCGTCGCCGAGCTCCTGTACACCCACGTCCCCCTCCTGAACGATCTGGGGATCGAGACCACCTGGGCCGTGCTCGAGGGCTCCGACGAGTACTTCGCCGTGACGAAGGCCGTCCACAACGCGCTGCAGGGAGCGCCGATCGAGTGGACGGCGCAGATGGCTACCACGTACTGGGATCGGATCGTCGCGAACTCGGCCGAGATGCCGGACGACTACGACCTGTACCTGATCCACGACCCGCAGCCGGCCGCGGTCCTCCGCGTGCTCGAGGAGGAGGACCGGCGGCGTGGCCGCTGGCTCTGGCGCTGCCACATCGACCTGTCCGTGCCCCATCCGCCGGTGTGGGACTTCTTCGAGCCGATCGTGAACCGGTACGACGCCGCGATCTTCACCATGCAGGACTTCGTCCAGCCCGGCGTGACCGACCCGCAGGTGGCGCTGATCCCACCGTCGATCGACCCGCTCTCGGTGAAGAACCGGCCCGTGAGCGAGGACACGCTCGGCGAGGTGCTCGACGCGTACGCGATCGACCCGAAGCGGCCGATCGTGACCCAGGTCTCGCGGTTCGATCCCTGGAAGGACCCGCTCGGGGTGATCGACGCGTGGCGCCTCGTCCGCGGCGAGATCCCGGACGTCCAGCTGATCATGGCCGGATCGCTCGCGAGTGACGACCCGGAGGGCATGGCGTACCTGGACCTCACCGAGGAGCACCGCGCCGGCGATCCCGACATCCACCTGTTCACGAACCTCCAGGGGGTCGGTGACCTGGAGGTCAGCGTGTTCCAGCAGGCCGCCGAGGTCGTCGTCCAGAAGTCGACGCGGGAGGGGTTCGGCCTCGTCGTGAGCGAGGCGATGTGGAAGGGCAAGCCCGTCGTCGGCGGGAATGTCGGCGGGATCCGCCTCCAGATCTCCGACGGCCAGAACGGGTTCCTCGTCGACGACGTCGGGTCGGCGGCCGCCAGGATCGTCGAGCTCCTGCACGATCCCCCTTTGCGAGAGCAGATGGGCGTGGCGGCTCGCGAGCGGGTGCGCGAGCGGTTCCTGTCGCTCCGCGAGCTCGAGGACTACCTCCGTCTGGCGGTGCGCCTGACGTGAGCCTGCTCGAGGCACCGCTCGTGGTGGCCTCGAACCGCGGGCCGGTCACGTTCGAGCGCGGCGCCGGCGGCGAGCTCGAGGCGAGGCGCGGCGCCGGGGGGCTGGTCACGGCGCTGATCGGGGCGATGCAGCGCGTCGACGGGCTGTGGGTGGCGGCCGCGAGCTCGGACACCGATCGCGAGCTCGCCGCCGGGCCCGACGGCGGGCGGGTGGACATGGAGGCGTTCGGGGCCGACTACCGCGTCCGCCTCCTCGACATCCCGGCCGAGCGCTATGAGCCCTACTACAACCGCATCTCGAACGGCATCCTGTGGTTCGTCCACCACTACCTGTGGGACACGGTCCGGCAACCGGTGTTCGACGACGAGGTCGACCAGGCATGGAACGAGTACGTCGCGGTGAACCGCCGGTTCGCCGAGGCCCTGTCCGAGGAGGTCGACCGCTCGTCCACCCCGCCGGCGTACCTCGTGCAGGACTACCACCTGACGCTCGTCCCGCGGTTCCTGCGCGAGCTCCGTCCGGACGCCTTCATCGCGCATTTCTCGCACACCGCGATCGCCGGTCTGACCTACCTGCGGATCCTTCCGGGCCGCATCCGCGAGGGCATCCTGCGCGGGATGCTCGGGGCCGACGTCATCGGCTTCCACTCGCAGATGTGGGCAGAGAACTTCCTGATGTCGGCCCGCTCGCTGCCTGGCGTGCGCGCGGACCTGGCGCGCTCGAGACTGTCCGTCGAGGGGCGCCAGGTCGCGGTGCGGATCCACCCCATCTCGATCGACGCGGTCGGCCTGCGTCAGGAGGCGGCCGGCCCCGAGGTCACGGCGCTCCGCAAGGAGCTCAACCGGTGGCGGGGCGACAACCGACTTATCCTGCGCGTCGACCGGCTCGAGCTGACGAAGAACATCGTGCGTGGCTTCGAGGCCTACGGGCTGTTCCTGCGGACCCATCCCGAGTGGCACCGGCGCGTCCGGTTCCTGGCGCTCCTGTCGCCCTCACGGATGGAGGTGCCCGAGTACCTCGCGTACGGGGAGGAGTGCGTGGCCGCTGCCGAGCGCGTGAACGCGGAGTTCGGCGACGAGGACTGGCGGCCGGTCGAGGTCCGCGTGAAGGACGACTACCTCGGCGCCGTCGCCGCGTACGGGATCTCGGACGTGCTGCTCGTGAACCCGATCTACGACGGGATGAACCTCGTCGCGATGGAGGGCCCGGTCCTGAACCGGCGCGCCGGCGTCCTGGTCCTGTCCCGGAACGCCGGCGCCTACTGGCGCCTGGGCAGGCACGCGCTGGCCGTCAACCCATTCGACCTGCGCGAGACCGCCGACGCGATCCACCACGCGCTCGAGATGCCGCGTGAGGAGCGGGTTCGCCGCGCCCGAGGGCTGTCGCGGCTGGTGCTCTCGAACCCCGCCGAGCGGTGGGTGCGGACCCAGCTCGAGGATCTGGAGCGGGTGCGCCTCCGGCGGACGCGATCCCCGGACCGGACCGTCTAGGCAAGCGCTCGCAGCAGGTCGACCAGGCCGAGGGGGCCCTCGACGACCACGTCCGCGTGGTCGAGAAGCGCCACGGGCGTCTCGGCCCCCCGAACCGCCACCCGGATCACGAGCGCGCCCCGGGACGCCAGACGACCGAGCGCGTCGAACGCCTCGAGGTCCGCGACGTCGTCCCCGGCGAACAGCACCCCGTGCAGACCCAGCTCGTCGGCCAGACGCAGGGCCGCACCGCCCTTGCGTGGGCGATCGGTCGGCATGAGCTCCAGGACCATCTTGCCCTGCACGAGCTCCATGCCCTCCGCGTCCGCGAGCGGGGCGAGGCGGCGGGTGAGGGCCTCGCGCGCGGCCACATGATCCGGCGCGGCACGGTAGTGCACGGCGGCGGCCGCACCCTTGTCCTCGACCCAGGCGACGGGAACGACCCGGGCGGCGGAACGGACGCGCTCGAGCAGCGCTTCGGACACGCGCTCGTGGTCCCCATCCTCGAGCCCGTACACACCGAGGAGCCGGACGCCGGGCACGTCCAGCATCGCGGCGATCTCCTCGGACCGGCGGCCGGTCACGATCGCGACGACGCGGTACCGCTCGACCAGGGCGCCGAGGACCTCACGCGCCCCCTCCACCGGCCGGGCGAGCTCCGGACGGGCAACGATCTCGGCCAGGGAGCCGTCGAAGTCCAGGAGGATCCCGGCGCTCGGCGCGAGGTCGCGCAGGGCCGACAGGTCAGGACTGCGAGGACGCGTAGTCCGTGCCGAGGTAGATGGCAACCTGGACGTCGCGGTCGACGCCGGTCCCGGCCTCGAGCCGCGCGATCTTCGGCTCGATCTTCTTGAAGAACTCGGATGCGATGTACTCGGCCTCGTCCTCGTTGCCGGACCCCCGGAAGTAGATCGTCGTGGCCGAGACGGTGGACGGCGCGTCGTCCACCTGGATCGCGTTCACCTCGAGCTTGGCCTCCAGCTTCCGGGCCGTGTCTTCGGCCAGCC
>DASTHN010000110.1:0-4589 GCA_035718185.1 Actinomycetota bacterium
CGGCCCGGGCGCCGACGCCCTCCGCGGCTGCGAGGCCTGACCCACGGACAGGCGCCGCACCCAGGGGTAGGCGCTGGAGGATCTGAACCTCTGACCTTTTCCGCGTCAACCGCGGCCGGGTCATCCCGGCGACAGGGGTCTCCACGTGCCTTGTGTGCCAGCCTGCCGCCCCCGTTTCGCGTCATCGTGCCGACCTGAGGACGAAGGGGGTCGGCGACGTCGTTTGCGGAGCTGGCGGTGGCCGCGGGATTCGAACCCGCGAGGCGGTTGCCCGCCTACACGCTCTCCAGGCGTGCCCCTTCGTCCGCTCGGGCAGGCCACCGCCGTCGAGTCTAGCGACCCGGTCGCCCGCGGCGGCTCGCTCCGCTCACGCCGGAGGCACCGAGGTGCACGGGTCCGTCGGATCGAGCCCCCAGTACCCGATCTGGTAGGTACGGTTGGCCGGGATGCAGGGTCCGCGAACGCGTCGGTGAGCGCCCGTGTGACATCGCCCTCACGCTTCGCCGCCTCGAACGCCTCCTCGAACACGCGGCCCCTCGGGAGGAACACGGTCGGGACGAGCGCCGCCGTCGCCAGGAACAGGACGACGGAGACCGGCAGCCGCCGGTTGCCCTCGCCGAGGAACGACCATCCCCCTCGCGGCCCCCGACAGGGCCCGCTCGGCCCGCATCGTACGATGCGGCCGTGGGCGACCGTGCGGTGGTCGTGGGGGGCGGGGCGGTCGGCGTCGCGTGCGCGCACTACCTGGCCGAGGAGGGCTTCGAGGTCACGCTCCTCGACCGCGGCGAGGTCGGCCGCGGCTGCTCGTTCGCGAACGCCGGCTTGATCTGCCCGGGGCACTCCGACGCCCTCCCCGGCCCGGGCGTCGTGGCCGAGGGCCTACGGCATCTCCTCCGCCGCGAGAGCCCCTTCACGATCCGCGCGCGGGCCGGCGTGTCGGTCGTCCCGTGGCTGGTCCGGTTCTGGCGCTCCACCCCCGCGGAGCGGTACCGGCGCTCGACCGACGCCCTCGTCGCCCTGTCGAGGCTCGGCCTCGAGCTCCACGACGACCTGGCACGGACTGGGGCCACCTCGTTCGGGTTCCGCCGCGGACCGCTGGTGTTCGCGTCAGCCTCGGAGGGGTGGCGCGCCGAGGCACGGGCGACCGTGGAGGGCGCGGAGGGCCTTGGGTTCGAGGCGCGGGTGCTCGAGCGGGACGAACTGCTCGCGCTCGAGCCGGCGCTCGCGCTGAACCACCGCGGCGGGCTGCGGATGGAGGACCAGGGCTCGGGCGACTGCTTCGCGTACGTCCGCAGCCTCGCCGAGGGGGTGCGGGCCCGTGGGGTGCGCACGCTCGATCACACCCCGGTGCACCGCGTCCTGGTCCGCGACGGCGCCGCGACCGGCATCCTGGCCGGCGACCCCTCGGAGGAGATCGCGGCCGACCTCGTCGTGCTCGCGGCCGGCGCGTGGACCCCGAGGATCGCCGAGCCGCTCGGGCTGCGGCTGCCGATCCAGCCGGCGACCGGCTACAGCACGACGCTCCCGACCTGGGCAGGCGCCCCGAGCCACCCGATCCTCCTGCCCGAGACGCGGGTGATCGTCCTGCCGCTCGCGGATCGCGTCCGCTTCGCCGGAACGCTCGAGCTGGCGGGCTTCCGGACCGAGGCCGACCCCGTTCGCTCGGAGGCGGTGGCGGCCGCCGGCGCGCGGGCCCTGCGACACCCGCCGCCACCCGGCGCCGGCGAGCGCTGGTTCGGGTTCCGCCCGCTCACGCCAGATGACCTCCCGGCGATCGGCTGGGCGCCGAAGGTCCGCGGCGCGATGGTCGCGGCCGGGCACGGGACGCTCGGGTTCACGCAAGGGCCGGCAACAGGCAAGCTCGTCGCGGAGCTGGCCGCCGGCAGGCCGACCTCGATCCCGCTCGAGCCCTTCCGCCCCGACCGGTTCTGATGAGCTCCGCGGAACCCCAGGTGGCCGTACCCGCTCCGCGCGTATCTCTGCTGATGCAACTGACCGATTGACCTGCGCGCAGGGGTGTGGATAGGTTCCGCGGATGTCTTATGTCGTCCTGGTAGCGGACCGCCTCACGAAGTCGTACGACGGCCAGCCCGCGCTCCGGGAGCTCTCCTTCGAGCTCCAGGCCGGGCGCGTCATGGGGTTCCTCGGCCCGAACGGTGCCGGCAAGACGACGGCGATCCGGATCCTGACGACCATCCTGCGACCGACGTCCGGCCGCTTCGTGATCGACGGGGTCGGTTCCGAGGATCCGGCCAGGGTCCGCCCGCGGATCGGCGTGCTCCCGGAGACCCTCGGCCTGCCGAATCAGATCACGGGCGCCGAGTACATCGGTTACTTCGCGCAGCTGTACGGCCGCCGGCGAGCCGACGCCCGGAGGCACGGCCTGGCCACGCTCGAGCTCGTCGGGATGCGCGAGCGGGCCGGGAGGCTGATCCGGACGTACAGCCACGGCATGCGGCAGCGTCTCGGGATCGCTCGCGCGCTGATCAACGACCCCGTCGTCCTGTTCCTCGACGAGCCGGTCGCCGGCTTGGACCCGCGAGGACAGCTGGACCTGCTCGCGTTGCTGCGCGACATCGCCAAGGACCGAGGGACGGCGATCATCCTCTGCAGTCACGGCCTGTCCGAGGTCGAGGACGCCTGTGACGACGTGTTGGTCCTCTCCGAGGGCAGGGTGGTCGCCAGCGGCTCGGTCTCCGACGTCCTGGCGCTCGCTCGCCAGCGGGTCTCCGGGACCGACCTCCGGATCCACGTCCCGACGTCGGCCGCCGAGCGCGCGAACGCGACGCTTCGAGCCATCCCGGCGATCGAGAGCGTCCGCGGCGGCATCGTCGATGGGCGTCTCGAGGTCTCTCTCGCTCGCGGGCCCGATCAGGCGATCGAGGGGACGACGAACGAGATCCTCGACCAGCTGCTCGGAGACGAGATCCCGGTCCTCGGCTTCGAGGTCGAGGGGAGCCGACTGCAGGACGCGTTCATCGAGCTCACCGAGGGGCGGTCGTCATGAGCGTCGGCGAGGCGACGCGGGAAGGCGCGGTCGACCGCGGTCGCGCCACGCCACGAGGCGCGTGGGCGGTGGTGTTCCGTCAGGAGGCCGTCGAGCTGTGGGTTGGAGGACGGGCGATCAACCTCCTGATCCTGTACAGCGTGCTGCTGGGACTGATGACCTTCCTGCTCGCCACCAACAGCGAGCTGAGCCTGATACCGCCCAAGGAGATGGTCTTCCTCACCCTGCTCAACACCATCTCCTTCGGGGTCTTCATCGGCATGATCATCGGCGCCGACGGGATCTCGGGGGAACGCGAGCGGGGGACGCTCGAGGTCCTGCTGCTCACGCCCGCGAGCCGCCGACAGCTGCTGCTCGGCAAGCTACTCGCCGCCCTGACCCCGTGGCCCGCGGCGTTCCTGATCTCGATCCCGACCCTGCTGGTCGTGTCGCAGGGCGACGAGGTCTTCTGGCAGGCGCTGCTGCTGGGCACGGTCCTCGGCACGATCCTGGCAGTGGCGTTCGCGAGCTTCGGGCTGCTGGTCAGCACCTGGTCCAACTCGAACAAGACGAGCATGTTCATCTCGCTCCTGGTCTGGCTGCTGCTCTTCATGCTGACGCAGCTCCCGGGCGAGGCGCAGAAAGGGGACTTCGGGTACTTCGTCCAGCGGATCAACCCGATGCAGGCGAGCAGCGAGTTCCTCGAGAAGGTCCTCGTCAACCATCGCACGGTGATGGAGAAGGAGCCGTTCCTGCGGTCCTCGGTGATCGCGGCCATCCTCATCCCGGCGATCCTGTTCCTGTTCGCCGCCCCGCGGCTGCGGTTGATCGCCGGTCGGGCGCAGCGGGCTCGCGCCCGGTGGGGGTCGCTCGCCGGCATGACGTTGGCGGCGCTGATCGTCGTGTTCGCAGGGATGGGCTCGGCGACGGCGCTCGGGGGGTCGCTGTTCCAGGCGAACCGGAGCGATCTGGTCGTCTCGCTCGATCAGACCGCTGTGACGGTGAAGACGGGAGACGAGTTCCCCTTCGAGAGCCTGACCGAGAACGAGGGCACCCGCGACTCGCCACCGATCTTCCTGGCGATGAACATCATCAATCTCTCGGGCGACGTGGTCGATCCGGAGGACTGGTCGCCGGAGCGCACCCAGTCCGTGGGTCGCGTCGCCGCGGGGGACGCCGTGCGGCACAAGTGGACAATCGAGGCCATCCTGAAGGGCGACTACATGGTGTATCTGGTCGCGATCCCCGAGCCCGAGGGGCCCAGATCCACCAGTCAGCCGGTCGCCAGCACCGGACTGCACCTCACCGTGGGCGCGTTCTCCCAGCTCAATCCCCAGGGTGTGCTCCCGGTCGTGATCGCGGTGCCGATCGGGGTGACGCTGCTCCTGCTGCTCGTGGTCCGGCTGAGGCTCCGCAGACTCGCCCGCGGGGAGCCCGAAGATCTCGACCAGACCTGAAGCGAACCCTCATGGACGTTCTGTGTTCCCCGTGCGGGCGAGCACGTGGTGGTAGGCGTAGTTCCCGTTGTGCCAGGGCCCCTCCGCCTCATCCTCGATCGCGAAGCCCGTCTCGGCCAGCCAGGCCCGGACCTGCTCGAGGCGTG
>DASTHN010000111.1:0-10550 GCA_035718185.1 Actinomycetota bacterium
GCGAAGGAGTGGGCCGACCGGTACAAGGGCCGGTTCGACGACGGCTGGGACGCGTACCGTGAGCGGACGCTCGAGCGCCAGAAGAAGCTCGGCCTCGTCCCGTCGGAGACGGAGCTCACCGAACGCCCCGATCTGTTCCCCGCCTGGGACTCGCTCACCGACGCGCAGCGGACGCTGTACGCCCGCCAGATGGAGGTCTTCGCGGGCTTCTCGGAGAACGCCGACTGGAACGTGGGGCGTCTCCTCGACGCGATCGAGGAGATGGGCGACCTCGACAACACGATCGTCGTCTACATCTGGGGCGACAACGGCGCGAGCATGGAGGGGACGCTCACCGGATCCTTCAACGAGACGACCTTCTTCAACGGGGTCGTGCTCGAGGCGGACGAGCAACTGAGGCTGATCGAGGAGAAGTTCGGCGGGGTCGAGGAGCTGGGCGGGTTCCACACCGCTCCGCACTTCGCGGCGGCCTGGGCACACGCGAACAACACGCCGTTCCAGTGGGGGAAGCAGATGGCGAGCCACCTGGGCGGTACCCGAGACCCGATGGTCATCGCCTGGCCGAGCCGGATCGAGCCCGAGGCCCGCGTGCGCACCCAGTTCACGCACTGCATCGACGTCGCCCCGACCATCCTGGAGCTGATCGGCATCCCCGAGGCCGAGGTCGTGGACGGGATCGAGCAGGAGCCGATGGACGGCACCAGCTTCGCGTACACGCTCGAGGACCCGGAGGCCGAGGAGCGGCACACCGTGCAGTACTTCGAGATGTACGGCAGCCGGGCGATCTACAAGGACGGCTGGTGGGCGTGCGCCAGACTGGAAAAGCGCCCGTGGGACTTCGCCGCAGAGACGCTGAAGCGGTTCGCCCCGGGGCTATACGACCCAGATCAGGATCGGTGGGAGCTCTACTACCTGCCGGACGACTTCAGCCAGGCGCACGACCTCGCCGACCGGGAGCCCGAGAAGCTCGAGGAGCTAAGGGAGCTGTTCTGGCAGGAGGCCGAGCGCAACCGGGCGCTGCCGTTGCTCGGCGGCTTCGCCGTGTTCTTCGGCCTCGTGCCGCCGATGCCGACGAAGACACGCTTCCGCTTCGCCGGCGACGTCCAGAACATCCAGACCACGATGATCCCGAGGATCATCGGGCGCTCGTACGCCATCGAGGCCGAGCTGGATGTGCCGGAAGGAGCCGAGGGCGTCCTCGTGGCCTTCGCCGACTTCATCGGCGGGTTCGCGCTGTGGGTCGACGACCAGGGCATGCTCAACCACACGTACCAGTTCCTCGGTGTGGACACCTACAAGCAGACGTCGACGGAGCCGATCCCGACCGGGACCGTGAAGGTCAAGATGCTGTTCGAGGCCGATGAGCCCCGGCCGGGCACCGGCGGTAGGGTGACGCTCTGGGCGAACGACCGGCAGATCGGCGAGGGTACGTTGCCGCGGACGATCTCCTTGATCTTCACGACGTACGCAGGCATGGACATCGGTCGCGACAACGGAGGCGTCGTCGATCTCGCGTACGAGGATCGGGCGCCGTACGCCTTCACGGGCACCGTGAAGGAGGTCGTCTTCGACCTGAAACCGGCGCGCCAGGAGTCCGAGAGGGAGCTGCACGAGCACCACGTGATGCAGGCGGTCGGGCAGGGCGCCGCGGGCTGAGTCAACGGTCGATGAGGCCGAGCTCCTCCGCGCGCTCCATCGCCTCGGAACGGGACGAGACCCCGAGCTTGCGGTACAGGGAGACGGCCTGGGTCTTCACCGTGTTCGGTGAGACGTAAAGGCGCTGGGCGATGTCCCGGAACGACATGTACGTGTGGAGGTAGGGGACCAGCCTGAGCTCGGCGGCCGTGAGGGCCGAGGCCCCGGTGGTGCCCCTCGGCATCGCCTGCACCAGGTGACGCACCTCCTCGACGTCGTCCTTGAGCGTTCCAAGATCCGGGCTCCGCTCGATGATGCCGTCGATCTCGCGGAGCAGCGTGCGAGCGCCGGCTGGATCCGGCAGCGCGATGTGCGCGCGGAGCATCTCGAGCCGGGCCTGCACGGCGGCCCACGGGATCGCGTGCGTGAGCACCGGCCGCAGACGCTGCGCGCGGACGAGGTCCGCCTGCGCGGCCTCGCGGTCCCCCCGATGCAGGGCCAGACGCGCCCGGACCGCATAGATGATCGCGCTCGTCCAGTACTCCTCGAGGCCCGCTTCGTCGATCATGCGGGGGGCGCGTGCCAGCGTAGACGCGGCGGCTGCCCAGTCGCCGCGTGCGGTCATCGAGGCCGCGAGCAGACCGAGGGAGAGGCACGCGAGCGGATACGCCTCCGTCGCCTCGCCCGCGTCGGCGCCGTCCGCGTAGAGGGTCTCGCCTCCCGGCTGTCCGTTCAGCGTCATCCCGACCCCCATCAACGTCAACGCGATGACGTGGAAGAAGCTCGTCGGAGGGGTCTCCTCGAGGGCACGCTCGGCGTCCGATCTCATGGTCGCGGCGCCCTCGGCGCATCGGAGCGCCCTGAGGCTGGCGATCCAGGGCTCGATCGCCGGGCTCCCATCGGGCAGGGGGCCGACGAACGACGAGTGCTCCGCGACGGCCGCCCACCGGTCCGCGCCCGCGGCGTCGCCGATCATCGCGTGCAGCCATCCGGCCAGGACCGCGAGCGGCGCCTGGTCGGCGACGGTGCCACGCTCCTCGAGCCACGCGAGCCAGCGCTGGAGCGTCGAGACCCGGCCCACCCGGTACATCGGCTGCGCGACCATCGTGATCAGCTTCGCCGCTCGCTCTGTGTCGTTCGCGCCGATGTGGTACTCGACGGCGGCATCGAACATCTCCTGGCGCTCGTGCCACTCGGCAGCCCGGTGCTGGAGCTCGGGCACCAGATCGGGCTCACGACGCTCGAGCTCGGCGCGGAGGACGTCGCGGAGCAGGTAGTGGTAGCGGTACCACTCGCGGGTGCGATCCAACGGAACGAGGAGCAGGCTGGCGGTCTCGAGCCGCCGCAGGGTGTCTGCCGATCCCTTGGTCGCCGTCACCGCGTCGCAGAGGGGTCCACTCATGCGATCGAGGACGGACGTTCGGGTCAGGAACCGGAGATCCTTGGGCGGGACCCGGTCCAGGATCTGTGACCAGACGTAGTCGGATACGAACCGGTCCGCTCCGCTGAAGGACCCGAGCGGGTCCCGGTCTCGACCGGATCCGAACGACAACGCGGCGAGGTACGCCGCAACCGGCCACCCCTCCGTCCGCGCCAGGATGTCCGCCGCGGCGTCCGCGGGAAGTTCCATCCCGGTCGCACGCAGCAGCGAGGCCGTCTCATCCGCGCTCAGGATCAGATCCTCCGTGCCGATCTCGAGCAGTCGTCCGCTCCCCCGCAGGAGCGGCAGCGGCAGGGCGATGTCCGAACGGCCTCCGATGGCGAGTTGCGAGCCCGGTGGCAGCGCTGCGGCCAGCTCCGTGAGGACGTCCATGCTCGCCGTTTCGGTCAAGAGGTGCACGTCATCGAGGATGACCAGGGGCCTCGGATCGGACCCCTGCATCTCCGCGACGAGCCGCGGGACCGCGCCGGCCATCAGCATCGCGGCGGGGGACGCGAGCGTCGCGAACGTCGTTCGGTCGATCGGCCGTACCCGGTCCAACCCCACCGCGAGGTAGGTCAGGAGCACGGCAGGGTCGTTGTCGCGGTTGTCGACCGTCAGCCAGACGACCGGCCGTCCGCTCGTCTCGGCCCACTGCGCCAGGAGCGTCGTCTTCCCGTATCCGGGAGGGGCGACGACCGCCACGATCGGCCGACCCTCGGCGCGCAGACGCCGGAGCAGCTGGTCCCGGGGGATGACCCCCGCCCTCGTCGGGGGGATCGACAGCTTCGCCTCGACCACCGGGAAGGCGGGTCCTCGCGCGCGCGCAGCTCCCGGTGACCTGGAACGGGTGCGGGTGGTGCTCATCCGGTCATCCTAGAGGACGGACCACTCGGCGCCGTGGGCCAGAGGGCTCTAGAGGATCGCCCTGGAGTTCAGCTCCTCGGCGGCGATCCGTCGATCCTGTTCGGTCATCGTCGGGCGGGTGATCACGTAGATCAGGATCCCGACGAACGGGAGGACGACCAGGAGCAGGACCCACGCGGCCTTGGCCATCCCGGTGAGGTCCTCGCGCCGGAGGATGTCGGCGAACACGCGGACGAACATCGTGAGGACGAGCACCCAGAAGGTGAGCACGACGACGGCCCAGATCACCTCACCGAACGTCCAGTCCATCGCCCCTCACTTCGACCGGCGACGCGGGCTCCCTCGGTGGGAGCCCGCGTGGCTCGGCATGGTCGCTCAGGAGACGGCTTGCGCCTTCAGGCGCTCGTACTCCTCCGCGGTGATCTGGCCCTCGTCCCGGAGCTTCGCGAGCTTCGCGATCTCGTCGGCGGCCGAGAACCCGGACATCCGCCGCTGCGCTTCCTGCGCCTCCGTAAGCATCCGCCGGTCCTGCTCGGTCATCTTGGGTCGGGCGATCATGTAGATCAGGATCCCGATCAGCGGCAGGACGAAGATCAACAGGATCCACCCGGCCTTGCCCCATCCCGTGAGGTCATCGCGCCGGAAGATGTCGGCGAACACGCCGATGAACATCCAGATGACCATGAACCAGAAGAAGAACACCAGCATGGCCCACAGCACTTCTCCGAGGTTCATCCCTTGTCCTCCCGTCTGCGGCCCGGTGCCGCGCAACGCACGCGCGGAGTCTACCGCCTAGGTCTCCGTTCGAACGCTAGGGAAGCGGAGGATCGTCCGTCCTCATACCGTTGGGATGAAAGGATGCGCACGGAGCATCATCCTGGTGGGATGATGCCCACAGACCACGTCCCTGCCAGCGTCGGTGGGGGCAACGGAGCGAGGGGGAGGGGATGTACGAGCCGGAGCGCAGCCGTGGATGGACGACGTTCGCCGCGATCGCCATCGCCATCGCGGGCGTCTGGAACCTGGGGATCGGCATCGCCGGGTTGTCGAAGCGCGAGTACTTCGAGGAGGCATCCCTCCTCTACTCGAACCTGGCGTTCTGGGGGTGGGTCTGGCTCATCGTGGGGGCGCTCCAGCTGCTGACGGCGCTCCTGCTCGCCCTCCGCAAGACCGCCGGCACGGCGCTCGGACTCGCAGGGGCGTCGGTGTCGATGCTGGTCTGGTTCTTCTCGATCGGCGCGCATCCGGTGTCGTCCATCCTGATCATCGCGTTGGACGTCCTGATCATCTACGCGCTCACGGCCGACCGGCCGGGCTCGACGTCGGCCGGCGATCAACCGTCCGGACGGTCGTACGAGTCGCCGGGGGTCGCGGGACCGCGCGTCGGCTGACCGCTCGCTCGGGGCGGGCTACGTCGGCGGTGCGGCGAACTCGCGGGGCCGGCGCGCGAGCGGGAGCAGGACGATCGGCACCTGGCTGCGCTCGAGCGCGGTGAGCACGAGCGGCGCCTCGGCGGCCGGGAGGTCGCGTAGCCGTCCGATCGCGACGAGGTCGGCGCAGACCTCGTGGGCGACCGAGATGACGAGCTCCTCGGGCTCGCCGATCCGCACCTCCATCGCCGTGTCCGACCCGGCGCCGGGCACCCATCGCGCCAGGAACTCGTCGGCCCACGCCTCGACGTCGTAGTGCGGCTGGTCCTCGAACGAGGGGATCGTCGATTCGTCGAGCACGCGCAGGATGACGACGTGCAGCTGCGGATTCTCGGCGAGGCGGACGACCTCCTCGAGCGCGCGTGCCGGCCTGCCCGGGACCGGAACCAGGACCGTGTGGAGCTCGTACCCCGCGGCCGTCATCGGCGGGACGACCACGAGGGGCTTGCGGACGCCGCCGATCACGTCCAGGGACACGTGTCCCGGCGCAGCGGGCCGCCCGACCTCGCGGCACGCGCCGACCACGACCGCGGCGACGTTCTCGGCAGACGCCTCGTCGATCAGGACGCTCGAGGCGTCGCCGCGGAGCAGCCGCAGCGGCGTCTCGCCGCCGGAGATCTCGACCTCGGGGATGTCGGCCTCGCCCTCGAGCACGTGTACCGCGTCGACCTGCGCGTCGAGGACCCTGGCGATCTCCTTCGCCACCTCGAGGACGGCGGCGGAGATCGGGGACCCGTCGATCCCCGTCAGCACGGTGGTCACGATCGTGTCTCCTTCCAGCGGTGCGCCGAGCGGGCCCAGCGCCTGCTCACGCCCGGCGCCAGCGTCACCACGGTGGCGCCTCGGAGCCTGATCCGGGTCTGCCTATCGGCCCGGATCTCGAGGGCCATCGGTTCCACCCGTACCCAGATGCGGGCGTCCCGGAACCGCAGGCGCATCTCGAGCGCGCCCCACGACTCGGGGACGCGTGGGTCGAGCTCGAGGACCTCGCCCTTCGGCCGCGCCCCTACGAACCCGAAGGCGAGCGCCTGCCAGACGCTCCCCATGGCCGCGAGGTGCAGGCCACCCGCCGAGGTCCCCGTGAGGTCCTCGAGGTCGATCCGCGCCGCGATGTCGAGCGCCCGGACCGCATCGTCCAGCCGCCCGGCGCGCGCGAACAGCGACGCGTGGATCCCCGGCGAGAGCGAGCTGCCGTGCGCCGTGCGCGGCTCGTAGTAGTCGAGGTTCGGCACGAGCGAGCCCGGCGCCACCTCGTCGGGCACGAGGTGATGGAGCATGAGGACGTCGGCCTGCTTGAGGATCTGGGCGCCTCGCACGACGTCCGCCCCGAGGAGGAGGTCGGCCGCGATCGGCCGCTTCGGGGCGATCTCGTCGATCCGGAGCGGCTCCAGCTGGTAGAAGCCCGCGCACTGCTCGTAGCGCTTCGTGCGCCGGTCGTACCCGTCGATCAACGCGTCCGCCGTCTCGAGCCACCGGAGGCGCTCGAACTCCGGGACGCGCTCGTCGTCCTCGGCCAGGGCTGCGGCGCGCCGGAGGTTCCACCGCGCCATCACGTTCGTGAACGCGTTGTCGTCCACGCTCTCGTGGTACTCGTCGGGGCCGATCACGCCGAAGATGTGAGCGGTCCCCATCCGGTCCCATCGCACGCGCGACGCCCAGTAGCGAGCCGTGTCGACGACCAGGTCGAAGCCGGGACCCTGCAGGAACCCGCTGTCGCCGCTCCAGTCCGCGTAGCAGCAGGCGGCCCATGCCACGTCGGCCACGATGTGCTCCTCGAGCAGACCGGTGCGGATCGGGAACACGTTGCCCATGCGGTCTCGCCCGGTCTGGGGTGTGACGTCGAACCCCGTGTGGGCCGATTCCCACGGGAACCGGGCGCCCTTGCGCCCGAGCACGTTCGCGATCGCCCGCGCCGCGGGGAGCCGCCGGATCCGGTACTCGAGCATCGCGCGCGCCGCCGGCGGATGGGTGGCGGCCAGGAACGGCAGCACGAACACGTCGCTGTCCCAGAAGACGTGCCCGCGGTACGCCGCGCCGGTGAGCCCGCGCGCCCCGACCGCGGCCTCGCCCTCGTCGGCGACCGAGCCCATGAGGTGGAAGAGCGCGAGTCGGACCTGGCGGGTCAGGTCGTCGTCCCCCTCGATCCGGACGTCGGCGTCCTCCCACCGCCGGCCCCAGGCCACCCGGTGCTCGCGCAGCAGACGCTCGAACCCCTCCTCGGCGGCCTGGTCGGCCGTCCGCACGGCGCGCGTGCGACGGGGTCGGCGGTCGGGATCGGGGACGTAGGCCGCGAAGCGCTCGGTCACGTGACTGCCGTCCACGTGGCGGGCGGCGTCCCGCACCGCGGTCGCTACCCCGCCGTCCGCGGCCTCCAGCCGCGCCCACGGGACCCCGTCGAGCCGCCCCTGCTCGCCCTCGAGGCCCGGCGGGAGCGAGGGCGCGGGTTTCGGCTCGACGGACGCGGAGGTCGTCTGCGTCCGCAACACGCCGAGACCCGGCCGCGCCAGGCTGGAGAACCGGACCGAGCGGACGTTCACGCCGTTCGTCCGGGCCTCCTCGTGGAGCAGGCCGGTGCGCAGGTCGAGGACGCGGGCCACGTCGTCCTCGTCCTCGTCCAGCCACAGCGAGAGCTGCGCCCAGACGGGGCACGTCAGGAGCGAGCTGTCGGACCCCTCCCCGTCGTAGATCCCGGCGGCCAGGACGCCGGGGACGGCGGCCGGGTGGAGCGCGAGCGGCGTACCGCTCGTGCCGACCCGGCCATCCGCCAGCGTCAGGAGGCTCTCGTGGACGCGCTCCATCCGAGGGTCCACGCCGTCGACCGAGATCGTCCACCTGCCGTCGTGTCGTGGCTCGGGCAGGTCGCCCCTGGCGCGCCTCGCGACCTGGTCGTCCAGGATCGTGAGGAACGTCGGCGGACCGCCGCCGAGCGGCAGGATGCCGTCCGGCACCCCCTCGGGCTCGGCCCCGACCGTCACCGCGGTCGCGCCGACGGAGGCGGGGACGAGCATGAGCGAGTCGCTGCCCGGCAGGCCGCCGAGCGGACCGAACTCGTCACCGGCGACCATGACCTGCTCGGGCGGGATGCCGAGCCCGTCGAGCGTCCGGAAGATCCACTCGCCCGAGTGCGACTTGTCCGTCAGACCGATCTCGACGTGCTTGGCGTCGCTCGTGACGCGCGGGTCGGGGAGGCCGGCCTCGCGCGCGGCCGTCTCCGCCATCTCGACCACCTCGGGGAGGCCGCGCAGGCCGGCTCCGGCCAGGCGCCCCTCGACCGCCTCGAGCAGCTCGGCGATCCGGGCCTTCGGTGGATCCGCCCACTCGGGCTCGGGGATCACGTCGATCTTCCTGCGGTTCAACCGGTGGGCGACCACCTCCGCGTGGAGACCTCGGGCGGCCAGGCGCTCGATCGTCAGGCGCGCGGCGACGTCGAGCGCCGCGTGTTCCTTCGGCGTCGCCGAGCGGCGCTCGACCAGGTGCGGCCCCCGGCGGTCGACGCGGAACACCTCGGAGCCGCGGTTCAACAGGAGGTACAGCTGTCCGGGTCCGTTGGGGCGAGCCCGCAGCTGCCCGTCCACGTTGCGGACGTTCGTTCCGCTCACCACGAACAGGTCGAGGCCGGCCGCGCACAGCGCCTCGATCACGGCACGGACGGGCCCGGCATCCGCCGAGCGATCGGGGACGGCCGTCCCGTCCCAGTCGAACACGACGGCCTCGAACCGCCGGCGGACCTCGGCGGCCGGGAGGTCCGCGGCGCCCTCCACACGCGGGTGTTGGGTCAGAGGCATCGGGGCATCAGGATGATGGAACGCACGCAGCGTCACGGTACACGGCGAACGACCCTGGGGCGCACACGCGTTCGCGGTCCGGGGCGCTCACGCCGGCTGGCGAGGTCGTCGTCGGGAACCTCGCCAGTCGTACACGACGGCGGTGGCCAGGAGGAGGTCTTGCACGGAGCGCTGGCTCGCGCTGATGCCACACCACAGCAGGCCGAGCGGGAAGATCACGTAGAGGAACGCGCGGAGGATGGCCAGCCACGCCGGGAGCCGACCCCCGCCCGTCGTGACGACCGTGAGCCCGGCGACCCGCTTGCCGATCGTCTTCCCGGTCCGCGCCCACCCCCACGCGAGGTAGACGAACAGCACGGCCCACGTGAGCATCGACAGACCCAGCCGGGATGGCCACTCGAGGTGCAACGAGTCTCCCCTGGAGAAGAAGAAGGTCCACACCGAGGCGACGACGACGATCCCGACCACGATCGCGGCGGCGACCACGAAGTCGATGCAGGCCGCGACCATCCTCGACACGATCCCGGCGCGTGAACCCTGGAACGCCCGGGCCTGGGAGGGCAGGGCCAGGCTCACGGGACGGCTCCATCCTCGTCGCTCGATGCCGGCCCGCCGTCCCGTCGCCTCCGCAGGATCCGGTCGACGACGCGGGCGACGGACCGGTCGGCGTCGACGGCCCCGTACCGCAGGTCGTCCACCACCTCGCCGGTGACGCCCTCCGTCGACTCGCGGATCAACGCCGTCAGGTCGAGCTCGTCGATCACGGACCGCGCGATGGCCGCGAGGTCGAGCCTGCGGATCACCGCGTCCAGGTCCAGCCGAGCGGCCACGGCATCGACGTCGATGCCCGCCGCGACCGCGTCGAGATCGACCCGTCCGACCAGCGCCTGAACGTCGACGCGCTCCTCGACCAGTGCCGTCAGATCGATCCGGTCCAGCACCGCGTCGGCGATCTCGGGGACCAGCTCGCGCGCGAACGCCTCGGCCGCCTGCTGGGTTTCGGGCGCGACCTCCTGCCATCGCGCGTCGAGCTGCGACATCCTCCGACGGAGCGCCGGCTGCGCACCCGTCGCCGCGAAGACCCAGGACCCCCACGGCGCGAGCGTCCGGACGGTGCGGGTGGCCGCGGCCGTGGCCAAGGTCGCGGTCTCGACCGCGAGGCCCAGCGTGGCGCCGGCGATGAGCGCCGTGAGCGGCGGCTCCGCGAGCTCATCGGTGGCTTGGGGCTCCTCTCCGAGCGTACGCCGGACGATCTTGGCACCGATCGCGGCGGCCGAGACGACGGCGCCGACGGCCACCCGCAGCGACTGACGCAGGAGGGCGTCCAGGTCGTCGGCCGGGGTCGTGGCCTGCGGCGTGTCGTCGGCGGCGACGACGAGCGTCGGGCGCCCCGTCGCCTCGTTGCTGGGGAAC
>DASTHN010000112.1:0-4009 GCA_035718185.1 Actinomycetota bacterium
TGGTCGGGTGTATGTTCGGTTCAGGTACCGGAGCGGCGCGAGCCGGTCCAGCCATCAGCGGTCAGAGCCCACTTAGGGGCGTGAAGCGAGCACCCTGAAGAGCTGCCGACGGTCGCCTCGGACCTGCCCCCCCGATCGGGGGTGGCACGGTGTGGCCGGCCGCAAGGCCGGTCGAAGAGGTCACCGTGTACACGCGGCGGACCTCTGAGAGGGCGGCCCCGAAGGACCGCCCTCCCCTCTTTTCGTTGGGTAGGTGGCTCCGTCCGCCTTCTCGGTTGCCCACACAGATGACGATGCGGCCGCTACCTCGGGCGGCCTCTTCGGGGTGCTCCACAGCCGATCCGCACTTGAAGGTGGTCCGGTAGTGGTGGATGATCGCGCCCCGTGAGCGGGCCCCACGAGACGCCTGAGAGCGATGCCGCGGACACCTGGACGAGCCTCGCGGACGAGTCGTACTGCTACGTGACCACGGTCGGGCGGCGGACCGGGGAGCCCCACACGATCGAGATCTGGTTCGTTCTCCGAGGCCAGACGATCTACCTGCTCTCGGGGGGAGGTCGACGGTCCGATTGGGTGCGCAACCTGATGCAGACATCCGATGTCGTGGTGCGCATCGGGGATCGGCGGTTCTCCGGCCGCGGGCGGGTGGTCGACGATCCGGATGAGGAGCGGCTCGTCCGAGACCTGCTCCCCGCGAAGTACCGGCCGGGCTACACAGGTGACCTCTCCAGCTGGCAGAGGCGTGCCCTGCCGGTGGCGATCGAGCTCTCGCCCTCGGGAGATGACTGACGCATGAGCGAGGACCGAGCGTTGGCGGAGAGGACCTGCCTGGTGACCGGGGCCACCTCCGGCATCGGCATGGCCACGGCCGCGGAGCTCGCATCGATGGGGGCCCGCGTGGGCCTGGTCGCTCGGAACGCCGCGAAGGGTGAGATCACCCTCGCCGAGATCCGTGCCACGAGCCACAACGATCGTCTCGATCTGTTCGGGGCCGACCTGTCGTCCCAGGCATCGGTCCGGGCGCTCTCGGAGGACGTGAGGCGTCGGTTCAGCTCCCTGAACGTCCTCGTGAACTGCGCCGGCGACTCTTACGCTCACCGGCACACGACCGTTGACGGGCTGGAGCTCACGTTCGCGCTCAACCACCTCGCCTATTTCCAGCTCACGAGGCTCCTCCTCGACCTGCTGGTCGCGAGCGCGCCGTCGCGGATCGTGAACGTCACCTCGGGCGCGCAGTCCGTCGGCCGGATCGACTTCGAAGACCTCCAGGGCGAGCGTCGCTACCGCGGGCAGGCCGCGTACAACCAGTCGAAGCTCGCCAACGTACTGTTCACCTACGAGCTGGCGAGGCGGCTCGAAGGAACCGGCGTGACGGTGAACGCTGTGCATCCCGGGGTGGCGCGCACACGGTTCGGCCATGCCGACCCGAACATCGCGACCCGATGGTTGACCCGCGTGGCGCAGCCGTTCATGCGGACGCCGGAGCGCGGCGCCTCGACGGTCATCTACCTGGCGTCCTCACCCGAGGTCGAGGGCACCACGGGACGCTACTGGGCGAACCTGAAGCCGAAGTCGTCCTCCAAGCGTTCCTACGATGTCGAGGCCGCCGAGCGGCTGTGGGAGATCAGCGAGGCCCTGACCGGGCTCCCGGCAGGGCCTTAGGAAATCACGTCCGCCAAGCCATCCGTGGCCGGGCCCCCGGGTGCAGGGCTACGGACTGCCCATGGTCGAGCGGCGTCCGCGTGACCGACGCGAAGGGAGACGCTCTCGCGCCTCCCTTGCGCACCGTCTTGGTGTTACTGGGCGAGCTTCACGCTCGCGGCTTGCGGCCCCTTCGGGCCCGAGGTCACCTCGTAGTCGACCTTCGCGCCTTCGTCGAGGTTCCGGTAGCCGTCGCCGGCGATCGCGCTGAAGTGCACGAACACATCGGCGCTGCCGTCTTCAGGAGTGATGAAGCCGAAACCCTTCTCGGCGCTGAACCACTTCACGGTGCCTGTCGTCATCTGCAATCCCCTCCTTTCGCCGCCTTCCGAGCCTCACGTGCTGCCCGTCGGCGCCCGGTGCGATGCCGGGGAGGGAACTGCTCGAAGCGAACCGCGAATCGGTGCCCTCACTCTCACCCTACCAGGGCCGCACGGCTCGACGCTCACCACCGTCGTGACGATGGGGGACCGCGAGCCCGGTATGTCCTGCTCGCGAGCAGGGGCATACTGGCTCGGTGGTCGCTCCCCTGCGCGTGAGCCGCTCGGTCGTGGTGCCCGAGCGCGAGTTGCGATGGCGCTTCAGCCGGTCCTCCGGGCCAGGCGGGCAGTCGGTGAACACCGCCGACTCGCGCGTCGCGCTCAGCCTCGATCTGAGGACGACGAGCGCGCTCGGGCCGGTGCAACGGTCGCGAGCGCTCGAGCGCCTGGAGGACCGGCTCGTCGACGGCGTGCTGACCGTCACCGCCTCGGAGCACCGCTCGCAGCTGAAGAACCGCGAAGCCGCGCTCGAGCGTATGGCCACCATCCTGGCCTCCGCCATCGCGCCGCCCCCGCGCACGCGCCGTCGGACGCGGCCGAGCCGCGGCTCCGTCGAGCGCAGGCTCGCCGAGAAACGACGCCGGGCGCAGACCAAGCGGCTCCGCCGGGCGGAGGACGATCGATCCGCCTGACGGACGACTCGAGCCCGACTTCCTCGTTCTCGGGAAGTCATCGCGGCAGGAGTGCCGTTCCGGCAGCGTGTCCTCTGTCAGACTCGCACCGCCATCGGGTGGGAGAGGATGCGCGTCATGCGGGGAACGACATCGCGGGAACCGCCCCTGAGCGAGCCGCCGTGGCGACCCTGAGACGCCTGGCCGACCGCCTCCTCACCGTCGGTGCATATCCGGAGGAGTCGGAGACCCAACGAGCCAGACGGCGGATCATGGTCGCGGCCATGTCGGTGGCCACGCTGCTCACGATCCCAACGCTATCGGCCGACTTCGGTGCGGGCTACACGTGGGTGGCCCTGGGGAACGTCGGGGTCATCGCCGTGACGGTCGTCGCGCTCATCGCGCTGCATCGGAAGCCAGGCTCGTTCGCGGTGATCATCAACCTGTTCCTGCTGGCCCCGTTCCTGCATCAGTTGTTCGAGACGGCCCTGTTCGGCGGACTCCTCGAGTCCGGCTTGGTCGTCATGTTCGGTCTGATCATCGTCCTCGCCGCGTTGATCACCCTCGGCAACCGGGCGGCATCATGGTGGTTCGCGGCGTTCGTCGCTTCGGTCGTCTACGCGATCGTGGTCCCGACGTGGATCGATCCGCTCTACGCGCCGCAGTCCGCTGCAGACGCCGCGTTCAACCTCGTCGCAACGGCGCTGGTGACCTTCGTGGTGATGCTCTACTTCGTCCGCCAACGGGACAGGTTCCAGAAGCGATCGGACGATCTGCTGCACAACATCCTGCCGGACGAGATCGTCACGAGGCTCAAGGCCACCGATTCGAGGATCGCCGACTCCTTCGAGTCGGTGTCGGTGCTGTTCGCCGACGTGGTCGACTTCACACCGATGTCGGAGGGGATGTCCCCCACCGAGTTGGTGACCCTGCTCGATGGCGTTTTCAGGACCTTCGACGGATTCGTGGAGGAGCTTGGATTGGAGAAGATCAAGACGGTCGGCGACGCATACATGGTCGCCGCCGGGGTGCCCCGCGCACGTCCCGATCACGCCGAGGCGATGGCGGAGCTGGCGCTTCGGATCCGCGACCACGTTGCCGCTCACGACTTCGCGGGCCGCAGGATCCGGTTGCGGATCGGGATCAACTCGGGCCCCGTCGTCGCCGGGATCATCGGCACGCGCAAGTTCGCGTACGACCTGTGGGGCGATGTCGTGAACACGGCCAGTCGGATGGAGTCCGAGGGCATCCCGGAGTGCATCCAGGTGACCGCTCCGACCTACGAACTGATCAAGGATCGGTTCGTCTGCGAGCCGCGGGGCCCGATCCCCGTCAAGGGCAAAGGCGAGATGGACGCGTACATCCTCGTCTCGCGAA
>DASTHN010000113.1:0-2901 GCA_035718185.1 Actinomycetota bacterium
GAGCCGAGCCGTTCGCCGCGCTCGACCCGCTCCCGGCAGGCGGGACACGGGGACGAGGGGTCGCACGAGAAGGGGCAGTCGGCCACGATCTCGATCTCCGGGAGCAGCTCGGCGAGGCCGCGGACGGCGGTGGACTTGCCCGTGCCGCTCGGGCCCTCGACGAGGACCCCGCCCACGGCGGGGTTGACGGCGTTGACCAGGAGCGCCTGCACGAGGCGCTCCTGGTCGACGACGGCCGTGAACGGGTACAGGCTCACGAGAGGACGAGGGGCTTTCCGAACGTCGGCTCCGCCTGCGGGATCGGTGCGAAATGCCATGTACCGATCAGCGGGACCGCGGTGTCCCGGTTGACCTTGACGTCGATCACGTAGGGCGTCCCCGCCGCGAGCGCCGTCTCGAAGGCAGAGGCAAGGTCGCCGGGATGCTCGACGGAGATCCCGCCCGCTCCCATCGCCTCGGCCATCTTCGCGAAGTCGGGGTTCCAGAACTCGCCGGTCGAGTGCTTGACGAAGCTCGTCCCGATCTCCCTCCCGTCCATGTAGAACCGCTGGAGGTCGCGGATCACCCCGATCGTGTAGTTGTTGAAGATCACCCAGACGGCGGGAATGCCGTACTCGGTGGCCGTGGCGACGGCACCCGGGAACATCATGAAGCTTCCGTCGCTCGTGACACACACGGCGGGCTGGTCCGGACGGGCGAGCTTGAGCCCGAGGACGCCGTAGGTGCCGAAGCCCATTCCGGCGAACCCGCCGGGGGTGAAGACCGTCTGCGGGCCGTAGACGTCCCAGTACTGCTCGACCCACGTCTGGTGGTTCCCGGTGTCGGTGATCATCAGGGTGTCGTCCGGCGCGGCCGCCCGCAGCTCCTTGATCACGCGCCGCGGGTCGATCGGGACGGCGTCGGACGCCTTCTCCTGCTCGATGAAGTTCGACCACTCCTCCTTGTACGCCTCGACCTGGTCGTGCCACGGTGACCGGTCGCGCTTCGGGCCCCGCTGCTCGGCGAGCGCCAGCAGCTGCTTCAGCACCTCGCGGACGTCGCCGACGATGCCGAGCTCGGTGGGGTAGTTGCGGCCGATCTCCTGGGGATCGATGTCGACGTGGATCAGCTTGGTGGGCGGGATGTTGTACGTGTAGCCGGGCAGCCACGACGAGCTGTGGATGTCGGAGAAGCGGCAGCCGAGCGCGAGGATCACGTCCGCGTTCCGCGCCGCCTCCTGGGCGGGGTACTCGCCCCAGCAGCCGGCGATCCCCAGGTGCAGCGGGTGCCGGGCCGAGAGCGCGCCCTTGCCCATGAAGCTCGTGTAGACGGGGATGTTCACGTGCTCGGCGAACGCCGCGAGCTGCGCGCTCGCCTCGGAGCAGACGACGCCTCCGCCGGCCAGGATCAAGGGCCTCCGGGCGCCGAGCAGGAGCTCGAGGGCCTTGGCCACCGCCTCGGGGGAGCCGGGCGTGCGCCAGTTGAGCTGCAGCGAGTGCTCCGCGGGATCGGGTACCTCGACGTCCGCCTTCGTCACCCAGAGGTCGTACGGCACGTCGATGTGGACCGGGCCGGGGCGCCCCTCGCGCGCGAGCTTGAACGCCTTCGGCAGGAACTTGCCGAGGTCCGCGACGGAGTGGGCCTGGTAGCTCCGCTTCGTGATCACCTTCGCGATGCTCGGATAGTCGGACTGGAAGTAGCGGTACTCCTCCTGGAGTGCCCCCGAGTCGTACTGGGTCGTCGCCACCTGGCCCGTGATCGCGATCAATGCGGAGGAGTCGTAGAACGCGTTCGCCACCGCCGCCGTGAGCAGCATCGGCCCTGGCCCCGTGGACGTGTAGACGGGAATCACCTCGTGGCTGACGCGGTAGTAGGCGTCCGCCATGTACGCCGCGCCCGTCTCGATGCGGGGGAAGACGACCTCGATCTCGTCCTGACGGTCGAAGACGCCGTCCAGGAGGCCGACGGCGCCGTGCCCCGCGTA
The DNA here is from genome assembly GCA_035718185.1 of Actinomycetota bacterium. Classification (GTDB taxonomy): domain Bacteria; phylum Actinomycetota; class UBA4738; order UBA4738; family HRBIN12; genus HRBIN12. The sequence goes on from DASTHN010000113.1 coordinate 1,964, forward strand.
GCCGAACAGGTACGGCACCTTCTCGCGGATCAGGTATTCGACGACCAGGTCTGCGCCGCGCATCTCGCTCATGCTGCGCTCCCTTCACGCTCGATAATCGATGACCGGTCGATCATTAGCGTGCCGTGGCTCCCGGTTCAACCGCAGAAAGCCGCAGCCGTGGCGCTGGCGGCCGCGCTCCGGCGTGGCCAGTCGACCGTCGCGCCCTGGATAGTGTCCCGTCGTGCTCAGAGAGGGGACCTTCGACGACATCCCCCGGGCCGCGGCGATGCGACAGCGGGCCTGGCCGGAGTCGATCGTCACGGAAGAGGGCATGCGTCATGTCCTCACCGCCGTCCCCGCGCGGGCCGACCGCGCGATGTTCGCCTTCGAGGAGCGCGGCGACATCGTGGGCTGGGCCACCTCGTCCCGCGCCTGGTGGCACCCGGATCCCGACGCGGGGATCCTGTCGCTCTCGGTCGATCCGTCGCGCCGCGGCGAGGGAATCGGCTCCGCGCTCGCCGAGGCGGCGGACGACCACCTGTCGCGGCTCGCCGTCCGCACCACCTTGTCGCGCTCGCTGGACGAGCCCGCCGCGCGGGCGCTCGCCCGGCGCCGCGGCTTCGTGCACATCGCGACGATGACCGTGTCCGGGGTCGACCCACGCACGGTCGAGCGGCGCCCGGTGCCTGCAGGTGTCGAGCTCGTCCCGCTCGCGGATCTCGACGACCCCGCTCCGGTCTACGAGCTCGACCTGGAGGTCTCCCGGGACATCCCGAACGAGGACTACAACGCGTTCTCCCTGGAGGACTGGACAGCCGAGTTCTGGAAGACGCCGATCGTCGACATGGACGCGAGCCTCGTGGCGCGTGTCGACGGAGAGCTCGCGGGCGTGACCATGATCCGGGTCGACCGGCCGAGCGGCCGGGCGGAGAACAACCTCTGCGGCGTCCGCCGCC
>DASTHN010000114.1:0-10769 GCA_035718185.1 Actinomycetota bacterium
CGCGTACAGGGGCGCCAGGAACTCCACGGACGCGTACGCGCGGAACAATCCCTCGTCGCCGTCGTAGCGCATCGCGAGCTCGGTGATCAGGTCGCCGACGATCTCGAGCTGCTTCGCGCCCGCGACGAGGTTCCCGCCGTAGTGAGCGTCCTCGGAGCCGAGCCGGCGTCGGATCGAAGCGGTGGGCAGTGCATCGCTCAACGGAGCCTCCCCTGGTGCATGTCCCAGGCCGCTCAGCCGGGGACGACCTTGCCGAACCGCACGCCGCGGAGCGGCACGCGGGCCATCTCGCCGTTCGCGCGGCGGACGATGAACGTCTCGGCGCCCTCGTCGTAGTACTCGAGCACGCCGACGGCCTCTCCGATGAACCCGTTCGGAAGCTCGAACTGGAAGGACACGCGCCTGCCGACGTCCTGTGGCGTGACGAGGTTGCGCCCGCTCATGGACCGTAGCCTAGCCGACGGCTCAGCGCGGGAGGCCGGTCAGCCGCACGGGGTCCTCGAGCAAGGCAACGAGCGTCCCGAACGCCCGTCCGGCGGTCGCGCCGTCCAGCAGCCGATGATCGAACGTGAGGCTCATCGTGCATGCCGGACGGGCGACCACCTCGCCATCGGCCACGAGCGCCCGTGGCTCGATCACCCCGAGCGCGAGGATCGCGCCCTGCGGCGGGTTCAGGATCGGCGTTCCCGCCTCGGACCCGTACGACCCGGTGTTCGTGACGGTGATCGTCCCGCCCGCCATGTCGCTCGGCGCGAGCACCCCCTCGCGAGCCGCCGTCGCGAGCCGCCCGATCTCGTCCGCGATCTGACCGATCCCCATCGCCCCGACGTCGCGCACCACCGGGACCACGAGTCCGCGCTCCGTATCGGTCGCGACCCCCGCATGCACCCGCCGATACAGGTGGATCTCCCCTCGCTCCGCCAGATACGACCCGTTCAGCCACGGATGCTCTCCGATCACCTCCGCCAATGCCCGCACCACCACGGGCAGGGGCGATACCCCCAGTTCCGCGCGGAAGGCCTCGAGCGCCGAGCACTCCACCGTCCGCCACGTCGTGACCTGGGGCACCTCCCGCACCACCTTGATGAGGTTCTCCGCGATCGCCCGCCGCACCGGCGAGATCCGCACTACTTCTACGTCCTCCGAGATCAGCGCCGAGCCGGCCGCCGCGGCCGTCTCGACGTCTTCCCGCGTCACCCGCCCGTCCGGCCCCATCCCCGAGACGCCCGACAGATCCACCCCGAGCCTCTTGGCGAGCGCTCGGACCGCCGGCGTCGCCGCGACCGCCGCCGGCGATGACGGACCGGCCACCCCGGCGACGTCCTCCCCGACCATCGACACCGTGATCAACGGTTCCCCGACCCGCAGCGTCGAGCCCTCGGCGGCATGCAGCGACACGACGCGACCCGCGAACGGCGACGGGATCTCGACGACCGCTTTCGCGGTCTCGACCTCGACGAGCGGCTGGTTCAGGGCGACCTCGTCGCCCTCGACCACGAGCCAGGACGAGATCTCGGCCTCCTCGAGCCCCTCGCCCAGGTCCGGCAGACGGAAGACGCGCTCGGCCATCAGTACGCCACCACCTCGCGCACCGCGGCCGAGATCCGTTCGACGTCCGGCAGGTAGACCTGCTCGAGGGACGCCGGCGGGTACGGCACGTCCCATCCGGTCACGCGCCGGACCGGCGCCTCGAGGTGGTCGAACGTCTCCTCGACGATCCTGGCGACGATCTCGGCGCCCATCCCGAGCGTGAGCGGCGCCTCGTGCACAACGACGGCTCGCCCTGCCGAGCGCACCACCTCGCCGAGCGTCTGGACGTCGAGCGGCGAGAGCGAGCGCAGGTCCAGAACCGCGCACTCGACGCCTTCGGCCGACAGCGCCTCGGCGGCCTCGAGGCAGCGCGTGACCATCGCGCCGTATGCGATCAGCGCGCAGGCGGAGCCTTGCCGCATGACCCGTGCGCGTCCTATCCCCGGGCCTTCGCTCGTGAGCTCGCCCGTCTCCTTCGACCAGTAACGGCTCTTCGGCTCGAGGACGATCACGGGATCCGGGTCGGCGATCGCCGCGCGCAGCAACGCGTACCCGTCGAGCGGGGACGACGGAACCACGACCTTGAGCCCTGCGGTGTGGACGTAGTAGGTCTCGGGGCTCTCGCCGTGGTGCTCCTTGCCGCGGATGCCGCCGAACGAGGGGATCCGGATCGTCACCGGCATCGAGACGCGCCCGCGCGTGCGCTCGCGGTACTTCGCCACGTGGCTGATCACCTGGTCGAGCGCCGGGTACGAGAAGCCGTCGAACTGCATCTCGGCGACCGGGCGCCAGCCGGCCATCGCCAGCCCGACGCACATCCCGACGATGCCGGCCTCCGCGATCGGCGTGTTGAACACGCGCTCGCGGCCGAAGTCGCGCTGGAGGCCCTCGGTCACGCGGAACACGCCCCCGAGCTCGCCGACGTCCTCGCCGAGCACGAGGACCCGGGGGTCTTCGGTCAGGGAATCGCGGAGCGCCGCGTTCAGCGCGCCGGACATCGTGACCTCAGGCATCGCCGAGCGCCTCCCCACGTTGACGGGTGAGCGTCGCCGGCGGCGCGGCGAAGACGTGGTCGAAGGCCTCTGCCGCCGCCGGCCTCCCGAGCGCGGTGAGCTCGGCCCGGACGCCGGCCACCCACGACTCCGCCTCATCGTCGCACGCCTGGACGAAGGCGTCGTCGGCGACTCCCGCCTGCGTCAGGTACCGGCGGTAGCGCTCGATCGGGTCGAGCGCGCGCCAGCGCTCGACCTCCTCCGCGCCGCGGTACTTGGTCGCGTCGTCCGCCGTCGTGTGGGGCCCGATCCGGTACGTCATCGCCTCGATCAGCGTGGGGCCCTCGTCGCGCCGGGCGCGGTCGAGCGCCTCCGTTGTCGCCCGGTACACCGCCAGCACGTCGTTGCCGTCCACGCGCACGCCTGGGAAGCCGTATCCGGCGGCGCGGGCGGCGATCGGCGCCACGTACTGCTCCTGGGCCGGGACCGAGATCGCCCAGCCGTTGTTCTGGCAGAACAGGACGAGCGGGACGCCGAGCACGGCGGCCAGGTTCGCGCCCTCGTGGAAGTCGCCCTCGGAGGCCGAGCCGTCGCCGAAGTACACGAGGGAGCGCGCACCGGAGCCGTCGAGCTTCGCGCCGAGCGCCCACCCCACCGCGTGGGGGATCTGCGTCGCGACCGGCACGCAGATCGGGGCGAACCCGCTCGCGGCCGGATCGTACGGCCCGCCGTGCCAGGTGCCGCGGTGGTACTGGAGGTACTCGACGGCGTCGACGCCACGGACGATCGCGGCCGCGAGCTCGCGGAACGAGGGGAACGCCATGTCGCCCGGCGCGAGCGCGAACGCGCTCCCGACCTGGGCGGCCTCCTGGCCCTCGAACGGCGGATAGACCGTCAGCTCGCCCTGGCGTTGGAGCGCCATGCACTCGCGGTCCAGCCGCCGCGCCCGCGTCATCAGCCGGAGCAGCTCGCGGAGCTCATCGGCCGACAGCCCGACGTCCGTGTCCCCGATGGGCGAGCCGTCGGGGGCCACGAGTCGCAGCGTCGGGAAGTCCTCGTCGGTCGCGTCGAGCGTGCTCATCGCAGGGCTGGAGCGAAGTGGCCGAGAGCATATACACTCCGGCGCCATGGTCCCCTCGGCGGAGCTGCGCGCGTACCAGCCGCTCGGCTCGTTCCCCGCCGAGGAGCAGGCGCAGTGGGAGCGATACATCCTGGGTGGCGGCATGGTGCGCCCCCCGCGGCCGGTGTATCGGCAACGGACCACCCACCGGCGGCTCGGGTTCCTCGTCCCGGCGGTCGGCGAGGGCGCACTCGTGAAACTCGTCGAGGGCGAGTACTACGTCTGCCCGCTCCGGACACGGATGCGGTTCCTGGCGGGGCTCCTCGCGTTCCGCGAGGCCACGCCGTTCGAGGGGAGCGAGGCGTTCGTGCCGCGCGAGGAGGCCAAGCGCGCCTCGAAGGAGCTCGGCCGGCTGCGACGGCGGAACCCAGGACACGTCTCCTGCGTGATGCAGAGTCCCTGGCACGTGCCGGTACGGTGGTTCGTGCTCTTCGACGACGAGGAGCGCCGGATCCTCGAGCGCGGTGATCGCCACCGGCTCTCGTACCTGACGACCGCCCGGAAGGCGACCCGCCGGATCGAGCGGGCGATCCCCGCGCTCCGGCGCTCGGACCTGGGGCCCGTCGCCGAGATGATCGTCGAGCTCCACCAGTGGCTCGCGGCGTTCGACCCGCGCTCGCTCGTGGAGCTGGACTACGACGGCCTGTGCGACTTCCTCACGTGGGACGAGCTGGACGACGACCGGAGCGCCCGGGACGTCCAGGAGGCGATCGCGGCGTTGTCCTCCGGCGAGATCGCCCGCTCTGGCGAGCTGTATCAGTCGGTCATCACGCGCTGGGCCGAGGCCCGTGGCCACGAGAACCTGAACTGAACCAGCCGGCGCGACGCCAACCGAGGGGATGTGGCCAGGGGCAGAATCGAACTGCCGACACCGCGGTTTTCAGCCGCGTGCTCTGCCATCTGAGCTACCTGGCCCTCGCGCGGCTGACGGGCTTCGATCCCGCGATCTTCGCCTTGACAGGGCGATGAGGACTCCGGACTCCTCCACAGCCGCGTGTATTCGGTTCCGTGCCCCCAACGGGATTCGAACCCGTGTCGCCGCCTTGAAAGGGCGAAATCCTAGGCCGCTAGACGATGGGGGCCCCGGGCGTACCAGCGCCCCCCACCCGGGGGCAGCCGGGGAAGTATAGCGCCGGCGGACGGACCGCCATCGGACGCTCGCCGCGGCTCCGCCCAGCTCACGAACCCAGCGTGCGGCGCACGACGTGATCGCCTGTCCGCAGGTCAACCGACGGGTGGGCTTCGAGCACGTATCGCGCCCGGCGGCGAGGGAGGAACACCACGCCCGGGCGTGCTCGCACGACCTCGAGGATCCGGAGCCCGTCGTCCAGGAAAGCGATCCCGAGGAGGAACCGCATCCCGATCGTGTGCACGGATCGCGTGCGCTCGAGCAGGAGAGCCTCGCCGGTCTCGAGCGAGGTCCGGCCGAGCAGCCCCCGGGCGCGCTCCCTCCGCGTCTCGGCGACGAGGGCGATCAGCCGAACCCCACGGTCCGTCTCGAGGATCTCGGTCCGCATAGGCCGAACGCTACGGGCCTGCGCTGACATCTCAGGGTGGGGCGGGCAGGATTCGAACCCGCGACACGAGGGTTAAAAGCCCCCTGCTCTGACCGGACTGAGCTACCGCCCCCGGCCGAAGTGTAGGGGAACCTCCTCGCTCCGCGAGAGCGTCCAAGCGGCGATCCCGACCGGAGGAGCGCGCGATGAAGGGGAACGCGAAGTGGGGACTCGCGGGCGTGGTGCTCGGGGTGACGGTGGCGCTCATGCTGCCCTCGCTCGCGCAGACGTCCGATCCCGAGCCCGGGACGACCCAACGGACCGTCACGGTCTCCGGAACGGCCACGATCACCTCCGACCCGGACGAGGCCGTCGTCACGCTCGGCGTGCAGACACAAGCTCAGACCGCCGAGGCCGCGATGCGGGACAACGCCAACCGGATGAACGAGGTCATCCAGGCCGTGCGGCAGGCGGGCGTCGCGGCCGACGACGTCGCGACCGCATGGATCAACCTGTACCCGCGGTACGACGACAACGGCATGACGATCGTCGGCTACACGGCCGAGAACCAGGTCAACGTGACGGTGCGCGCGATGGACGACATCGGCCGGGTGATCGACGCGGCGATCGACGCGGGCGCGAACCTGTCCAGCGGCATCTCGTTCGGTCTCTCCGACGAGAGCGCCGGCGCCGAGGGCGCGCTGGCCGACGCGGTCGGCGACGCGCGCTCGAAGGCCGAGGCGCTCGCGGCCGCGAGCGGCGCACAGCTCGGCGCGGTGGTCTCGGTCGTCGAGACCGGGGCCCCGACCCCGCCCGTGATGTACCGCGACTACGCGATCGCAGAGGACGCCACCGCCGGTGCCCCGCCCGTCGAGACGCCGACGATCGAGACCGAGGTCGGCGTGACCGTCACGTGGGAGCTGCGCTGATCTCTGTTCAAGGACCGTCCGACGGAACGCGCTACCGAGCCCCGCTCCGCCGGTAGCGGTTCGTGATCGGCATCCGGCGGTCGCGGCCAAACGCGCGCGGCGTGATCTTGATCCCAGGCGCGGCCTGCCGGCGCTTGTACTCGGAGCGGTCGATCATCGCCACCACGCGGTGCACGAGCGCGGCGTCGAACCCCTCGGCGACGATCTCCTCGGACGAGCGGTCGTCCTCGACGTAGGCCTCGACGATCGGATCCAGCACGTCGTAGGGCGGGAGCGAGTCGGTGTCCTTCTGGTCCGGTCGCAGCTCGGCCGAGGGCGGCTTGTCGAGGACGCGCTGGGGGATCGGGGGGTCGGCGCCCCGGGCGTTCCGCCAGCGCGCGAGTTCGTAGACCAGGGTCTTCGGCACGTCCTTGATCGGCGCGAACCCGCCGGCCATGTCCCCGTACAGGGTCGAGTAGCCCACGGCGAACTCGCTCTTGTTGCCCGTGGCCAGCACGAGCCCGCCCCGCTTGTTCGAGAGCGCCATCAGCAGGTTCCCGCGGATCCGCGCCTGCAGGTTCTCCTCGGCCACGCCGGTCTCGGTCCCGGCGAACAGGTCGGCGAGGGCCGCCAGGTACGCGCGGAACGTGTCCTCGATCGGCAGGATGTCGAGCCGGATCCCCAGGCGGCGCGCGACCTCGGTCGCGTCCTCCAGGCTCTCGGGCGAGGAGTACGGCGAGGGCATCGCCAGCGCGTGGACGGCGTCGGATCCGAGCGCGTCGGCCGCGAGCGTGGCGACCATCGCCGAGTCGATCCCGCCCGAGAGGCCGAGCACGACCTCGTGGAACCCGTTCTTCCGCACGTAGTCACGGAGACCGAGCGCGAGCGCCCGGTACACCTCCTCGGGGCCCTCGGGCCACGGGTCGCGCTCGGGGCCGGTCGCCACGGCCCACGTCGCGCCGCCGCGGATCTCCTGCAGCTCGACGACGAGCAGGTCCTCGGTGAAGGCCGATGCCCGATGCACCAGCTCGCCGTCGGGGTTGACGACCATCGAGCAGCCATCGAAGACCAGCTCGTCCTGGCCACCCACGGCGTTCACGTACGCGATCCACGCGCCGGTCTCGCGGGCGCGGGCCGCGCACACGTCGAGGCGTTCGAATCGCTGGCCGACGTGGTAGGGCGAGCCGTTGATGCTGACGATCAGCTTGGTCCGCGTGTAGCCGTCGAAGGGCGGGCCCGGGCCCCACGCGTCCTCGCAGACCGACAGGCCGAGGTTCGCGCCGCCGATCTCGACCACGCAGCTCCCTCTTCCAGGCTCGAAGTACCGGCGCTCGTCGAAGACGCCGTAGTTCGGGAGCTTGATCTTGTGGTACGTCGCGCGGACCTCGCCGTCCCGCAGCAGCGCAGCGGCGTTGTGGACGCCACGATCGCTGCGGTCGATGAACCCGGTCAGGACCGCACACCCGCCGGCGGTGCGGCGCGCGAGCTCGTCCAGCGCCTCGAGGTTGTCCTGGACGAACTCCGGGTGCAGGACGAGGTCCTCGGGCGGGTAGCCGGCGATCGCGAGCTCCGGGAAGCAGACGAGGTCGGCTCCGGCCTCCGTCGCGCGGTGGGCCCAGTCGCGGAGGTGGTCGACGTTGTCCGGGAGGTCGCCGACGGTGGTGTTCAGCTGGCCGAGCGCGATCCGGACCACGGGGACAGACTAGCCGCGCCGGCCGACGCGGTCGCTACTCGACCCCGCCGATGTCCAGGTTGTAGGCCTCCCAGACGAGGTCGGATCCGAGCTGCCGGTGACGCACGATCTTGCCGAACAGCCGTTGGATGTCGTCACGCGCCTCCTCGAGGCTCCACGTCGTCCCGATCGGCGTCGTGCGCAGGCGGGTGATCGCCTGCGAGGTCGCGTCCCGCAGCAGCGGGTGCTCCTCGCGCAGGCGTTGGACGGCAGCGGCCAGCCGGGCGGCGTTGTGGAGGATCTCGTCGTAGAGGCCGCCCGGGCGCTCGGTTACCTCGATGTGCTCCTCGATCGTCTCGCGCAGGTGCGCGAGCGCGTCGATCACCTCACGGGCCCACTCGCCCTCGCGTCCCGCCGCCGGCCCCGAGAGGGCCTCCTCGGCCGCCACCAGGGCGTCGTGGATGTCCACCCGGCGTTGCCGCGCCTCGGCAAGCGTGGGCGTGGGCTCGTGCTTCTCCTCGTCCATGGGCGCACACAGTAGCCGAGGTGTCCACGTCGCGCGCTCGCGGGTGCGTCAACACCCCGGCAGGGCTGGTCCGAACAGGCCGAACCTCGTAACGTTCCCCCGTGCTGAAAGCTGCGTCGCAGGCTCCCGTCCCCGCTCGCTCGGTTTCGCCGCGCCCCTACGTGCCGAGGCTCCTGCTCCAGCGCCTCACGGAAGCCACGGAGGAGGCCTCGTGGAGCGTCGACGGCACGGTCGTCTTCGTCGACATCTCCGGGTTCACGAAGCTGTCCGAGCGCCTCGCGGCGCACGGGCGCGAGGGCGCCGAGCAGGTCACCGACGCGATCGAGGGCTGCTTCAGCGCGCTGCTGTCGGTCGCCTACGCGAGCGGGGGCGGGCTGATCAAGTTCGGGGGCGACGCGCTCCTGCTCCTGTTCGACGGCCCCGGGCACGTGGAGCGCGCCGCGCGCTCCGCCGTGTGGATGCGGCGCCTCCTGCGAGACGTTGGACGGGTCGAGCTCCCCGGCGTGAAGCTCCAGCTCCGGATGTCGGTCGGGATGCACACCGGGCGCTTCCACATGTTCCTCGTCGGCGACTCGCACCGGGAGCTGCTCGTCACCGGCCCCGCATGGACCCGCACGGTCGAGATGGAGCACGCGGCCGAGGCCGGCGAGATCCTCGTGAGCCCCGAGGCCGCGGCGATGCTCCCGGCACGATGCATCGGGCGCGAGAAGGGGCCCGGGCGCCTGCTCGTCCGAGAGCCGCGCGACGTCCCGCCGCCCGGCGACACCTCGGTGGAGGAGCGCGTCCCCGAGGAGACGGCGCGCTGCCTGTCCGTCGCGGTCCGCGAGCACGTGCTGGCCGGGGGCGGCGCGCCCGAGCATCGGGCGGTGACGATCGCCTTCATCCACTTCGACGGGACGGACGAGCTCCTCCGCACCGAGGGGCCGGAGGTGACCGCGCTCGCCCTCCAGGACCTGGTGGAGATGGTGCAGACGGCGGTCGACCATCACGGCGTCTGCTTCCTAGGCTCCGACGTCGACGCGGACGGGGGCAAGATCATCCTCACTGCGGGCGCGCCGACGGCGAGGGGGAACGACGAGGAACGCATGCTGCTCGCGCTCCGCGGGATCGCCGAGACCGTCATCCGGATCCCGATCCGTATCGGCGTGAACCGCGGCGCGGTGTTCGCGGGCGACATCGGACCGTCCTACCGGCGGACGTACACGGTCATGGGCGACGCCGTGAACCTGGCGGCCCGCCTGATGGCGAAGGCGGAGCCTGGTCAGGTCTACGCGACCGCCGACGTGCTCGAACGCTCCAACACGACGTTCGACACGACGGAGCTCGAGCCGTTCATGGTCAAGGGGAAGTCCCGACCGGTCGGGGCCTGGTCGGTCGGCGAGGCGATCGGCAGCCGGTCCCGACTCACCGGATCCGCCAAACGGTTCGCCCTGATCGGTCGTTCCGAGGAGCTTGCAGCGCTCGAGTCCGCCTTGGCGAGCGCCCACTCCGGACGCGGTCGCCTGGTTGAGCTCGTCGGAGAACCCGGGATCGGGAAGACGCGGCTCCTGGAGGAGCTGCGCTCGCGGGCCCAGGGCTTCCGGGTGCTGCACGCGACGGCGGAGGCGTACACGTCCTCGACCCCGTACTTCGTCTGGCGCGAGCTCCTCCGGGAGATCATCGACGTCGCGTGGGAGGACCCCGACGACGTCGTGTTCGAGCGGCTGTACCCGATCGTGGAGGGGACCAGCCCCGATCTGTTGCCTTGGGTGCCGCTCCTCGCCAACGTGCTGGGCGTCGCCGTGGCACCGACCCTCGAGATGGAGACGCTCGCTCCCGAGTTCATCCGCCCGAAGATCCATGAGGTCGTGGCGGAGTTCCTCGGAAGGGTCCTCGAGGGACCGATCCTGATCCAGGTCGAGGACGCGCATCTGATGGACGAGGCCTCCTCCGATCTCCTCGGGTCCATCGTCGAGGGGCTCCACGACCGGCCGTGGCTGGTGGCGATCACCCGCCGGGAGACCGAGACAGGGTTCGTCGCTCCGGACGACGAGGCGGTTGCCGGGCTGCGACCCGAACCGCTCTCGGCAGAGGATGCACTCGCGTTCGCCCTCGCTGCGACGGAGGATGCTCCGCTCCTCCCACACGACCTGCAGATGCTCGCGGAGCGCTCGGGCGGCAATCCACAGTTCCTGCTGGACCTCGTGCAGGTCCTGGCGACCGGCTCGATGCTCCCGGAGTCGGTGGAGGCGGCGGCGATGGCGCGGATCGATCAGTTGCCGCCCGCCGACCGATCGCTCCTTCGCCGAGCCTCGGTCCTCGGCGTTTCCTTCCATCCGCGATTGCTCACGGTCGTCCTCGACGAGGGGATGCCCGAGCCGAGCGAACGCACGTGGGAGCGGCTCGAGGAGTTCGTCGAGGACGACGGCGAGGGTCACCTGCGGTTCCGCCGAGCGGTGGTCCGCGATGCAGCGTACGAGGGGCTGCCATTCAGCACCCGCCGCCTGTTGCACGCGAGGATCGGTCAACGGCTCGAAGAGGAAGCG
>DASTHN010000115.1:0-11324 GCA_035718185.1 Actinomycetota bacterium
ACCCCCAGGACCTGGGTCCCGCGGATGGCCTGCGCCCGGGCGTCGTGCGGGTCGAGGCCGTGGAGCCGCGCCAGGTAGACGAGGTGGTCGAGTACCCGCATCTTCGGGTACAGGCCCCGCTCCTCGGGCATGTAGCCGAACCGGCGCCGCATCTGCGCGTCCACCGGTCGGCCGCGCCACCGGACCTCTCCGGCGTCGGCCTCGAGAACACCGAGCACGATCCGCATCGCGGTGGTCTTGCCGGCACCGTTCGGGCCGACGAAGCCGACCATCTCGCCGGGCGCCACCGCGAACGAGACGTCGTCGAGCGCGACGACGTTGCCGAAACGGCGCGTCAGGCCGATCAGCTCGAGCACGGGCGTCCCCCTGGCGTCACGGTGACACCATCGGCAGGACGGGTGTCCGGCTGCACCTCAGGACGAGACGCCCACGAGGTGACCGATCCACGCGTCGCGCTGGAGGGCGTCGAGCGCGAACGTCGCGAGGTCACCCGTCGGCAGGCGCCGCCCTGGGGCCTTCGCGTCCAGGACCGCCTCGTACCGGCCCGTCGCCGGGTCGTCGGTGACCCAGGGGGCGGCCCCGATCGTCCAGTCCAGGCTGCTCGCCCGCAGGGTCTCGCGGTTCCGCCGGTGCTCGCGGGCGTGCGCGGCGAACTCCCCCGTCACCGCGGCGTCGCCGAAGGCGTGGTTGTTCGCGGCGACGACGACCCGCCGGACGCCGAGGCGCTCGGCCGCCCGGACGATCGTGCGCGTGGCGTCCGAGTACTCGGGCTCGGCGTCGGCCGACATCAGGGCAAGGACCGAGATCGCGGCGTCGGCGCCGCGCAGTGCGCCCTCGACGGCGGCGGTGTCTCGTGCGTCGCCCTGGACGACGCGGACGGCGGGCGGTGGGTCGAACGCGCCGGCATCGCGGACGAACGCCATCACCTCGTGACCGCGGCCGACCGCCTGCGCCACGATCTGGCGCCCGGTCCGTCCTGCCGCCCCAAACACCGTGAGGTTCACCGGGGCAGCCTACGCCGCGGCGGGCACGTCGCCCGACCGCTCGAGCGCGACCGCGAGCACCTCGTCCACCGTCTCGACCGGGTGGAAGGTCATCTCTGCCCGGACCTGCTCGGGCACGTCGTCCAGGTCGCCCTCGTTGCGCTTGGGGAGGATCACCTCGCGCAGCCCCGAGCGGTGGGCGGCCAGCACCTTCTGCTTCACGCCGCCGATCGGCAGGACGCGTCCCTGGAGCGTGACCTCGCCCGTCATCCCCACCGCGGCGCGCACCGGCGTGCCGGACAGGAGCGACGCGAGCGCCGTCACCATCGTGACGCCAGCGCTCGGGCCGTCCTTCGGCACCGCTCCGGCGGGCACGTGCAGGTGGAACCGCCCGCCCAGACGTGCGGGATCTACGCCCAGCTCCGCCGCGTGCGACCGCACGTAGCTGAGGGCGATCTGTCCCGACTCCTTCATCACGTCGCCGAGCTGCCCGGTGAGGACCAGGCCGTCGCCCTCGCTCCCCTCCAGGCGTGTGGCCTCGATGAACAGAACGTCGCCACCGGTGCCCGTGACGGCGAGCCCCGTCGCGACGCCGGGGACGCTGGTGCGCTCGGCGGCCTCGAAGAAGAACCGGGGGCGTCCCAGGAGCTCGCGAACCTGGTCGGCGCCGACCTCGACCGGCGCCGTCGCCTCGCCCGATGCCAGCCTGGTCGCGATCTTGCGGAGCGCCTTGCCCAGCTCGCGCTCGAGGTTCCGCACCCCGGCCTCGCGCGTGTGGTCGGCGACCACCCGGCGGAGCGCGCCGTCCGTGACGATCACCTCGCCCTCCGTAAGGCCGTTGCGCTCGACCTGCCGGCGCAGGAGGTGGTCGCGCGCGATCGCGACCTTCTCGTCCTCCGTGTAGCCGTCCAGGCGGATGACCTCCATCCGGTCGAGCAGCGGTCCGGGGATGGTCTCGGCCACGTTCGCGGTCGAGATGAACAGGACCTCGGACAGGTCCAGGTCAACCTCCAGGTAGTGGTCGCGGAACGTGTGGTTCTGCGCCGGGTCGAGCACCTCGAGCAGCGCCGAGGACGGGTCGCCGCGCCAGTCGGCGCCGACCTTGTCGACCTCGTCGAGCATCATCACCGGGTTCTTCGTGCCGGCCTCCTTCAGCGCCCGCACGATCCGGCCCGGGAGCGCGCCGACGTAGGTCCGGCGGTGGCCTCGGACCTCGGCCTCGTCGTGGATCCCGCCGAGCGAGATCCGGACGAACCTCCGTCCGAGCGCCCGCGCCACCGACTCGCCGAGCGAGGTCTTGCCGACGCCCGGCGGGCCGACGAGCGTCAGGATCGCGCCCGAGCCGCGTCCCTGCGCGGGCCCCATCCCGCGCTCCTGCCGGAGCTTGCGCACGGCGAGGTACTCGACGATCCGGTCCTTCACGTCGTCCAGACCCGTGTGATCCTCGTCCAGGATCCGCCGCGCCTCGGCGATGTCCAGGTTGTCCTCGGTCCGGACGTCCCACGGGATCTCGGTCATCCAGTCCAGGTAGGTCCGGATCCAGCCGTATTCGGGCGACTGCTCCGACATGCGCTCGAGCCGCCCGAGCTCGCGCTCGGCCTCGGCGCGGGCGCCCTCGGGCATGTTCGCCTCGGCGATCTTCCGCCGGTACTCCTCGACGACGTTGCCCTCTGAGTCCTCGCCGAGCTCCTTGCGGATCGCCTCCATCTGCTGTCGGAGCAGGTACTCGCGCTGCGTCCGCTCCATGCCCTCGCGGACGTCGGTGCGGATCTTGTCCTTCAGCTCGACCTCGGCCAGGACCTCCTTGGCCCACGCCAGGACCGTGTCGAGGCGCCGCTCGACGTCGAGCGTCTCGAGCACCTCGACCTTCTGCTCGAACGAGAGATCCGGCGAGTAGCCCGAGGTGTCGGCCATCTGCCCGGGGTCGGTGATCCCGCGGAGGAACTCGCCCACCTGCGGCGCCCCCCGGGCCTCGACGATGGCCTCGATCGTCGCACGGTACTCGCGCGCCAGGTCGCCGGCGCGGCGCCCCGGGTCGGCCGGGTCGAGGCGCCGGTCGACCTCGACCCAGGTCGCGTCGCCGGTGCCGGGCACCCCGCGGCTCACGACGGCGCGGTGCAACCCGCGGATCACGATCGCCTCGAGTCCGCCCCGGAGCCGACCGACGTCCTCGAGCTTGGCCACGGTGCCGACCCGTGCGAACCGCTGGCCGATGCGCGGGACGAGCAGGAGCTCGCCGTCCGTGCTCTCGGCGGCGGCGACCGCTCGCCGGGCCTCGTCGGACTCGATCGTAAGCGTGACCACCATCCCGGGAAGGACCACCCCGGTGGTGAGCGGGAGCAGCGGCAGGACGTGGGTGTCGAGCTGGGGCATCGGTCTTCCTTCCTCGTTCGCCGTTCGTGCTGTGCGTCTTGCAGGTGCAACAGCCACCGATCCGTGCCTATTCCGCAACGGTAAGCATGATTACACCGGCCGGGATTGCCTCCCGCCGAGAGAGCGATAGGCTGTCGCGCCATGGCGGACCGGATGATCGAGGTCGAGGGACTCCGGAAGTCGTTCGGCAACGTCCAGGCGCTCGACGGGGTGGACCTGGACGTCCCGCAGGCGACGGTGCTCGGGCTCCTCGGGCCGAACGGCGCCGGCAAGACCACTGCCGTCCGGATCCTCACGACGCTCCTGCACCCCGACGCCGGCCGGGCGACGGTCGCCGGCTACGACGTCGTCAGCCAGGCCGAGGCCCTCCGCTCGGTGATCGGTCTCGCCGGCCAGTACGCGGCCGTCGACGAGAACCTCACCGGCCAGGAGAACCTCGAGATGGTCGGCCGCCTCTACCACCTCCCCGCCGCCGAGGCCAGGCGGCGGGCCACGTCGGTGCTCGAGCGGTTCGAGCTCGCGCATGCGGCCGATCGCACCGCGAAGACGTACTCGGGCGGCATGCGTCGGCGCCTGGACCTCGGCGCGAGCCTCGTCGGCCGCCCCACCGTCCTGTTCCTGGACGAGCCCACCACCGGGCTGGACCCCCGGAGCCGGCTGGAGCTGTGGGACGTGATCCGCGAGCTCGTCCACGACGGGACGACGCTGCTACTCACGACGCAGTACATGGAGGAGGCAGACCGCCTGGCCGACGACATCGCGGTGATCGACAGCGGGAAGGTGATCGCCCGCGGCACGGCGGACGAGCTGAAGCTCAGGGTCGGCGGCGAGGTGCTGGCCCTGCGGGTCTCGGACCGCGCGAAGGTGCCGCTCGCGGCGGGATCGGTGCTCGGTCTTGGACCCGGCGGGGGCAAGGTGGACAACAACACCGGCGAGCTCACGATCCCCGTCGGGACCGACGGCCCGCGCCTGCTCACCGAGGCCGTCCGCCGGCTGGACGCCGAAGGGATCGACCTCGCCGACATCTCGCTCCGCCGCCCGACGCTCGACGACGTGTTCCTGTCGCTCACGGGGCACGCCGCCGAGGAGGCGGTCGGCGACGGCGACGGGCAGGCCGCCGGGAAGCGCCGGTCCCGGCGGCGACGGAAGGAGGGGACAGCATGAGCGCGACGACGACCGAGGCCGTGGCACGCCGACCGGGGCGGATCGCGTCCGCCGTCGCCGACGGCTTGGTCCTCACGAAGCGGAACCTGCTCACCTACATCCGCAAGCCGGACCTCCTGGTGTTCTCGACGATCCAGCCGGTGATGTTCGTGCTGTTGTTCGTGTACGTGTTCGGAGGCGCGGTGGAGGCGAACCTGCCGCCGACGATCCCGTACGTGGACTTCCTGATGCCGGGCATCTTCGTGCAGACGGCCATCTTCAGCGCGCTGCAGACCGGCGTCGGCCTGGCGGAGGACCTCTCGAAGGGCCTCATCGACCGGTTCAAGTCCCTGCCGATGGCGCGCTCGGCCGTGCTCGCGGGCCGCACGGCCGCCGACACGGTGGCGATCGTGTTCCAGGTCATCCTCATGTTCATCGTCGCGTGGCTGGTCGGCTTCCGGTTCCACGAGGGGATCATGGAGTTCCTCCTCGCGTTCGTCGGCGCGGTCTCGATCGGGTACGCGTTCACGTGGGTCGCGGCGTTCGCCGGGCTCTCGTTGAAGAGCGTCGAGGCCGTGCAGGCCGCCACCTTCACGATCGTCTTCCCGATCGTGTTCGCGAGCTCGGCGTTCGTCCCGGCCGAGACGTTCCCGTCCTGGCTGCAGGGGTGGGCGAGCATCAACCCCGTGACGATCTGGGTCGACACGTTCCGCGTCCTCACGCTCGGCGAGCTGTACACGCAGGCACCGGAGTTCCCGGACGTCCCAGCATTGGGAACGCTCCTGTGGCAGTCGATCGCATGGATCGCGGTCATCCTCGCGGTCTCCGTGCCGCTCGCCATCCGCGTCTACCGCCGCACCTAGCCCGTCCTAGCCGCCGAAACCGCTCGGCCGTCCGGGCCCGTATCCTTCGGTGGTGGCCGAGCCGGGACGCGCGCACGCGTTCCTCGAGGCGCTCGCCGAACGCGTGGACGAGCGCCTGTTCGGACTGCGCGAGCCGCTCCGGCTGGTGATGGTCGGCATCCTCACCGGAAACCACGTGCTGATCGACGACGTACCGGGCGTGGGCAAGACCACGCTCGTCCGGATCCTCGCCACGTCGCTCGGGCTGTCGTTCCACCGCGTGCAGTTCACGCCGGACCTGATGCCCTCGGACGTCACGGGAACGTCCGTGCTCGACCTGAAGACGAACGACTTCGAGTTCCGCTCGGGCCCGATCTTCACGCAGGTGCTGCTCGCCGACGAGATCAACCGCGCGACGCCGAAGACGCAGGCCGCGCTGCTCGAGGCGATGCAGGAGCGACAGGTGACGGTCGACGGCGTCACCCATCCCCTGCCCGAGCCGTTCTTCGTCCTCGCGACGCAGAACCCCGTCGAGCTCGAGGGGACGTTCCCGCTCCCCGAGG
The DNA here is from genome assembly GCA_035718185.1 of Actinomycetota bacterium. Lineage (GTDB taxonomy): Bacteria > Actinomycetota > UBA4738 > UBA4738 > HRBIN12 > HRBIN12. Next base: position 5,905 of record DASTHN010000115.1, read on the forward strand.
CGCAGCTGGATCGGTTCCTGCTCCGGGTGAGGCTGGGCTACCCGAACGAGCGCGAGGAGGAGCGCATCCTGCTCACCCACCCGTCCGAGCGCGTCCTGCCCCGCTCGGCGCTGCCGGACCTGCCCGCCCTCGGCGACCTCCGCGAGGACGCCGCGAGGATCGGGCTCGAGCACCCGGTGCGGCGCTACATCGTCGAGCTCGCTCGCGCCACGCGGGACCATCCGGAGCTGGCGGTCGGCGCGAGCCCGCGCGCCGTCGAGCAGATGGGCGACGCCGCGCGGGCGCTGGCCCTGCTCGAGGGGCGCGACTACGTCCTGCCCGATGACGTGAAGGTGCTCGCCGAGCCCGTGTTCGGTCACCGGCTCGTGCCGACGACCGACGCTCGGATCCGTGACCGCGACGCGGAAGAGATCCTCCGCGAGGTGCTGCGCTCGGTCCCGGTACCGACGGAGGGGTAGTGGACACTCCCGAGCGACGCGAGATCTCGCTGTTCGTCTCGGTGGTGCTGGGACTCGTCGCGGTCGCCTGGGGACAGATCGTGGTCCTGCTCTTCGCGGCGTCGGTGGCCGGCATGGCCGTCGCCGCCACCCTGTGGGCGCGCTCCGTGTGGACCGGCGTGAGCGTCGAGGTGGGGTTCGAGCCCCAGCGCGCGTTCATCGGCGAGCCGATCTCGGTGCGGATGCGGATCGTGAACGGGTCACGGCTGCCGATCCCGATCGTCCGGCTCCTCGTCCCGTATCCGGACGGCCTGCTGCCCGCACCCGAGACCGCCCCGACGGCGCTGCGCGGACACCGCCACCGCCTCTCGTTGGGCGGGCGGAGCGAGATCACCTTGCGGTTCCCGGTGTACGCGCGGTCCCGCGGCGAGTACTGGCTGGACGGTGTGGGCATGGAGCTCTCCGACCCGTTCGACCTGGCGCCCGTCGGTCGCGAGGTCTCGGTGGAGGGCTCGCTCCTCGTGATGCCGGAGCCGAGGACCGGGGTCCCGCTGCGGGTGATGCGTCGGCTGCCGTTCGGAGCCCCAGCGCCTTCGGTCCGCCTGTTCGAGGACCGCGAGCACTTCGCGGGCGTGCGGGACTACGAGGCAGGGGACCCGATGCACCACGTCCATTGGCGAGTCTCGGCCCACGCCGGGCGCCTGCAGACGAAGCGCTTCGAGCCGACCCGCTCGGCCGAGGTGCTCTTCGCCGTCGACCTGTCCGACGGCGAGCCGTTCTGGCACGCGGTCGACCCCGTCGCGGCCGAGGAGTCGATCGGCTGGACCAGCTACCTCGCGCGGCAGGCGATCCACGCGGGCTGGCGCACCGGGATGGTGGCGAACACGCACCTGCGTCGCGGCCGGGGGCCGCTCCGCGTCCCGGCGACCGGCTCCGTCGGTGCCGAGGCGATGCTGTTCGCCGCCCTCGCACGGATGCCGAGTCAGCCGACGGCGGACCTGGCGCCGGTGCTCCGCGAGATCGGGCGGCGGCTCGTCCGCCGCACGACGTTCATCGTCGTGTCGCCCCGACCCGGCCCCTGGCTCCTCCATGAGATGGACGTCCTCCGCCGCCGCGGCTCGACGGTGATCCACGTCTCGCCGCTCGAGGCCCGACGTCGGGCGGTATCGTGATCCCCGCCGCCGACGTCCCGGCTCCCGGCGGCCCCGAGCTCCGGGCCGCCGGACTGGCGGCCCTCGCCGAGGCCGGGCTGGTCTACCTGCCGGCGCACCTGGTCCTGTCGGACGTGGCCGAGACCGAGGTCGGGGTCCTGGCCGGGGCGTTCCCGTTCGTCGCCGCCTATGTGGCGGGCGTGGTCCTCGCGTGCCGCTTCCGGGTCTCGAGCGCCACGACGGCGGCGGCCGCGGTCGTGGCGGTCGTCGCCGGCGTGTGGCTCGGGCGCGCCGACCTCGCGGCCGTGCCGATCGCGGTGATCGTGGCTCTGCTCGTGGCGCTGCGCGGCGTGACGCTCGCGATGCGGGACTGGCGCGAGCCGATCTTCGCCTCGATCGGCGTCGGGGCGGTGGTGCTCGGCATCGAGACCCTCCTCGCGGGGGGCGCCCTCCCCGCGTGGCGCCCCCCGCTGCTCGTGTTCATCCCCGCGTTCTTCGTCGGTGCGCTCTGCAGCCGGATGGTCACGGTGTGGGCGCCGCTGGAGGGGTCGGACCCCGCCCGGATGGCGTGGATCCGCCGGGCCGGACTCGCGATGGCCGGTCTCGGCGCGGCGGTGGCCACCGCGGCATTCCTGACGGTCCGCGGCGGCGTCCTCGAGCGGGTCGGCGCGTGGCTCTCACCCGCCGGGAACTTCCTCCTCTCGGCGTTCATCGCGGTCGTCGCGCTCGCCGCTCGACCGATCCTGTGGGCCCTCCGCGCGGTCGGGGTGGACCCGGAGGCGGTCCGCCGGGCGCTCGAGGAGTGGCGCTCGAGGCTCGACACCGACCGCGCCGTCGAGGCGGCCACGCGCCCGGCGACGACGTGGTGGTCGCGACTGTTCGCGCTGCTGGTGCTCCTCGGCATCGCGTGGCTCCTCTACCGCGCGCTGCGACGGCTCCGCGCCGGCGTCGGGGCGTACGAGCAGGTGGATCCCCGCGCCGCCCGGTCGCGGGGCGTCCCGCTGCCCGAGGCCGAGGCGAGCGCGACGACCCCGCTCCCCCGTCGCGGCGGCCTGCCCTCCGAGACGGTCCGGCGGTGGTACGCAGACGCGCTGCTGGCGCTTCACGACCGGGGGCTGCCGAAGCCGCCCGCGCTCACCCCGGCCGAGTACGTGCCGCAGGTCGTCGAGGTCTTCCCCGACGTGGCCGACGGCTTCCGTCGACTGACGGCGATGTACGAGGACGCGAGGTACGGCAACCGGCGCTTCTCGGGCGACGCCGTGCACGCGGTCGAGCCCGAGATCCTCGACGTGCTGGCCGTGCTCAGGCGTCCTGCGTGAGCCGGGAACATCCGCCGACCTTGGGCGGTTGACCCCTGCGAGCCGTATCTTGGACGACCTGACGCCCGGCGTCGGGCCGGACCACCCGCAGACCGGAAGGGGGACCCGCGTGCTCGGATTCGAGGGCGACGACGCCCGCGAGAAGGTCATCGTCCTGCTGACGATGTGCTTCGCGCTCGCGATGGCCATGCTCGACAACACGGTCGTGAACGTCGCCCTGCCGAGCATCAGCCGCGACCTCGGCGCCGGCGTGAGCGAGCTCCAGTGGATCGTCGACGGCTACGTGCTCGCGTTCGCCTCACTGCTGCTCACCGGCGGGATCGCCGGCGACCGGTACGGACGGCGCCGGATGTTCCTCACGGGCCTCGTGATCTTCACGTTCTCCTCGCTCCTCTGCGGCATCTCGCAGTCCACCGGGCAGCTGATCGCGGCCCGGGCGCTCCAGGGGGTCGGCGCCGCGCTCCTCATGCCCGGCACGCTCTCGATCATCACCGTCACGTTCCCGCCGCACGAGCGCGCCCGGGCGATCGGCCTGTGGGCGGGGATGTCCGCGCTCGCGTTGGCGCTCGGGCCGACGCTCGGCGGCCTGATGGTCGACCATTTCGGCTGGGAGTCGGTCTTCTTCCTCAACCTGCCGATCGGCGTCGTGGCGTTCTTCACGGCGTCGCGCACCGTCCGCGAGTCGCGCTCCGAGGTCACGCGCGAGCTCGACATCCCGGGCCTGATCCTCGGCAGCGGCGCGCTCTTCGCCGCGACCTATGGGCTGATCGAGGCCAACGTCAAGGGATGGACCGACCCCGTGATCCTCATCTCCCTCACGACCGCCGCGACGCTGCTGCTCCTGTTCCTGGGGTGGGAGGTCCGGAACCCGAACGCGATGATGCCGCTCCGGTTCTTCCGGATCCCGGCGTTCTCGGCCGGCAACATCGTGGCGTTCGCGATCTCGCTCGGTATGTTCGCCTCGTTCTTCTTCCTGTCGCTGTACATGCAGCTGATCCGCGGGTACTCGGCGTTCGAAGCAGGGCTGCGCTTCCTGCCGCTGACGGTGATGATCATCGTCACCGCGCCGAACGCCGGCCGATACGCCTCCAAGCACGGCTCGCGGATCCCCATGACGTACGGCCTGCTGCTCGCTGGGGGCGGCCTCATGACGCTCTCGCGCCTGGACGTGCACACGCCGTACTGGGTGATGGTCCCGGTGTTCATGATCATGGGACATGGCATGGGAGCGACGATGAGCCCGATGACCGCCGCGGTGATGAACGCCGTCGGACGGGAACGCGCGGGGCTCGGCTCGGCGATGACGAACACGTCGCGCGAGGTGGGCGGGGTGTTCGGCATCGCGCTGCTCGGCACGATCCTCACGACGCGCCTCGCGCACGCGCTCGCGCCGGCGCTCGCGGGGATCGGGCTCCATCCCGCCCGCGAGGCCGCGATCTCGGCCGCGGCGGGGTCCGGGGAGCTCGACCCATCCCTGCTCCGCGGACTGCCCCCGGAGCAGGCCGGCTCCGTCCTGCAGGCGTTCGCGAACGCCTTCATGAGCGGGTTCCGACTGTCGCTCGTGGTCGGCGGCCTGGTCCTGCTCGCGGCCGCCGTCGTCGCCAACCGGTTCATCCCCGGTGGTGCCCCCGAGCGCCCGGAGGTCGAGCGGGTCGAGGATGTGGTCGTCGCGGCCGAGTGATCTCCCGCATCGCGACCCCGCCGGGGGTAGGCTGGGGCGGTGGACGATCAGGACGTCATCCAGCGGATCGAGGCGCTCGCGCACGAGGAGCACGAGCTCTTCGGCAAGGAGTCCCGCGGCGAGGCCTCCACGCACGAGCGCGAGCGGCTGAAGGCGATCGAGATCCAGCTCGACCAGCTCTACGACCTGCTACGACAGCGCCGGGCGCGGCGGGCGGCCGGGCTCGACCCCGACGGCGCGCTCGCGCGCGACGCGGACACGGTCGAGGGTTACGTCGGCTGACGGTCAGCGGGGCATCGCCGGGTCCGTGAACCCGTTCACGCGATGCGTGCCGTCGCAGAACGGCTTGTTCCTGGACCGTCCGCACCGGCACAGGGTGACGCGGTTGCGCACCTGCCACTCGGTGCCGTCCGCCTCGGAGACGACGGGGACCCCACCGCGGACCCAGAGCGGGCCGTTCGGCTCGACGCCGATCGACGGTTCGAAGACCGGCTCACGATCTTCGGGGTCCGGCGGGATCTGGTAGGCCAGCCTGCCTGAGGGGCACTTCTCCACCATGTCGATCAGCCGGCCGCGGACCTCGGGGTCCGAGGTCTGGTCGATCATGATCCAGACCTTCGTGAACCGGTCGCCGCAGAACCCGGCGTGCGTGCAGAACCCGTAGTCGTCGGTCATCACGACACCGTCGCCGGCGAAGGTCTCCCTGCGCTCGCGCGTCGGAACGTTCTCGGCAACCTCGGTGCCCACGAAGCCGGTCCGTTCGTGCGAGCCGTCGCAGAACGGCTTGTTCTCGGACTTGCCGCACCGGCAGAGCTCCATGCCGTCCCGGGTC
>DASTHN010000116.1:0-6255 GCA_035718185.1 Actinomycetota bacterium
GGTGCGGGACAGACGCGGCCGCAGGTCGAGACGAACGGGTTCGGCTCGACCGCGACGCGGTACGCCTCCTCGAAACGCTCGGCCGCGACGAGCGCCAGGTAGCCCTGGGCCGATGTGGCGGCGGGACACGCGAGCTTGCACGCGGATTGCCCGAGCTTCGTCACCGCGTAGGCCGCGGGGACCGCCTGTGGGTAGAGCTTGTAGGTCGCCTTCCGATCGGCCATCCCCTCGTTGTAGGTGTCGGGCACGGCGACCGGACACACGGGCACGCACGCGCCGCAGCTCGTGCACCTCTCGGGGTCGACGTAGCGCGCGTGCCTGAGCACCCTCGCGGTGAACCGGCCGGGCTCGCCCTGCAGGCCGACCAGCTCGGCGTCCGTGACGATCTGGATGTTCCGGTGCCGGCCCGCCTCGACGAGCCGTGGCGCGAGCGTGCACATCGCGCAGTCGTTCGTGGGGAACGTCTTGTCGAGCTGCGCCATGTGGCCGCCGAGGGCCGGCTGCCGCTCGACCAGGTAGACCCTGTACCCGCCCTCTGCCAGGTCGAGGGCGCACTGGATCCCGGCGATGCCGCCGCCGAGCACGAGCGCGGCTCCGCACGACCCGGCGTCGCCGACGGGAACACCCGCGGTGCGCCGCACCCGTGACCTCTCTTCGCTCACGCACGGACAGCGTCGCCCACCCCTCTCCGCGCGCGGATGGCCGGTCGGCCCGGAACGGGCGTGCCAGGAGGTCCGGAACGGTCAGGTGCGCTGACCGGTGGTCAGGTCGCGTCCGTCACGCAGATCGCGATCTTGCCCGTGGGATGACCCTCCGCGAGGTATCGGATCGCGTCGGGAGCCTCGTGCAGCGGGTAGGTCCGGTCGACGACCGGCACGACCTGGCCCGCGTCGATCAGCTCGGTCAGGCGCTCGAGGTCCTCGCGGGTCTCTTTCGAGATCAGGCCGCGCAGCGTCTGACCCGAGAACAACGAGAGGATCGGCGCGCGGACGATCTGCCGGTCGAACCCGCCGAGCCACCGCCCGCCCCCGTCGCCCCCGACGATCACGAGCGTCCCCCGCGGCGCGAGCGCGCGACGCAGCTGCGAGAGTGGGCGTCTGCCGGCGGTGTCGACGATCACGTCGTAACGCCCCGTCCCGTCCCCGAGATCTTCACGCGTGTAGTCGATCACGTCGTCCGCGCCGATCGAGCGCACCAGCTGCGTCTTCGCCGTGCTGCACACCCCGGTGACCTCGGCGCCGGACGCCTTGGCGATCTGCACCGCGTACGAGCCGACGCCGCCCGCCGCGCCGATCACCATCACGCGCTGGCCCGAGCGCACCTTCCCGACGTCGCGCACGGCGTGGAGGGCGGAGAGCCCCGAGATCGGCACGACGGCGGCCTGCTCGAAGGTGAGTTTCGCCGGCTTCGGGACGAGTCTGTCCGGCGGAGCGATCGCGTACTCGGCGAAGGAGCCTTCGCCGATCCCCATCACCTCGTCTCCCGGGTGGAAGCCCGTGACCTCCGCGCCGACGGTTTCGACCCGGCCCGCGAGGTCGCTGCCCCGGACCCGGATCTTGGGCCGACGCAGCCCGAACCCCATGGCGCGCACCAGGTACGGCGTCCCGGTCATGAGGTGCCACACGCCGGGGTCCAGCCCCGCGGCCTGCACCCCGACGAGCACGTCCCTCTCTCTCACCGCCGGCACCTCGATCTCCTCGAGCCGTAGCACGTCGGTGGAGCCGTACTGGTCCTGGACGATCGCCTTCATCGCCGGTCCTCCCTCGCACAACGTACGCGCACAGCACGGGGTTTTCCTCCAGGCATGCCCGGGGAAGATCCGAGGGACGGGAGGTGATGCCGATGGGTACCGTTCCTGCGGCGCACACGAGCCCGAAGGCCCCGAAGGAACGAGCCTGGGACCGGCACGGGACGGCGCAGGCCGACAAGGGCGATGCGATCCTCGAACGCGGCGGCTGGGAGCTGTTCGCCGATGCGCACGCGTGGTACGACCGCTCGGTCGATGAGGAGGGGAACGATCCACCCCGCGAGAAGGGTGGGTACAAGCTTCTCCACCACGAGATCGTCGGGGGTCGCCTCCTGGTGGTGTGGCGAGGCGTCGCCCGCTGCTATGCAGGTGCTCGCCGGCGCGCGCGGCGGCGTCGATATCCCCGAGTCCGACCGCATGGACGTGTATCGGCACCTGGAACGGCACTACCGCGAGTTCGACGAGGAGCCTCCGGCGTTCGCGGATCTCGGCGCGTAGTCGACGCGCGCTCCCAAGGCCTCTCGGGAGGCGAGCCGACGCGAGCCTCGAACGTCCGAGGCCCGGCCGCGTCACTCCCGGGCACCGGTCGATCCCGCTTTGATCGCGTCGAGGGGTTCACGGACGCCAGAACCACGCATCCGAAACGATCTCGGCATCGTGACCGCGCCAGCGGACGCCACCCCAGACGAACAGTCGATCGTCCGCCCACGTGATCGCCTGCCGCTCGTCCGCGCTCCCGGGTGGCGGTCCGAGCTCGGACCAGGTCTCGCTCGGTACGTGCAGGACCCAGCCGTTCGGCGAGACGACGTAGCCGTTCCCGCCCAGCGAGACGTGGGGATAGGGCCCAGGTCGGGGCGGGTCCGGCAGCGGGAACCATCGTCCGCGGACCGGGTCGAGCATCCCACCGTTCGGGTACGAGCGACCCCACCCGTTCACGTCACCGCCGTCCGCCGAACCGAGCGACGCGTTAACGACGCGCCCGCCCGTCCAGAACCAGGTGGGGTCGTAGCCGATGACCTCGGGATCCGGCAGACGGCTCCAGGTCCCGGTCGAGAGATCGAGCACCGCGGCTCGATAGACGGCGGGCTCCTCGGACCCGGGCTGCGGCACGTCCTCCAGCCCGAGCAGCACCAGACCCACGTCGGCCCACACCATCCCTCGGTCGAACGAACGGATGAGCGGGTCGGGCGGGAGTTCGTCCCAGGTCTCGGTGGACGGGTCGAACACGTGGTCGGGGCGGACCCCCGACTCCTGGGTCCCCTGATAGGCGACGATGAGGTCGCCGGCGCTCGCGAGCCGCGGCCACTCATCCGGATCACCGGGGGGGAAGGGCAACTGCCGCCAGCGATCGTCACCCGCGTCGTACGCGACGAATGCCGCCGGCGCTCCGGGGCTCCACCCGGTTCCAGTCAGCCACAGGTACGCCGTGTCGCCGATGGCCACGCTGGTCGCGAAGCCGAGGGGCACGGGTGCATCGGCGATCGGACGCCATCGTCCGGTCACGGGGTCGAGGGCCGCCCCGTCACGTAACGGGGCCTCGCCGGGGAGGACACAGCTCGCGGTCGGAGGACAGGGACGTGCGTCGGTCCCTCCCATGACGACGACCTGCCCATCCAGCCAGAAGGCGTGCGCGTCGTACCGTGGGGACAGAGGGGGCTCGTCGACGGGAGTCCAGCCATCGACCGCCGTCGTGGCTGGGGGGACCTCGACCTCATCCGAGCAACCAGCCAGCAGGGGGAGCGCGACCGTGAGGGTCATCCACGCGCGTATCCATGCCGTCGTCACCGAAGTGCGCGCCCCCATCGCCTGACTATGCCGCTTGCCGGAGGAGACGTGACGACCCGTCACGAGGGCCGGGAGTTGACGGAGCGGCGTCCCGATCCGTGCTTCCCGGCTCTGAACCGTTCCCGGACCACGCCCGTACATATCCCGGAACCCGAAGCTCGGGTTGGAGGGGAGGAGTCATGCGCACGATCAAGCGGATGCTGCTGGCCGCGACCATGGTCGCCGGCCTGGTGGCCGTGCAGGGCGGAGTGGCATCGGCGCACGTTCACGGGATCACGCCGCTCCTCGAGTGCGGTAACACCGCGATCAACGGCGCCAATCGAACGGACTCGACACCGGCGGCAGCAGCGAACGGCGGTCCGATCACGGGGCTGATCCCCAGGGATGTGGGGAACGCGCCGCTCACGGTCGGTGATGGCGGGTTCGACGCCGCGGCGGTGGATCACTGCCAGAGCTGAGCCGCCGACGATCGGCCAAGCAGGGTCGACGTCCGTGACGGTCGAGTGGTCCGCATCGTCGTCGCGATGACCTGACAGCGGAAGGTTCGAACCTGCGACCGTCTCCTCGGCTTCGAGGATGTGCTACCGGCCGGCCGGCTGGCGATCCGCGTCGGGTGGCTCGGCCTCCGGGCGGCCGAACAGGTAGATGCCCCAACCCAGCGTGTCCCGTCCCCAGCGAAGATACTCATCGCGCTCGCGGCGCACGCGCTCGAGGAGTTCGGGGACGTCGGGATCGTCTGGATGCGCCGCCGCATACCGCTCCGCCGCACGGAGCTGCAGGAACTCGTACCGGTCCCAGTCCTCGAGCCGGCTCGGCATGAGGTACATCGGCGTGAGCCCTTCCTCTCGGGCGATCGCCAGGTTACCGTCCGCCGTAGTACAGAGGTCCGCGGTCATGCCCGACGCGGCCAGGTACGCCGGGTCGGGGTCGTGGATCCAATAGGGCTCGCCCACGACGACCAGACCGCCGGGGCGGGTGATGCGCCGGAGCTCGCGCAGCGTGCCGCGATGTCCGCCCCAGATCCAGCTCGCACCCAGGCAGATCGCGAGGTCGATGCTCTCTGGCTCGGCCGGCTGCGTCGCCGCGTCCGCCTCGATGAACTTCAGGTCCGCATCGGGCACCCGCTCCGCCGCCCGCGCGCGGGCGACGGGGATCTCGTACGGTGAGATGTCGATGCCGGTGGCGCTCACCTCGTAGCGCTCGATCAGGCGGATGAGGAACTCGCCCTTGCCGCAGGCCGCCTCCCAGACCGCCGCGCCCGCCGCGAGGTCGAGGAGCGCGATGCACTCATCGAGCCGCTCCGGGCTCGTGGGGTTACAGACCACGTGGTCTGCATGGGTGATCCCGAAGTACTTCCAGATGTCCATGCCATACGCCTCGGCGTCCCGTTCAACTGACGCCGGAAGCTCGACCTCCGACCTGCTCCCGCACGGACGGTCGACCCTGCACTTCACGGCCCCGACCGTGGGACCAAACTACCAGCGCCCCTCACCTCGGCCGCCTGCTCCGTCGAACCCGCGATGTCCGGAGCGGATCCCGACGGTCATCGCCACGTGCAGTCCTGCTCGTCGGACGCTCTCCGGGGCGCGGCCGAGGCATGGCGAGCCGTGCCATCGCTAGCGTCGACCCGGAAACCGAGGGATCTACTCGCGGTCTTGGTTGTGGGCACCCGCCGCCGACCCGGCGCGGCTCCCCGTTCGACGGTTGTCCGACCGGGGCCCCATGAGGAACCAGGTCTCCATCTGGCCCTTGCCCTTGACCTGGACCGTTCCCCGTCGCCTGCAGTCGAATTCGTCCTTCAACAACTCGTACGTGGCCCGGGTGATCTGGATCTCGCCGGGTGTCCCCTGCGACTCCATCCGGCTGGCAGTGTTCACGGCATCACCCCACAGGTCGTAGAGGAACCGTTTCGTGCCGATCACCCCGGCGACGACCGGCCCCGAGTTGATGCCGATCCTCAACTCGAGACCCGGGCGGCCGGACACGGCCGAGGTCGCGACCTCATCTCGCATGTCCAGCGCCAGGAGCGCGGCCCTTCGCGCGTGATCCGGATGCGGATCCGGCACGCCGGCGGCGGCCATGTAGCAGTCACCGATCGTCTTGACCTTGTCGAGCCCATGCCGCTCGACGACGAGCCGCTGCCCGCCTGTAGCCCAGCTTCCTGGCGTGCGGCAGGGATCGCATGGTGGGACGCGCTCCCCCTCAAGAACGCCCGGTCGCGCTCGGTCCCGTGCCCGCGCCGAGTTGCCCCGCCACTCACGCTCCCCGACCGCGAGAGTGCCGGCCGCGCGCCGCCCCGATCCACGGGCCCGCGAAGGAACGACGGAGCGCATGAGGCTCTCGTGCTGCGATGACGGCCGCGATGACACCGGTCAGCGTCGTCACGCCGAGGATGACGAGTGCGCCGAGGCCCGATGGGCGAACGCCCAGGCGTCCCAGCGTCGTACCGGTCAATGCCAGCATGGACATCCCGAGGGCGGGCGCGATCGCGATCCTGCTCACGACCCGCACCCGGAGGAGCGCCGCCCAACCGACCCCGGCGAGCCAGAGACCCGTCAGCGCCAGGGTTAGATCCCAGGCGAACCGCGGTGCGGACGGTGCGCGCGGGGCGACCGGCGCTGGAAGCCCTGTGGCGGGAGGGGGGCCGACGAGTAACGACACCCCCGGACCGATCTCGGTTCCGATCGGCGCGTATGCCTTCAGGTACGCCGAGGGCGCAAGCA
>DASTHN010000117.1:0-16582 GCA_035718185.1 Actinomycetota bacterium
GACGGCGGTGCGGATCCCCTGTTCGTGGAGACGGCGGAGGGTCGGCAGCGAGTCCTCGTAGAGATGGACGTGGTCGCGGAGGTGCACCGCGACGATGTCGGTCAGCAGGCGGACACGGTCGGGTTCCGGCTCGAGGTCACAGGCCTCCAGGAGGGCGACGATGTCGCCTTCGGCGCTGCCGTTCGCGCCGGTCTGCCTGGCCGTGTAGGTCGTCTCGTACGCACGGCGCAGGACCCCGCGCTCGACACCGATCGTTTCCGCCAGCTGTCGGCGGAGCGTGCGCCAGTCGCTCCATACGAGCGTGTCGAACAGGTCGACGAGCGCAGCATCCACGACGGCCAGCATACGAGGGCCATCGGACCGGAGCGCCTTGTCAGCGAGCGCGGGAAGCCGCATCATGCCCGCGCGACCACGCCAGAGGAGGTTCCCGTGCTCAGCCCGCGACGCCGTCCCCTCGCCCGACGCATCGCCGCTGCCGCGATCGCGGCGTTCGCCCTCGGCGGGATGTCGCTGATCTCGGCCCCCGTCGCACACGCAGCGATCGGTTCCTACGTTTCCGGTCACGTCCTGTACATCAACGGCGACGGGGCGAGCGACCTCGTCGACGTGACGTGCGTGAGCGGCAACGTCAAGGTGAACGGCGCGAACCCGGACGACGGGGCGGCTCCGTGCGCGGGGCTCGCCGGGATCTCGGTCGAGACGCTCGCGGGCGCGGACGACATCGACCTGTCCGCGGTTACCGCATCGGCGTTCCCGAAGATGAACGAGCCCTCCATCTACTCGGGGAGCAACGACGACACCATCACGACGTCGCCGGTCGGAACCTTCGCCAACGCCGGGGACGGGAACGACACCCTCATCGGCCGCGGCGGCCCCGATCGGCTGACGGGCGGCGCCGGCACCGACGACGTCCAGGGCGGCGGCGGCGGCGACAGCATCGGCGGCTATCTCTCGCCCGGCGTCACGACCCTGTCGAACACGCAACTGGTCAACGGCGCGGAGACCGACACGCTCTCGAGCATCGAGCGGGCGGTCCTGACGGTCGTCGGGCCGACTTACGACGGCTCCGCCTTCGACGGACGGCAGTGGATCCAAGCGGGGAACACCGTCGCCGTGACGGCCGGCGCGAAGAACGACACGCTGGAGTTCGCCGGGGGGCACAGCGGGTCGTTCGACGGCGGGCCCGGGACGGACACCGTCGAGATCCAGGCATACGAGGACGTCAACCTCGACCCCGGCCAGGTGACGACGGCCGGCGGCACGTACACGCTCGCCAGCATCGAGCGCGGGTACGTGTACTGGCAGGCGATCGCCCCGAGCGGCGGCACCGTCGACGCGCGCGACTGGGCCACGCCGCTGCGATACGAGAACTGGAGCCCTCGGAAGGTCACGTTCCTGGGTGGCCACGCCAGCGACCGCGCGACCGGCGGGAACCGCCGAGACATCCTGAAGGGGTTCGACGGGAACGACACGCTGCTCGGGAAGGGCGGCAAGGACACCCTGATCGGCGGGCGCGGCCGCGACGTCTGCACGGGCGGGCCCGGCGCGGACTCGGTTCGCGGCTGCGAGGCCTGACCCGGGTCTCGCTAGAACGAGATCTCGAAGATCATGCCGTCGTTCTCGTTCGGGTCGGCGACGTTGTCCACGCGCCGATCTGCGACCCAGAGGTGGTTGCCGCCCGTACTTCCCGGGCCCCATGCCAGCCCTGCCGGTGAGCGCATGCCCAGGCCGTCGGTCTCGATCGTCCGGACGAGCCGCCCCTTCTTCGTGGTCTCGCTGACCGGCGAGTTCCGGCGGTTGCTCACGAGGAAGATGGTCTTCGTGGACGGTCGGTACGCGATGCCCTCGGGGTCGGGCTGACCGAGCCTCGTCGTGTTGAAGCTCCGGACGCGGTCGTCACCCTTGCCGCCCGTGCCGTCGAAGCGGCCGTTCGGCCCGGGGCTGAGCCGGCAGACGGACGGGTCGCCGCCGTCGCTCCCCGATGCGATGAACAGGAACCCTCCGCCGAGGGCGACCCCCTCGGGATCGCGGCATCCGAGCCGCACCGTGCCGAAGGATCGGACCGGGTCGTCGCGCGTGCCGTACCGATGGTCCTTCCCGCGCTTGACGACGAAGATCTTGTCCTGGACGTCGTCGGCGACGTACAGCTGCTTCTTCGTGACGTCGAGGCCCGCGGGTTCGGTCGAGAACCGGGTCGTCTTGAAGGTCCCGACCAGATCGCCGTCGGTCGTGATCGTGAAGACGTTCCTCTTCCTCCAGTGCGGCGTCTCGTCGACCTCACCGTCCGACATGAGGAGCTTTCCGGAGGGAAGGAAGTCCAGCCCCGACGGATCGGGGCTCGGCGGGTCGAACGCCGACGTGTCGATCGTCTGGACGAGCGTTGCCTGCACGACCGGCTCGGCCGACGCGGGCTGCGTGCCCACGGTCGCGAGCAGCGACGCGGCGAGCGCCACGGTCAGGAGGATGCAGGCGCGGGCCATGGCGAGGCATCTTACAACGACCCGCAGGAGGACGGCCCATCGCCCGGTGACCTGCGGAGACGGCGCGATTCGAACGCGCGAGGGAGCTATCAACCCCCTAACCGCTTAGCAGGCGGCTGCTTTCGGCCACTCAGCCACGTCTCCGCCACCTATCCTACGGAACCCGACCCACTGGCCGCAGCGGTCGGATCATGGATGACCTCCGGTACCATGACCTGCACCGATGGCCATCCTTGCGCTCGGCATCTCGCACCGGCACGCGACGGTCGAACTGCTCGAGCGCCTCGCGTTCGCCGACGACGATCTCGTCAAGGCGTACAGGCGGGTCGCCGAGGACCCGGCCGTCGATGAGGCCGTCGTCCTGTCCACCTGCAACCGGGTCGAGGTCTACGCGAGCGTTCCCGCCTACCACGCGGGCTTCCAGGCGCTGAGGCGCTTGCTGGCCGAGTCCCGCGATCTGCCGGCGGACGAGCTCGCCGAGCCCCTGTACTCGCACTACGAGGAGGCGGCGGTCCGCCACCTGTTCGAGGTCGCCGCGGGGCTGGACTCGATGGTGATCGGGGAGCCGCAGATCCTCTCGCAGGTCCGCGACGCCTTCCGCCGCGCCGAGGCCGAGGGCGCGACCGGTCACGCGCTCACCGCGCTGTTCCACTCGGCGGGTCGCGCTGGGCGGCGGGTCCGTACGGAGACCGGCGTCGGGTCCGCGCCGGACGCGTTCGTCGACGCCGGCGCGGATCTGGCGGCGAACACCCTGGGCGGCCTCGAGGACCGCACGGCGGTCGTCGTCGGCGCCGGGCACATGGCAGCCCTCGCCGTGAAGCACCTGCGGGCCCGCGGCGTGGGCACCGTCCGCATCCTGAACCGATCGCTCGAGCGCGCCCGCGTCCTCGCCGAGCGCACCGATGCCGATCACGGGGACCTGGAGGAGCTGCCCGACTCGCTCCGAGCGTCCGACCTGGCGATCTCGGCGACGGGCGCCGCCGGGTTGGTGCTGCACGCGAGCACGGTGGCTCAGGTGATGGATGGGCGGGAGCGCCCGCTGTTCGTGCTCGACCTCGCCGTCCCGCGCGACGTCGAGCCGTCGGCCGCCGCGATCCGCGGCGTGCACCTGGTCGACATCGAGGGCCTCAAGGACACGTTCTCGGCGCGTGCGAGCGACGCCGCCGAGGACATCGAGCGAGCGAGAGGGATCGTCGGGGCCGAGGTCCACCGCTACGCCGTCCGGCGGCGGGCGGACACGCTCGCGCCGCTGATCCACGCGCTGCGCGAACGCGGGAACGCGGTCGTGAACGGGGAGATGGAGCGCCACCGCTCGGAGCTGGCGAGCCTCACGCCGGACGAGCGTGAGGCCGTCGAGGCACTGGCGCGCGGGATCGTCGCGAAGCTGCTCCACGACCCGATCGTGCGGCTCAAGGAGCTCTCGGCGCCCGGCACCGAGCACGCGCACGAGACGCTGCTCGCCCAGCTCTACGATCTCGAGCTGCCCGAGCCGTGACGCTCCGCATCGGCACCCGTCGCTCGCGTCTGGCGCTCGCGCAGGCGACGGAGGTGGCCGAGCGGCTCCGCGCCAACGGCGTGGAGGCGGAGATCGTCGGCATGACGACCTCGGGCGACCGCAACACCGGGGTGACCGGCCCGGCGGGGCTCAAGGGCATGTTCGTCACCGAGATCGTGCGCGCGCTCCTCGACGGCGAGGTCGACCTGGCGGTCCACTCCGCGAAGGACCTCCCCGCCGAGGACGAGGACGGACTCGTCCTCGCTGCGGTACCCGAGCGCGCGAGCGCGCTCGACGTCCTCGTGACCCGGGACGGAGACCTGCCGCCGGGCAGCGTCGTCGGCACGTCCAGCCTCCGGCGGCAGGCGCAGATCCTCCGCTGGCGCCCGGACGTCCTGCTGAAGGACGTCCGCGGCAACGTGGACACGCGCCTGGCGAAGCTCGCCCACGGCGAGCTCGACGCGATCGTCCTGGCCGCGGCCGGGTTGATGCGGCTCGGCCTCGTGCCGGAGCATGTCGCGCCGATGTCCGTCGCGGAGATCATCCCGGCTCCGGGCCAGGGGTGCCTCGCGATCCAGGCGAGGGCGGACGATGCGGCCACGCTCGGGGCCGCCGTGGCGCTCGAGCACGCGCCCACGCGGACGGCGCTCCTCGCGGAGCGCTCGGTCATGCGTCGGCTCGGCGGCGGCTGCGCCCTGCCGCTGGGCGCGTGCGCGGACGTCGAGGAGGGGACCGTCCGGATGGTCGCTGGCGTCTTCACGCCGGACGGCGCTCGCGAGGCCCGCACCGCGGTCGAGGCCGACGATCCCGAGGAGGTCGCCGGCCTGGCCGAGGCCGACCTGCGGGCATCCGGCGCCGAGGAGATCCTCGCGGCGGTCCGGCCGTGATGGCGATCCGGCCGTGAAGTCCCTCTCGGGGCGGACGATCTTGGTCACCCGCCCGCTCGAGCAATCGGCGGAGCTGGTGCGGGCGATCGAGCGGCGCGGGGGGACCCCGATCGTGGCGCCGGCGATCGAGCTCGCACCCTCGCGATCGGCGGCGCTCCGGCGGGCGCTGCGCGAGCTCGCCGACGGCGCCTACGAGTGGATCGCGCTCACGAGCCCGCGCACCGTCGACATGCTCGTCGCGAACCTGGAGCCGCGCCAGGTCCGCGCGCACGTCGCCGCGATCGGTGAGGGCACCGCCGAGGCGTTCCGCGGGTGGAGCGGCCGCGACCCCGACCTGATGCCTCGGACCTACACGACGCTCGGACTGGCCACGGCCTTCCCGCGCGGCGCCGGACGGGTGCTGTGCGCTCGAGCGGACATCGCGCCCGAGGGGCTGGAGGCCGCGCTCGCGAGGAAGGGATGGGAGGCCGACCGCGTGGAGGCGTACCGCACGCGGCTTGCTCGATCGCTCCCGAAGGACGCCCGCGACGCGCTCCGCAGGGGGAACGTGGACGCCGTGACGTTCACGAGCGCGTCCACCGTCCGGGGGTTCGTGCGCGCGCTCGGCGCGGCGAAGGGGAACCCGAGGGTCGTGTGCATCGGACCCGTGACAGCTCGCGAGGCTCGCGAGCACGGGTTCAGGGTCTCCGCGGTCGCGAGGCCGCACACGATGGAGGGTCTGGTGGCCGCGCTCGAGCGCGTCTTCCGCCCGCGGCCCCGATAGGCACGCGCAGGTCCGTTCGACCGGCCTCCCCGAGGCCGGAGGACCCGCCCCGATCGCCCGGTCGGGGGTACCATCGCGCGCATGAGCTTCCCCCAGCACCGCCCACGGCGGCTCCGCCGCACGCCGGCCCTGCGGACGCTCGTCCGAGAGATCGAGCTCGCCGCGACCGACTTCATCGCTCCGCTGTTCGTGAAGGAGGGGATCGCCGAGCCCATCGAGATCCCCTCGATGCCGGGCCAGCACCAGCACACGCTCGAGTCGCTCCGCAAGGAGGTCGCCGAGACCGCGGCGCGCGGGGTGACCGCGTTCATGCTCTTCGGGGTCCCGGAGCGCAAGGACGCGCAGGGCTCCGAAGCATGGAACCCAGACGGCATCGCGCAGCGGGGGCTGCGCGTGATGCGCGAGGAGCTCGGCGACGACCACGTCGTGATGGCCGACCTGTGCCTGGACGAGTACACGGACCACGGTCACTGCGGGGTCCTGGACGACGAGGGCCACGTCGACAACGACCGCACGGTCGAGCTGTACCGCAGGATCGCGCTCGCGCAGGCCGAGGCCGGCGCTCAGATGGTCGGCCCGAGCGGCATGATGGACGGCCAGGTGGCGGCGATCCGCGACGCGCTCGACGAGGGCGGGTTCGAACGGGTCGGGATCATCGCGTACGCGGCGAAGTTCGCGAGCGCGTTCTACGGACCGTTCCGCGAGGCCGCCGAGTGCGCCCCGCGTTTCGGCGACCGGACCGGGTACCAGATGGATCCGCCGAACTCCGACGAGGCGATCCGGGAGGTGCAAGCCGACATCGGCGAGGGCGCCGACGTCGTGATGGTCAAGCCGGCGCTCCCGTATCTGGACATCATCCGCCGCGCCAAGGACGAGACCCGTTTCCCGATGGCGGCCTACAACGTGAGCGGTGAGTACGCGATGCTGAAGGCCGCGGCGCTCAACGGCTGGCTCGACGAGCGCAAGGCCGTGCTCGAGGCCCTCACGTCGATCCGCCGCGCCGGCGCGGACCTCGTGCTCACGTACCACGCCAAGGACGCCGCCGGCTGGCTCGCCGGCTGATCCCAGAACCGGGATCAGTCCTCCTCCGGCGGCATCATCCACTCGGTGCCCGGGCGCCGATGCGTCCGCACCTCACCGCCGAGCAGCACGCGCGTGAGGGCGCTCTCCTCGGCGAGGAGCTCGTCGAGGGCGGCGTGGACGTTGGCGTCGGTGACGGTCAGGCGGCCCTCGCCCGCGGTCTGGACGGCGGCGAGCACCGCCGCCTTGCGCATCAGTTCCTTCACGAAGGACGCGGTCACCCCGCTCGTCCGTTCGACGATGCGATCCGCGTCCTCGAGCCGCAGGTCGAGCCCTCGTCCGTAAAGCTCGATCAGCCGTCGGCGCGCCACGGCGTCGGGCAGGACGATCTCGACCGCCAGATCCACGCGACCCGGCCGCGCGGCGAGCGCCGGCTCCAGGAGATCGGCGCGGTTCGTCGTCAGCAGGAACGCGACGTCCGCGTCCTCGTCGATGCCGTCCATCACGTTCAGCACGTCGTACAGGACCGGGTTGCTGTAGCCGGGATGCATCCCGCGCTCCTCCGCGACCAGGTCCACGTCCTCGAGCACGACGAGCGATGGCTGCAGGAGCCGCGCGAGGGCGACCGCCGGCCGGACCATGTGGAGCCCTCGTCCCGTCAGGAGCACGACGGTGTGGTCCCGCGCCACCGTCATGAGGTAGCGGACCGTGAGGGTCTTGCCCGTCCCGGGCGGCCCGTGGAGCAGCAGGCCACGCTTGATGTGCTGGCCGCTCGAACGCAGCCGGTCGCGCTCCCGAGCGACGGTCAGGACCTGGCGCTCCACGGCCTCGAGGACCCCGTCGGCCAGCACGAGTTCACCACGTCCGACCTCCGGGCGGTCGAAGAAGACGATCGGCCCGATGCCGTAATGACCCATCTCCGACTCGCCGAAGGAGACGACCTGTCCGCGGAAGACGTTGAGCTCGACCGTGAGGTCTCGGACGCTCTGCAGGAAGGCCCGCCCCAGATCGTGGTCGGCCGCGAGGACCTCGAGGACCACGGACGGACTCTCGGCGTGCTGGCTCGGCCCGCGCATCAGGACCGCGAACCTCGAGCCGGCGTCGTCGATCAGGAACAGGCCGAACTGGATGCACGCCAGGGTCTCGTGGGGTCCGACGGGGAGGTTCACCAGATCGACGGGGCCGACACGCACGCCGGCCCACTGCGCCGTGTCGAGCATGTCCGACATCGAGCTGTAATGACGTTGCTGCCCGGTCAGTCCGACCAGCTCGTGCGACCGGCCCTCGCCCGCCAGCCATGCGGTGACGGCCACCTGGACGTTCACCTGGTCCCAGGACGAGAACGTCTCGGACAAGATCGGGATCATCGACGTGTCTCGACCCAGGTGCTCGTCGATCAGCGCCCGGATCGGCGGGACGCGCTCGCCGTGGGCGTGCTGCGCCATCGCCTCCGCGAAGCGCTGGAAGGAGGCGGCGAAGCGGCGGACATCGTCCTCGGTTGGCTCCATCCGCCGAGGGTAGCGCGTCGCGGGAGCGCGGACGAGCGCCTTCGCAGCCACAAGGGATCGAGTGTGCTCCTCGCGCTGCAGGCCGTGGGCGATCTCCCCTACGTGTCCGCCATCACGGCGGAGGAGGCGGGGTGGTGGCGTCGTGAGCACCGGACCAGGGGCCGGACGCTCTCGCAAGCGGACGCGCTCATCGCGGCGGCGGCCGTTCGATCGGCGCGAGGCTCGTCACGGGCAACCCGAAGGACTTCCAAGAGATCCAGGGTCTGTCGGTGGAACACTGGCCGACCGGCGAGGAGCGCGGTCGGAGTGCGAAACGGAACGGCCCTCCACGGATACCGTAGAGGTGAGAACCCCGATCGAGGAGGCGATCCATCCATGGCGTTCGAGACCGCGACGTTCGGCGCGGGCTGCTTCTGGGGTGTCGAGTGGGTCTTCCGACAGGTCCCCGGGGTGGTCGAGGCCGTGAGCGGCTACAGCGGCGGGCATACCGAGAGCCCCACGTACCGCGACGTGTGCTCGCACACGACGGGGCATGCCGAGGTCGTCCAGGTCACGTTCGACCCCCAGAGGGTGACGTACGACCAGCTGCTCGAGGTGTTCTGGGCGATGCACGACCCGACGCAGGTCGACCGGCAGGGGCCGGACGTCGGCGATCAGTACCGGAGCGCGATCTTCACGCACTCGCCGGAGCAGCAGCGGGCGGCCCTGGGCTCGTGTGAGCGGGCGCAGGCTCGGTTCCCCCGGCCGATCGCGACGGAGATCGAGCCGGCCGGGCCCTTCTATGCGGCCGAGGACTACCACCAGCGCTACTACGACAAGACCGGGCACGAGCCGTACTGCCACGTGCTGCCGGTCGGCGTGCTCCGCGAACAAGGCCTCGTCGCCTGACCGCCGCTACCCCTGGGGCAGGTCGATCACGCCTCGTCGATGTCCGCGAGCACGACCTGCTCGATCTCGGGCTCGGCGGCGATCGTCCGCGCGATCAACTGCGCCGACCGAGCCCACGCCCAGCTGCAGACCCGCGTGTCTCCACCTCCGCACGAGCGTCGACCGCGGGTGCCCCGGGGCGCGACCAGGGGCCGGGCGGCCGGGAACGCAGGACCTCCCACGCTGACGCCATCGGCGACGTGCGGGAGAATCGCCGGGACCGATCGAGGAGGGCGTCGTGCTGATCTTGTTCATGATCGTGTGGGGGATGATCTGCGGCTGGCTCGCGCAGCTGATCCTCGGCCGTTCCGACGGCATGCGGAACACCAACTGGACCGAGGCGATCGTCGCCGGCTTGGTCGGCTCGTTCGTCGGCGGCCTGCTCATCAGCCTGATCTCGGGGGACGGCCTCGAGCTGAAGCCGAGCGGTCTGGTCGGCTCGGTGCTCGGCGCGGTGATCGTGCTCGCGATCTGGCAGGCGATCCGCGGGAGGAGCGCCGGGCGGACGTGACCCGCTCCGAGGACCTGTTCGAGCGCGCGAAGGCGGTCATCCCAGGCGGAGTGGACTCGCCCGTCCGCGCGTTCGGCGGCGTCGGGGGGACACCGATCTTCGTGCGCGAGGCGCGCGGGCCCACGTTCATCGACGTCGACGGCAAGACCTACATCGACTTCGTCCAGTCGTGGGGAGCGAAGCTGTTCGGACACGCCTGCCCCCAGATCGTCGAGGCAGCGATCGCCGCCGCACGTCGAGGGACGTCGTACGGGGCTCCCACCGAGCTCGAGGTGGCGCTGGCCGAGCGGATCGTCGCGGCGATGCCGAGCGTCGAGATGGTCCGGCTGGTCTCGAGCGGGACCGAGGCCGCGATGAGCGCCGTTCGGCTGGCCCGCGGAGCGACCGGGCGCGACGTCGTGCTCAAGTTCGAGGGCTGCTACCACGGGCACTCGGACACGCTGCTGGCCAAGGGCGCCGGATCGGGCGTCGCGACGTTCGGGATCCCCGGATCGCCCGGGGTGACCGAGGGCGCTGCGCGGGACACCCTCACCGTCCCCTACAACGACCTCGAGGCGGTGCGCGCGGTGTTCGACGAGCGAGGCGGCGAGATCGCGGTCGTCGTCGTCGAGCCGGTCGCCGCGAACATGGGCGTGGTGCCGCCCGTGTCCGGCTTCCTCGAGGGCCTGCGCGAGCTGACGAGCCGCCACGGCGCGCTCCTGCTGTTCGACGAGGTCATCACCGGCTTCCGGATCGCGTACGGGGGGGCGCAGTCCGTGTACGGGATAGAGCCCGATCTGACCGCGCTCGGCAAGGTGATGGGCGGGGGGTTCCCGTGCGCCGCCTTCGGCGGGACGCGCGACCTGATGGAGCAGCTCGCCCCGATCGGGCCCGTGTACCAGGCGGGCACGCTGTCGGGGAATCCCGTGGCGGTGGCGGCCGGCATCGCCGCCCTGGACCTCGCGCGGGCGACGGACCCGTACCCCGGGCTCCTCCGCACCGCCGGGGAGATCACGGCAGGCATCGTCGAGGCCTTCGGCGCGCGCGGCCTCCCCGTCACGGTCAACCGAGCCGGGTCGCTGTTCAGCGTGTTCTTCGCCGATGGGCCCGTGCGGGACTACGGAGACGCTCGCGCCGCCGACCACGAGCGGTACGCGCGACTGTTCCACCACATGCTCGAGCGGGGCGTCTACCTGCCGCCCTCGGGCTACGAGCTGTGGACGCTCTCGACGACGCACGGCCCGGAAGAGGTCGCGGCGACGCTCGAGGCGGCGTCCTCCTTCCCCGGCTGAGCCGCGGATTTGACGATACGCGCCGGCGGCGGGACGCTCGGGACCGAGACCGGCTCCGAGCCAAGGGAGGCCTCCGATGCCCACACCGAGCCGGAAGACCCGGGCCGTGCTGCTCGGCTCCGTGTTCCTCCTCGTCGCGGTGCTGCAACCCATCGGCGTCACCGCCGCACAGCCTGCCTGCGACCCCTTCGAGACGCCACCCGCGTACACCGAGGACGTCCCCACGTCCGAGGACGTGCTCGGGTTCGCGCTCGGCACGCAGGAGGTGACCGCCGAGGAGTCCAACGCCTTCCTGGATGCGATCGCGGCCGCCAGCGACCGCGTGGTCGCCGGCACCGCCGCGACCTCGTGGGAGGGTCGAGCGCTCCGCTACGCGATCGTCGGCGATCCCGCGAACGTCACGCCGGGCGGTCTCGCGGCCGTGCAGGACGCCGTGCGAGCGCTCCGAGACCCGGCGACGCCGGTCGACGAGGCAGCGGCCCTGGCGGCGAGCACCCCGGCGATCCTGTGGATCGCGGGGAACGTCCACGGAGGCGAGGAGTCCGGCACGGACGCCTCGCTCGAGGTGCTGTACGAGCTGGCGTCCCGGAACGACTGCGCGGCAACCCAGATCCTCGACGATGCGCTCGTCGTGATCTTGCCGACACAGAACCCCGACGGACGCAACGCCGAGACGCGCCGCAACGCCTACTCCTTCGACCTGAACCGTGATTGGTTCGCGCGCACCCAGCCCGAGACCGATGGCAAGCTCGAGGTGCTGCGACAGTACCCGCCCGTGCTGTTCATCGACTCACACGAGATGGGCTCGAAGACCTACTTCTTCCCGCCCAACGCGGACCCGATCTACCACGAGATCACGGACGAATCGATCGGATGGATCAACGGGCTCTACGCTCCGGCGATCATGGACCGGTTCCAGGCCGAGAAGATCCCGTACTTCAACGAGTCCGTGTACGACCTGTTCTACATGGGATACGGGGACACGGTGCCGACGACGGGCTTCACCGCCGCCGGCATGACGTTCGAGAAGTACAGCGGCGATCCGATCTGGCAGCGGACGCACGAGCAGTTCGTGGCCATGTGGGCCTCGATCTCGGCCGGCGCCGCGGAGAAGGACCCGATCCTCACCGCGTGGCACGACGCCTATGTGCAGGCGTACCAGGAGGGCGTCGACGGCGTCCTCCAACCGAACCAGGTCTACAACCGCCACAGCGAGGTCGTGCGAGAGGTCCCGACCGACCCGGTCCGCAACTACTTCATCCGGACCGACGACCCGAACAACGCCGCCCAGGCGGACGCGCTCGTCCGCCGGCTGCAGCGGATGGACGTCGAGGTCTACCGGCTCACGGCGCCGCTCGAGGTCGACGACTTCCATCCGTACGGACGCGCCGCCGAGGCCCTGGTCCTGCCGGCCGGCACATACTGGGTGCCGCTCGCCCAGGCACAGAAGCACTGGGTCCAGGCGATGCTGCACGAGGATCCCTACACCCCGTTCCCCTACTTCTACGACGTCACAGCCTGGAGCGGCCCGCTGCTGATGAACCTCACGGCCGGCTGGTCCGGCGCGGCGCTGACCCCGTCGGCCGCGCTCGCGCCGCCGGTCGACGAGCCGGCCCCGCCGACACCGCCGACCGACCCGCCCACGATCGCGGTGCTGCAGACCTCGAACAGCTCGGCCTCGATCGAGTCCGCCGGCTGGATCCGGTACCTGCTCGCCGAGGTCTGGGACGTCGGCTCCATCGACGTGACCGGCGGCGACATCGCGGCCGGCACGCTCGACCAGGTGGACGTCCTGATCGCGACGACCGGCGATCCGATCGTCGCCTCGCAACGCCTCGGCAAGGCCGGACGGGCGAACCTCCGCGCGTGGGTCGAGGGCGGCGGCAGGTACATCGGGTGGCGCGGCGGCGCCGAGCTCGCCGCCCGCCTGGGGCTGACGACCGCGATCCTCAAGAAGCCGCACTCGGACATCCCGGGGAGCCTGATCCGGGTTGCCGTCGACCCGGCGAGCCCGCTCGCCACGGGGGTCGGGTCGTTCGACTGGGTCTACTACGAGTACGACCTGGTGATGAACGCGTCCGGCGGCACGGCCCCGGTCACGTATCCCGTCGCCGGCACGGAGGACTTCTTCGTGTCCGGCTACGAGGAGGGCGCCGAGGAGCTCGGTGGCACGGCAGCGGTGGTGGACGAGCCCGTCGCCGACGGGAGGGTCGTACTCTTCACGACCGACCCGAACTACCGGGCCTTCACGCAGGGGAGCCAGGAGCTGCTGTGGAACGCGCTCTTCGGGCCGGACCCGAGCCCGGTGCAGGCGCGGTGGGCTCGCCCGGCCCTCGTCCCCGCCGCGATGAACGCCGCCCGAGCGCTCCCGCGATGGGTCTCGCCGATCCGCGTGAGCGTCCGTCCATCCGACGCGAGCGTCGTCGAGCGGCTCATCCGGTCCTACCACGCGACGTATCGGGTGGAGCGCTCGAGGGGGCGCGTCTCGTTCGTTCTCCGCAACGCCCGCGGGCTGGAGGCCGACGAGCACCCGTGGGCCACGCTCCTCGCCCTGGACCTCCGGGCGGTCGGTGTCCGTCCGATCGCCTTCAGCGTCTGACGCGGGTCTGGACCGGGCGCTCCCACCGGGCGCCCCGGTCCGCACTCGCGCGTCAGGAGGAGGGCGCGGCGGCGAGCCGCTCGGCCACCATCCGCTCGGCCCCGGCGCCGGTAGAGATCCCCTCGGCCTCCGCCAGCCGGAAGCACTCGGTGAGCGTGTCCGCGATGGCGCGGATCCGCTCGTCGCGCCGGGGCTCGTCCTCACCCAGGAGCTCGAGCGACGCGAGGTGGATGATCCCGCCGGCGTTCACGACGTAGTCGGGCGCGTAGAGGATCCCACGTCCGGACAGGCCGTCCGCGTCCTCGGAGGCACCGAGCTGGTTGTTCGCCGCGCCGGCCACGATCCGACACGCGAGCGCGGGGATGGTCGTCGCGTTCACGAGCCCGCCGGTGGCGCACGGCGAGAAGACGTCGCACGGCGTCGAAACGGCGGCATCGGGGGCGACGACCCGGGCTCCGAGCTCGGCCGCGGCAGCTCCGGCCCTGCCCTCGTCCACGTCGGACAGGAGCAGGCGCGCACCGGCCTCGGCCAGCGGGTCCGCGAGGAGACGACCCACCGCGCCGACCCCCTGGATCAGCACGGACCGCCCGCCGAGGTCATCCGAGCCGAACACGTGCGCCACCGCAGCGCGGATGCCGTGGAACACGCCGAGGGCCGTGGACGGCGCGGAGCTCCCGGAGCCTCCGCCCTCGACCGTGCGCCCGAGGACGTGACCGGTGCGCTCGGCGATCACGTCCATGTCGCGCTCGGACGTGTTCATGTCGCACGCGGTCACGTAGGTGCCGCCGAGGGCGTCCACCAGGCCGGCGTACCGCAGGAGCGTCTGCCGACGGCGATCGCCCTGCGGCACCTCGGGGACCGCGAGCACGGCCTTTCCGCCGCCGAGCGGGAGTCCGGCGACGGCGTTCTTGCTGGTCATCGCGGCCGACAGGCGCAGGCCGTCTCGGAGCGCCTCGTGCGGGTCGGCGTACGGCTTCATCCGTGTCCCGCCGGTCGCGGGACCCAGGCGCGTCGAGTGCACGCAGACGAACATCCACGTGCGGGTCTCCGTGTCGAACCGGACGGCCGCCTCCTCGCCGTCCCACGTCCGGAGGAGGTCCTCGAACACTACTCGCCGGTGGTCGTCAGGTGCTGCGGGCGCGCGGACTCCTTCTTCGCCTTCTTGGATGCCCGCTTCTCCTTGATGCTCTTCTGGGCGGTCTTCTTCTGGTGCTTCTCGCCCCGGTCCTTCGCGTGTGCCACAGCGCGGTCCTCCTCTGCGTCGCCCCCACATGATGACATGGCGGCGCCGCCGCGGCCGCCTACGTCAGGTCCGCGAACGCCGCCCGCACGTCCTTGCGGATCCCCGTGACGAACGGGACCTCGACCTTCGTGAACCTGCGCGCCTCCGCGTCGCGGAGCCGCCGGATGCAGTCGACGAGGCGGTCGAGCTCGTCCGCCTCGAACGCCAGGATCCACTCCCAGTCGTTGATGCCGAACGCGCTCGTCGTGTTCGCCAGCACATCGGGGAACTCGCGCCCGAACACCCCGTGCTCGCGCAGCATCTCGGCTCGTTCCTCGCTCGGGAGCAGGTACCACTCTGGGGTTCGCACGAACGGGTAGACGTTCAGGAACCGCTTCGGCGGATCGCCCTTCACGAACGCGGGGGCATGGTCGGCGGAGAACTCCGCGGGCTTCACGACGCCCATGAACGTCCACGACCGCTCGAGCTCTCGGCCGGCCTGCGTCCGACCGAAGGCGACGATCGCGTCCTGCAGGTCCTCCGGCGCGGACCCTACGAGCCAGAGCATGAGGTCCGAATCGGTCCGGAACCCGACGATCGAGTACACGCCGCGCACGCTCACGCGGCCGTCCCATCCCTTGAACAGGTTCTCGACCTCTTGGGCGGCGTCGTCGACCTCGAGGTCGCGGAACGCCCTCGAGGCCTTGAACACCGGATACATCGCGTACACGGTCTCGCTCATCGCACCCGCTCTCCGTCCGATATCCCGACGACGAAGATACCGGGCTTCGCGGATGCGTCCCCTCAGCGGTCAGAGGTGGGACGCTCGGTGGTCTGGTGCACCAGATCGACGAGCCGCTGGAGCGTCTCGGGCGGCGTCCGCGGGAGCACCCCATGCCCGAGGTTGAAGACATGCCCGTCGCGCCCGCCGGCACGGCGGAGCACGCCGAGCGCCTTCTCGCGTACCGCGTCCCAGGGCCCCAAGCAGACGGCGGGATCCAGGTTGCCCTGCACGCCCCGGTCCGCGCCCACGCGCTCCCACCCCGCGTCGAGCGCCACCCGCCAATCGAGGCCGACCACGTCTCCCCCCGCACGAGCCATGAGCCCGAGCAGCTCGCCCGTCACGACACCGAAGTGGATCGTCGGCACGCCGAGCTCGCCAACCGCCTCGAACACCCGGGCCGAGTGCGGGAACACCGCGCGCTCGTAGTCCTCGGCGTCGAGCGCGCCGACCCATGAATCGAAGACCTGGACGGCCTGTGCTCCGGCGGCCACCTGCGCTCGGAGGTGTTCGACGCAGATCGACGCCAGCGCGTCCATCAGCCGACCCCACGTGACCGGGTCGGCGTGCATCAGCGCCTTCGTCCGGGCATGGTCCTTGGACGGACCGCCTTCCACCAGGTACGAGGCCAGCGTGAACGGCGCTCCCGAGAAGCCGATCAGCGGCACGTCGAGCTCGGCGCGCAGGAGTCGGATCGCCTCGAGCAGGTGGGGCTCGTCCGCCTCGGGCTCGAGCGCGCGCAGACGCGCGAGGTCATCCGCCGAGCGGATCGGATCCTCCACGATCGGCCCGGTGCCGGACGCGATCGCGATGTCGAGCCCGATCGCCTCGAGCGGCACCATGATGTCGCTGAACACGATCGCCGCGTCGAGCGCCATGCGTCGCAGCGGCTGCAGCGTGATCTCGACGACGACGTCCGGGTGCTTGCAGGTCTCGAGGATGTCACGGTCGCCGCGCACCTCCCGGTACTCGGGGAGGTACCTGCCGGCCTGGCGCATGAACCACACTGGCGTGCGATCGACGGGCTCACGCCGGCAGGCGCGCAGGAATCGGTCGTTCATCGCGCGGCAAGCATACGGGGGGCGGCACGGACGATGGCCGGGGACGTTGCAGCGGCG
>DASTHN010000118.1:0-18614 GCA_035718185.1 Actinomycetota bacterium
CCGTGGCCCTAGACTGTTACCCAGGCCGGGGTGGAGGAACAGGCAGACTCGGTGGTCTCAAAAACCATCGCGCGAGAGCGCGTGCGGGTTCGAATCCCGCCCCCGGCACCGATCGATCAGACGACCTGCGCCTCCGGCAGCAGCCGTCCCTGGGTGAAGCGCTCGATTCCAAGGCTCGAGACGTCGACCGTCGTGGCCCGGCCTTCGACGATCATCTCGGCCAACAACCTGCCGACCACGGGCGCGTGCTGGAACCCGTGCCCGCTGAACCCGTTCGCCAGATAGAACCCCCGGACCCCGGGCGCCGGGCCGAGGACCGGATGCCGGTCCGGCGTCATCTCGTAGAGGCCCGCCCAGGTGCGCTCGAGCCCCGCCTCCGCCACCGGCGGGAACACCCGGACCGCGGTCGGCAGGACCTCCTCGGTGAGGAAGCGCTCGTCCGGCGACGTGTCGAACGAGGGTCGCTCGGCGGAGGCGCCCATGCCCATGAGGACGCCGGCGCCCTCGCGGTGGAAGTAGAAGCTGGTCTCGGCGTCGATCACGAGCGTCCGACGCTCGGGGACGCCGGGGAACGGGCCGGTCGTCACCACGTTCCTCGGGATCGGCTCGAGCGGGAGGTCCACCCCCGCGGTCGCGGCGAGCGCCGCCCCCCACGGGCCGGCCGCGTCGACGACGACCGGCGCGTCGACGTCTCCATCGCTCGTCCGGACACCCTGGACGGCGCCGTCCGTCACGCGGACGGCGAGCGCCTCGACCCCGGTCCTGATCTCGGCCCCGGTGCGGCGCGCGAGTGTGGCGTACCCGTTCGTGAGCCCCGACGGGTCGGCGATCCCGTCCCGCGGGCCATACGTCGCGCCAACCACGCCCTCGAGCGAGATCCCCGGAACCAGCTCCTCGGCCCGGTCCGGCGCCAAGACCTCGACCTCCACCCCGAGCGAGCGCTGGACCTGGACGGCGGCCAGGAACCGGCTCCAGAGCGCCTCCCTCCGGACGAGGAACAGGTAACCGTGCTGCCACACGTCGAGCGGGAGCCCGTGCTCCTCGGCGAAGCCGACGATCATCGGGACGCTCGCCCGGGAGAGCCGGACGTTCACCTCGCTCGAGAACTGGGACCGGAAGCCGCCCGCGCACGCACCGGTCGAGCCGGTGCCGAGCGCGTCGGCGCGCTCGAGCAGCAGGACCCGCCCCGCCCCGGCGGCCGCAACGTGGTACGCGGCGCTGACCCCGACCGCACCTCCGCCCACGACGACGACGTCCGCCGTCGTCCTCACGACAGCCGCTCCACCGCCGCGCGCGCGACGACCAGGTCCTCGAACGCGACACCCACCGACACGAACACCGTGACGTCCGCCGGCGAGCGGCGGACCCGTGCCCCCGCGACGACCTCGGCGAGGTCGGCCACCACGTGGTCCGGTCCGACGACGCGGGCCCGGATCGCGATCAGCAGGTCGCCGGCCTCGGCCATGACGACCTCTCGCGTCTCGACCGCGACGCGCGAGCGTCGGATGGCCTCGTCGTCGAGCTCCCGGGTCTCGGGCGTGTACGCGCCAACGGCGTTCACGTGCGCGCCGGGGGCGAGGAGCATCCCCTCGAAGACCGGGACGGAGCTCGTCGTGCACGTGCACACGAGGTCCGCGTCGGCGACGGCGTCCGGTCCGCCGACGGCGGCGTCCAGACCTCCGGCGACCAGCTCGTCGACGAGCGCCTCGGCCGCCGGGACCGAGCGCGAGACCAGCGTCACGCGCTCCACCGGCCGGACGGCGCGCATCGCCTCGACGTGCGAGCGGGCCTGGACGCCGGCCCCGAACACCACCAGCCGTGACGCCTCCGCGAGCGCGAGGTGCCGGGTCGCCAGGCCCGAGACCGCGCCGGTCCGGAGCGCCGTCAGCGCGGCGCCGTCGAGGATCGCGCGCGGCGCCTGCGTCGCGCCGTCGAACAGCGCGTACACCGCGTGGATGTACGGCAGGCCGTGCCCGGGGTTCGCCGGCGTCAGCGTCACGAGCTTCACGCCCAGCGCGTCCGCCGACGACGACGGCATGAGCAGGAGCGATCCGGACGGTGTCTCCACCCGCGACCGGAGCGGCGCCGACGGCAGCGAGCGGCCGAAGGCGGTCTCGAGCGCATCGATCGCGGCCACCATCGGCAGCGCGCGACGGAGCTCGGCGGCGTCGATCACGGGGAGTCGCATCTACAGCTCCCCGAGGTACGCCTCCCGCATCAGGGGGTTGTTCAGCAGGTTCTCGGCCGTATCGGCCAGCACCACCTGCCCGGTCTGGATCACGTACCCGCGGTCGGCGATCGACAGCGCCATGTTCGCGTTCTGCTCGACCACGAAGATCGTCTTGCCCAGGCCCCGGATCGTCTGGATGATCTCGAAGACCTGCTCCACGAGCACCGGCGCCAGGCCCATCGACGGCTCGTCCATCAGCAGGACCCGGGGATCGGCCATCAGCGCTCGGCCCATCGCGACCATCTGCTGTTCGCCGCCCGACAGGGTGCCCGCCTTCTGCCTCAGGCGCTCGCGCACCCGCGGGAACACCTGGAGGATCCGCTCCCGCTCCTCGGCCACCTCCTGGCGGTCCGTCCGCAGGAACGCGCCGAGCTCCAGGTTTTCGGCCACCGTCATGTTGCCGAAGAGACGGCGGTTCTCCGGGACCATCGAGATACCACGGCGCACGATCTCGGTGGTCTTCAGGCCGCTGACCACCTCACCCTCCACCAACACCTCGCCCTCTGACGGCTTCACGTACCCGAGGATCGTCTTCAGCGTGGTCGTCTTGCCGCTGGCGTTCCCGCCGAGCAGGCACACCATCTCACCGGGGTAGATCTCGATGTTCACGTCGCGCAGGACCGAGACGAGCCCGTAGTGCGTGTGGACGTTCCGCATCTCCAGCACGGGACGGCGGTCCGGCGTCGTCGCGGGGGCCGTCGCCGGCGACGGGTCGCTCATCCGGCCGCCTTCGTGCCGAGGTAGGCCTCGACCACCTGCGGGTCGTTCGCCACCTCCTCGTACGTGCCCTCGGCGATCTTCCGGCCGTAGTCGCAGGCCACCACCCGGTCCGAGACGCCCTTCACGACCCGCATGTCGTGCTCGATCACCAGGACCGTGAGCTGGAGCTCGTCCCGCATCCGCACGATGTGGTCGCGGAGTTCCAGCGTCTCGCGGGGGTTCATGCCGGCGGTGGGCTCGTCCAGCAGGATGACCTTCGGGTCGGTCGCGAGCGCGCGCGCCATCTCGAGCCGTCGGCGGTTCGCGTACGAGAGCACGAACGCCGGCTGGTCCTGTCGGTAGCCCGCCAGGCGCGGCCCGAAGAAGCCGAGCGCCTGCTTCGAGCGCTCCCGGATCCGCTGCTCCTCGCGCCTGGTGCTCGGGAGCTGGAGGATGGCGCCGAACACGCCCGAGCGGGTCCGGCAGTGCTGACCCACCATCGCGTTCTCGAGCACGGTCATGTTCGGGAACAGGTGGACGTTCTGGAACGTGCGGGCGATGCCGAGCTTCGTGACCTGGTTCGGGCGGAGCCCGACGATGCTGTCCCCCTGGAACCGGATGTCGCCCTCGTCCGGGGGATACAGGCCGGTGACGACGTTGAACAGCGTGCTCTTGCCGGCCCCGTTCGGACCGATCACGCTCACGATCTCGCCCTCGTCCACGTGCAGGTCCAGCCCGCCGAGCGCGTAGAGCCCGCCGAAATGCTTGACCAAGCCCTCGACCTCGAGCACCGACGTCACGAGCCCTCCTCGAGCGTCGCGGCCGCCGTGGCGGCGTCGGCCTGCTCCGCGGCCGCCTGCTCCTTCTGGGCGAAGATCTCCTGCCAGGCGTCCTGGGTGCGCTCCTCCTCCTGCAGCTCCCGCGAGCGCCGGACGTTGGGGATCAGGCCTTGCGGGCGCAGGATCATGATCGCCACGAGCGCCCCGCCGTAGATCAGCAGGCGGTACTCCTCGAGCTGCGACAGCAGCCCGGGCAGCCCGAGCAGGACCAGCGCGCCCACGACCACGCCCGGCACGCTGCCCAGCCCGCCGAGGATCACGACCGCGAGCACGGTGATCGAGACGAGGATCTCGAAGCTCCCCGGCTGCACGGTCCCCACCTTCACCGAGAACAGCGCCCCGCCGACGGCGGCCATCGCGCCGCCGATCGCGAACCCGAGGAGCTTGTAGCGCGACGTGTTCACGCCCATCGCGTCGGCGACCTGCTCGTCCTCACGCATCGCGTTCCACGCCCGGCCCGTGCGCGACCACGCGAGCCGCCACGAGATGTAGACCGCGATGGAGCAGAAGAACAAGACGAGGTAGTAGAAGTTCTGGGGGTCCTGGAACGAGATCCCGAACAGCGGTGCGTCGGTGACGTCCCGGAGCCCCTGCGGACCGCCGGTGATCGGCTGGAGCCAGTTCGACGTGGCGAGGATCACGGCGATCGACGCGAACGCCAGGGTCACGATCGCGAGGTAGTCGCCGCGCAGGCGCAGCACCGGCGCCGCGAGCAGCGCGCCGACGATGGCGCCGATGATGACCACGACCACCAGCGCGACGTAGAAGTTGAGGTTGGCCGAGAACCGCGGGGCCACCAGACCGAACGCGGTGACGAGGTTGGCGCCCGTGAGCAGCGCCGAGGCGTAGGCGCCGATCAGGAAGAACGCGCTGATCCCCAGGTGGAGCATCCCGCCGTAGCCGGTGACGACGTTCAGCCCCAGCGCGAGCAGCACGTAGACGCCGACGGTGCCGAGGATCTCGGACACGATGGATCCGGCCAGGTGGGGCAGCACGATCGCTGCCGCCACGATCGCGACCAGTCCGACGGTGCGCGCGATCCCTCGCGTGTCGGCGCGGCCGGGCTCCGCCCGCGCCGCGGCCGTGCGCTCGCGGCGGTCGATCCAGAACGCGGCCGTGGCGGCGGCCACCACGAAGACGATCGTGGCCCCCATCCACGTCAGCCCGCGCGTCACCTTGCTGTACAGCCAGTCGCGCTCGATGTTCAGCTCGTCGAGGATCGTCGGCACGATGCGCTGCAGCATCCCCATGAGCAGGACGACGCCGACGCCGATCGCCACCGGCCGGCGCAGCCCGAACCGGAGGGACCGCCAGGCGCCGCCGAGCGCGCCGAGCGCCGACCCTCCGACGATCAGGATCGCCACCCCTCCGGCGATCCCTCGGCCGAACGTCAGCACATCGACCAGTGCCGGCGACACGGCGATGAAGACCGAGCGCACGCGATCGATCCCGATGCGGTCGACCACGACCAGCCATGCGGCGATCACCCCGCCGGTGATCGCCCCGGCGGTGACGCCGGCCGTGAGTCCCTCGAGCGGACCGAGGCGGTCGACCCGCCCGCCGACGACGCGGGGACGGGCCGCCGCCAGCGCCGCGCCGAGCGGGGGCAGCGCGAGCAACACGAGACCGAGCGTGACCTGGGTGCCGATCAGGACCAGCTCGTCGAACTTCGTGATCATGCCGACCATCGCGAGGTAGACGAGCACCAGCCCGCCGATCAGCCCGGCCTCCACTCCCCGGCGGATGGGCGTGCCCACGTCAGACCTTCTCCG
Source organism: Actinomycetota bacterium (assembly GCA_035718185.1). Taxonomy (GTDB): domain Bacteria; phylum Actinomycetota; class UBA4738; order UBA4738; family HRBIN12; genus HRBIN12. The sequence goes on from DASTHN010000118.1 coordinate 5,541, forward strand.
CCTCGCCGGTGCCGAGGATGCCCCCCGGCCGGAACAGCAGGACCAGGATGAGGATCAGGAACGTGACGACGTCCTTGAGCTGGAACGGGGAGGGGACGTCCACCCCCGTGAGCAGCAGCGCCGGCCCCACCGACTGGAGGATGCCGATCGTCAGCCCGCCGATCGCCGCGCCCGAGATGCTGCCGATCCCGCCGAGGACCGCGGCCGTGAACGCGGTGATGCCGGGCGCGAAGCCCATGAAGTACGAGATGTTGCCGAACGTGAGGGCGAACAGCACCCCGGCGACGCCGGCGAGCATGCCGCCGATCACGAACGTCGTGACGATGACGCGGTCGACGTTGATCCCCATGAGGCTCGCGATCTCGGCGTCCTCCGCCGCGGCACGCATCGATCTGCCGGTCGTCGTCCGCGCGACGAACAGCGTGAGCGCCACCATCGCCACCACGGCGACCACCAGCACCAGCACCTGGACCTTCTGCATCGGGATCCCGAGGATCGTCCACGTGCCCTCCAGGCCCGTCGGCTTCGGGTAGCCGCGCGTCTGCGAGCCGAACAGGCCGCGGAAGGTGTTCTGCAGGAACAGGGAGGCGCCGATCGCGGTGATCAGCGGGATCAGGCGTGGCGCGCCGCGGAGCGGCCGGTACGCGACGCGCTCGAGCAGCACCGCCACCATCACCGAGACGGCCATCGCGATCACGACGAGCAGCGCGACCGACAGCCACGGCTGGTCGTCCATGAACCCGCTCTGCTTCCAGGCGTCCGCGAAGAAGAACGAGGCGAAGGCGCCGGCCATGAACACCTCGCCGTGCGCGAAGTTGATCATCCGCAGGATCCCGTAGACGAGCGTGTAGCCGAGCGCGATGAGCGCGTAGACCGCTCCCTGGGCGACGCCGAGGACGATGAAGTCCCGCCATGCGGAGGCGGAGTACGCCTGGCCCTCCGGCAGCGTCAGGGTCTTGTACGAGCCGTACACGACGGCCCCGAGCACGCCGGCGGACAGCGCGATCAGGACGATCCGTCGGATCGGGAGCCGTTCGAGCCGTCCGAGCGCTCGCCCCCGGGCGGCACCCCCCACCTCGGCCATCCGCGAAGCCTAGCCCATCCCCCCGGGACGCAGGGGCGGGGTGGACGGCGAACCGTCCACCCCGCTCCTGGAACCTGGATCGCTACGCGGCGACGTCCGCGAGCGTCTTCGTCTCGCTGAAGACCGGCGTGGCCTTCGGGTCGTCGAACGGCACGGCCGGCACCTGGTAGACGCCGATCGTGACGTCGGTGGCGCAGTCACCCAGCGGGTCGCAGGTGATCGTGCCGGTGATGCCCTCGTACCCGCTCGTGGCGAGGAGTGCGTCCTTGAGCGCCGTCCTCGGGATCGAGATCGACCCGTCGTCGTTGTCGATGGCGACCGCCTCGATCGCGTCGGCCACGATGTTCATCGCGTCGAACGCGTGTGCGTGGAACGCGGCCGTTGGGCTGTCCCCCACGAGGTCCTGGTACGCCGGCAGGAACTCGCTCTGGTAGAAGTCGCCCTGCGTGAACGCCGACGTGTCGGGCTGCGAGATGTAGTTGCCATCCGCGGCGGCGCCCGCCGTCTCGGTGAACGACGGGTCGGCGCATCCGTCCGAGCCGATCAGCGCGGTGTCCTTCAGACCCGGGATGTCCGCGGCCTGCTTCGAGATGAGCGCGCAGGCGGGGTTGAAGTCCGGGAAGTACAGGACATCGGGCGACTGCTCGGCGATCGAGGTGAGCAGCGGCTTGAAGTCCGTGTCCGTGCTCTGGATCGCCTCGAACGTCGTGATCGATCCGCCCTGCGCCTCGAACCCGGCGCGGAACACGGCCGCGAGGGCATCGGCGTACGGGCTCTCGTCGTTGATCGTCGCGGCCGTCTTCGCGCCGAGCTCCTGGATCGCGAAGTCGGCGACGATCGCGCCCTGGATCTTGTCGTTGTGCGCCGTGCGAGCGTAGAAGCCCGTCGTCACGCCCTCGGCCGTGAGGTTCGGGTTCGTGTTCGACGGCGAGACGAGCAGGATCCCCTTCTCCGCCAGGATCTGGTCGGCCACGCCGAGCGCGGAGCTCGAGCAGCTGGTTCCGATGACGGCGACCATCTGCGCGTCGGCCGCGAGCTTCGTGGCGCCCGCCTGCCCGCCCTCGGCGGAGCAGCCGTCGTTCTCGTTGACGAGCGTGACGTCGTGCCCTGCGATCTGCCCGGGCGTCCCGTCGAACGCGCCATCGAGGTAGTCCACCGCGAGCTCGACGCCGTACTGGCTGTCGAGGCCGAGGAACGCGACGTCGCCCTCGATCGCGAGGAGCGTGCCGATCGTGATCGGCTCGCCCGACCCGACCTCGACGCATCCGAATTGGTCCGCTTCGCAGCCGCCGGCGCCCGTCCCGCCGGTCCCGGTCGTGCCGGTCTCGCCGCCGCCGCCCTCGTCGTTGGCGCATGCCGCCGTGACCAGGGTGAGGGCGCCGAACAGCGCGACAAGCGCAAGTCCCTTGCGCCTCGTCATGTACCCCCCCTTCTGGGTGGACCTAGGTCCCCCAAGCCGGTGCGGACGGAGCACTCCTCAGGGGGGATCCCCCACCTCCCCGTCCGATAGCGCGGTTTGATAGCACATCCCGCCGCAACAGGCCAGCGGGACCCCCCGCTCGTGGGGTACATACGCACGGGAACCGCGATCGGGATGCTAGCCGATCGGGACCGCCGACCGGAAGCTCGCCGCGAGCTCGAGCGCGCCCGAGCGGTCCCCTTGGAGCACCCGCCGGACGATCGCGCTGCCCGCGATCACCCCGTCGGCGAACCGGCACGCCTCGGCCGCCTGGTCGGGCGTCCCGATCCCGACGCCCACGAGCAATGGCGTGTCGGTCACCGGACGCAGCGCCGTGACGACCTCCTCGGCGGTCCCGGCGAGCTCGGCCCGCTCCCCGGTGACGCCGTACGTCGAGACGCAGTACACGAACCCCCGGGCCGCCGCGGCGATGGCGCGCAGACGCTCCGGTGCGGATCCGGGGGCCGCCAGGAACACCGGCGCGATCCCGCGCTCCGCGCATCGTCCGATCCAGCCGCTCGCCTCGTCCACGGGCAGATCCGGCACGATCGCCCCTCGGACCCCTGCCGCCAGGGCCTCCTCGAGGAACCGCTCCTCGCCGTGGCGGAGGACGGGGTTGTAGTAGGTCATCGCCACCGCCGGGATGCCGAGCGCCGCCTCGGCCACCGTCGCGAGGACGTCGGCCGGTCTCGTTCCCGCGTCCAGTGCCAGGCGCGACGCCTCCTGGATCACGCCCCCATCCATCACCGGATCCGAGAACGGGATGCCGACCTCGATGGCGTCCGCGCCCGCGGCCTCGAGACCACGCAGGAGGTCGGCGTCGACGCCGGGGAGCCCCCCCGTGACGTAGGGCACGAAGGCCCGCCCCGCTCCGTCGAGCCGCGCCCGGAGCGCGGCCTCGAGGTCAGTCCCCACCGAGCGCCGCCCGAACGGTATCGAGGTCCTTGTCTCCCCGTCCCGACAGGCAGACGACGACGCGGGAGCCCTCGGGGAGCGGACGTCGCAGGAGCCACCCGATCGCGTGCGCCGGTTCCAGCGCGGGCAAGATCCCCTCGAGCCGCGCGAGCGCGCGGAAGCCGGCGAGCGCCTCGCCGTCGGTCGCCGAGTCGTACCGGGCCAGACCGGCGTCCTTCAGGAAGCTGTGCTGCGGCCCGACGCCCGGGTAGTCGAGCCCCGCCGAGATCGAGTGGGTCGCGGCGATCTGGCCCTCGGGATCCTGGAGCAGGTACGAATAGGCGCCGTGGAGCACGCCGGGCTCGCCGAGCGTCAGGGATCGGCAGTGATCCCCCACCCGATCGCCCCTGCCGCCGGCCTCGATCCCCCACAGCTCGACCCCGGGCGTCCCGATGAACGCCGTGAACATCCCGATCGCGTTGCTGCCTCCGCCGACGCACGCGACGACGGCGTCCGGGTCCCCGCCCTGGGCTTCGCGGAACTGCCGGCGCGCCTCGTCCCCGATCACGCGTTGGAGATCCCGGACCAATGCCGGGAACGGGCTGGGCCCGGCCGCGGTCCCGAAGACGTAGTGGGTCTGGCGCACGCTCGCGGCCCAGTCGCGCATCGCCTCGTTGATCGCCTCCTTCAGCGTCCGCTGGCCGGCGGTGACGGCGACCACCTCCGCCCCGAGCAGGCGCATCCGAGCGACGTTCGGCGCCTGCCGCCGCGTGTCCTCCTCGCCCATGTACACGACGCACGGAAGACCGAACAGGGCGGCCGCGGTGGCCGTCGCGACGCCGTGCTGCCCGGCGCCGGTCTCGGCGATCACGCGCGCCTTGCCCAGGCGTCGGGCCAGCAGCACCTGCCCCACCGTGTTGTTGATCTTGTGCGCGCCGGTATGGTTCAGGTCCTCGCGCTTCAGCCACACGCCGTACCCCGTTTCCTCCGACAACCGCGGCGCGAACGTCAGCGGGGAAGGCCGCCCCACGTAGTCGGCCAGCAGCGCGTCGAGCTCGCCCCGGAACCCGGGGTCGTCGCGGAGCTCGCCCCACGCCGCGGCCAGCTCGTCGAGGGCGGGGACGAGCACCTCGGGGACGTAGCGCCCCCCGAACGCCCCGAACCTCCCTCGCGCGTCGGGGAGCGACGGTGCGGCCGTCGGGGTCATCGGTCCTCCCCGAGCAACTCGCGGAGCTTCGCGCCGGGGTCGGCGGCCCGCATGAGCGCCTCGCCCACCAGGACCGCGCGGGCGCCCGCTGCGATCGCCCGCTCGACGTGCTCGGGCCCGGAGATCCCGCTCTCGGCAACGGCGATGCGGTCCACCGGCACGCGCTCCAGGAGCGCGAGCCCGCGATCCGCATCCACCTCGAGGGTCTCGAGGTCGCGGGCGTTCACGCCGACGACCTTCGCCGACGTCGCGAGCGCCCGCCCGAGGTCACGGTCGGTGTGCACCTCGACGAGCGCGCCGAGCCCAAGGTCGTCGGCGGCGGCGAGCATGGCCTCGAGCTCGTGGTCGGAGAGCGCGGCCACGATCAGCAGGACCGCGTCCGCTCCCCCGACGCGCGCCTCCATCAGCTGCGCCGGGTGTACGAGGAAGTCCTTGCGCAGGACCGGCACCGAGGTCGCGAGGTGCACCGCCCGCAGATCGGCGAGGGAGCCGTCGAAGTGTCGGGACTCGGTCAGCACCGAGACGGCCGCGGCCCCCGCCGCCTCGTAGGCACCGGCCTGCGCGGCCGGCTCGACCTGGGCGATCGGCCCGGCGGAGGGGGACGCGCGCTTGACCTCGGCGATGACCGCGGGGGGTGTGGCGGACCAGAGCGCGCCGACGAACCCGCGCGTCGGCGGCAGCCGCATCGCTAGCGCCATCAGTCCGGACTCGTCGAGCGGTTCCCGCGCGAGGCGACGCCGCACCTCCTCGACGGTCTCGGACAGGAATCCCATGCCGCGGGAGTCTATCGACGGTCCGCGCGACCTCGGGCCCGGTCACGTCAGGCGACGGCGGCGATCGCCTCGGCGAGATCCATGCCGCCCTCGTACAGCGCCCGCCCCACCACCGCCGCCTCGACCGCGGGCCCGAGCGCGGCGATCGCCCGCAGATCCTCGAGGTCTCGGATCCCCCCCGACGCGATCACCGGTCTGCCGGTGTGCGTGGCGAGCGCCCAGATGCCGTCCAGGTCGGGGCCCTCGAGTCGTCCCACCCGCCCGACCTCGACGAACAGCAGCCGGGGCACCTGCAGCCCCGCGAGCCACTGGAGAGTCTCCCACAGCGGCAGCGCCGGGCCGCCGCCGCGGGGACGGATCGTGGGGCCGTCCGCCTCCACGGCGACCACGAGCGCGTCGCCCGCCGACGCAACGATGTCCGCGGTCGCCTCCCGGTCGCCGAGCGCGGCCGATCCCAGCACCACCCGCGTCGCGCCGCCCCCGCGCAGGGCCTCGATCTGCTCGAGCGACGACACGCCGCCGCTCGCCTGCACCAGCAGACCAACCTCCGCCACGTCGCGCACGACGGCGGCGTTCGACGCTCGGCCGTTCGAGGCCAGATCCAGATCGACCACGTGTGCCCACCGGGCGCCCGCCGCCGCGAAGGACCGCGCGGCGCTCAGCGGGTCACCCTCGAACGCGCCGACCGGTTGCGTTCCGCTCCCCGCGAACCGAGCGAGGCGGCCGCCTGCGACGTCGATCGCGGGGATGACCTCCATGCCCATGGGTGCCCAGCGTATCCGTCCCAGGGTCGGCGTGAGACGATGGCCCCGTGGAGCTCCCCCTGTTCGCCCTCCACTCCGTCCTGTTCCCCGGTGGCGACCGCGAGCTGCAGGTGTTCGAGGAGCGTTACCTGCGGATGATGGAGGATGTCCTTCCCGAGGCGCCGTTCGCGATCGCCGCGATCCGGCACGGGCGGGAGGTCGGCGGGCCGTACGAGCCGTACCGGGTCGGCGTCCGCGTCGCGCCCGTCGACTTCGAGCTCGGGGACGACGGGACCTACCTGGTGCACGTCCACGCGGAGGAACGGATCCGACTGCTCGCGCCGTCGACCAACGGTCCCTACGCCCGATGGCACGTCGAGCCATTCCCGGACCTGGGCCCCGTGGAGCTCGACGTGGCGGCCTCGGCGGTCGCCGCGGCGGTCCGCTTCCTCGGCGTCGCCGGCGTGCGGGGTGACCTTCGCGTCGAGCACGACCCGGTCGCGCTCAGCTACACGCTGTGCGCCCTGACGCCGGGCCTGGTCCCCGACCGCCAGGCGTTCCTCGAGATCCCCGGGACGGCCGAGCGCCTGGCCGGACTCACGCGCCGCTTCCGACAGGAGGCCGCGCTCCTGCGGGCGCTGCGGGCGCGTCGGGAACCCTGATCACGCCCCGGTCACCGTGTTCGGTTCCGCGGTCCTCGACCCTGGCCGCGTCGCCCCCGAGCAGGAGCCGCAGCTCCGACAGCAGGCCGGGAGCCGGGTCCACGCGGTAGCTACCGACGTCGAGCGGCGTGACGCCCTGGGAGGACAGGAACCGGACCTGCACCGGCGTCCGTCCCGGGTGGGCGCCGAGGAGCTCGCGGAGCTTCGCGATGACCGTGTTCGTACAGCTCGCGGCCGGGAGGTCAACGACGAGCACGCCGGTTGGCGCCGCCGCCATGGCCGACCCGAGGTCCGGCTGGATCACCTCGACCGCGCGGATCTGCACCTCCTCGCCGCGCCCCCGCCGGTCGATGCGCCCCTTGACCAGGACGATCGCGTCCGTCTCGATCAGGTGGGGTACCTGGTCGTAGACGCTCGGGAAGGCGACGATCGTGACGCCCCCCGCCAGGTCCTCCAGGCGGAACTGCGCGTAGGGCTCCCCCTTCTTCGTGTAGCGTCGCGCGACGGCGCCGACGATCCCGCCGATCGTCACGAGATCGCCGTCGTCGAGCGTCACGATCTCGGGGATCTCCATGTCGGCCTGCGCGGCGAGCGCCGAGCGGACCTCCAGGAGCGGATGGTCGGTCACGAACTGGCCCAGCATCTCCTTCTCCTGCTTGAGGAGCAGCGGCTTGTCGAACTCCTCCCCCTGCAGCACCGCCTCGTCGACCTGGTGCGCCGCCTCGTCGCCGCCCCCGAACAGCGAGAACTGACCCGCGGCCTCGGCCTTCCGCTCGGCGACGATCGGCGCGGAGACCTTGTCGTGATTCTCGAAGAGCGCCTTGCGCGCGTATCCGAGCGAATCGAAAGCGCCGGCGAGGATCAGGCTCTCGAGCACCTTCTTCGTGAGGACCGAGGGATCGACCTTGCGGCAGAAGTCGCCGAACGACGCGAGCTCGCCCTTCGCCCGGCGGGCGTCGATGATCTGGGTCACCGCCCCGGCGCCGACGTTGCGCACGGCCGACAGGCCGTACCGGATCTTGGGCTCGCCCGTGCGGACCGGCGCGAAGTCGAGCTCGGACTCGTTGACATCGGGCGGGAGCACCTCGATGCCCATGAGCCGGCAGGCGTTGAGGTAGAAGGGCTTGCGGTCCTTGTCGTCCTTCACGCTTGTGAGGACGGCCGACATGTACTCGACGGGGTGATGCGCCTTGAGGTACGCGGTCTGGTACGCGACGTATCCGTACGCGCACGCGTGCGACGCGTTGAACCCGTAGTCGGCGAACGGGACGATCATCTCGAACAGGGTCGTCGCCAGGCGCCGCTCGTACCCGTTGGTGACGGCCTGCTCGATGAAGCGCTCGCGGTGCTTCGCGATCTCGGCCGGCTTCTTCTTGCCCATCGCCTTGCGGAGGCTGTCGGCCTCGCCCATCGAGTACGAGGCCATGCGGACGGCGATCTGCATGACCTGCTCCTGGTACACCATCACGCCGTACGTCCCGGCGAGGATCTCCTCGAGGTCCGCGTGCGGGTACTCGAGCTTGCGGCGCCCGTGCTTGCGCTCCGCGTACTCGACGTGCATGCCGGCGTTCAGCGGACCGGGCCGGTAGAGGGCCACGAGCGCCATGAGGTCCTCGAACCGGTCTGGCGCCAGCGCGCGGATCAGGTTCCGCATCCCGGCGCTCTCCATCTGGAACACGCCGGTCGTGTCCGCCCGCTGGAGCATGGCGTAGACGTCCGGATCGTCGAGCGGGACGTGGTCGATGTCCAGCTCGATCCCCTTGCGCCGCAGGTGAGCCAGCGTGTCCTCGATCACGGACAGGTTCCGCAGGCCGAGGAAGTCCATCTTCAGGAGGCCGAGCTTCTCGACGCCGTGCATGTCGAACTGCGTGACGGTGCGGCGGGAGTCGTCGCGCGAGTCCTTCGAGAGCTTCAGGGGCAGGTAGTTGACGAGCGGGGCGTCGCCGATCACGACACCTGCGGCGTGCACCGAGTCCTCGCGGCGCAGCCCCTCGAGCGCGCGCGCGGTCTCGACGATCTCTTTGGCCTCGGGCTCACGCTCGTACGCGTCGCGTAGCTCGGGCGAGAGCTCGAGCGCGTGGTCGATCGGATAGTCGCGGCCCATCACCGCGGCCGGGTACATCTTGCACAGACGGTCGCCGACCGATGCGGGGAACCCGAGGACCCGGGCCGCGTCGCGGATCCCCTGCTTCCCCTTGATCGTCTGGAAGGTGATGATCTGGGCGACGTGGTCCTGTCCGTACTTGTCTGCCACGTACCGGATGACCTCGTCGCGTCGGCGCTCGTCGAAGTCCATGTCGATGTCGGGCATCTGGACGCGCTCGGGATTCAGGAACCGCTCGAAGATGAGCCCGTACTTCAGCGGATCGAGGTCGGTGATCCGCAGCGCGTACGAGACGACCGATCCCGCCGCCGACCCACGGCCGGGTCCCACGCGGATGCCGCTCTCGCGAGCGAACCGGATCAGGTCCCAGACGATGAGGAAGTAGCCCGAGAACCCCATCGAGACGATGACGTCGAGCTCGGTGTCGATCCGCTCGCGGATCTGCGGGGTGATCTCCCCATAGCGCCCGACGGCCCCTGCGTCCACCAGCTCGCGCAGGTACGCGTCGCGGTCCTTGCCCAGCGGCGGCTCGAACCGGGGGACATGGAAACGCTCCTCCGGCCGCGCCGCGTTCCCGTAGAGGAGCCGCAGGTCGCACATCTCGGCGATCGCGAGCGTGTTGTCGCACGCCTCTGGCAGCTCGGCGAACGCCGCACGCATCTCCTCCGCCGTCTTCAGGTAGAACTCGTCCGAATCGAACTTCAGGCGGTTCGGGTCGGTCTGGACCTTCTGCTGCTGGATGCACAACAGCACGTCGTGCGGTTTCGCGTCCTCGCGGAGCGTGTAGTGCAGGTCGTTCGTGGCCACCACCGGCAGCCCGACGGAGCGCGCCAGCTCGATCAGCCCCGGCAGGATGCGGCGCTGTTCGGCGAGGCCGTGGTCCTGCAGCTCGACGAAGAAGTTCCCGGGGCCGAAGATGTCCGCGTAGGCGGCGGCGACCTCCGCGGCCTTCGCCGGCTGCCCGGCGAGCAGCGACTGCGCGACCTCGGACGCCAGGCATCCCGAGAGCCCGATCAGGCCGTCGGCACGCTCGGCGAGCAGCTGCTTGTCGATCCGGGGGCGATGGTAGAAGCCCTCCAGGTGCGCGTCGGTCACGAGCTTCAGCAGGTTGCGGTACCCGCGTTCGTCCTTCGCCACGATCGTGAGGTGCCGGTACTTCTCCTCGCTCTCGCCGGGGGCGCGCTCGAACCGGGAGGACGGCGCCACGTAGGCCTCGACGCCGAGGATCGGCTTGACGCCGGCCGCGAGCCCGGCCTCGTAGAACTCGAGGGCGCCGAACATGGCCCCGTGGTCGGTGACGGCCAGGGCCGGCATCCCGAACTCGGCCGCACGGGCGAACAGCTGCCCGATGCGGGCGGCGCCGTCGAGCAGGGAGTACTCGGTGTGGTTGTGGAGGTGGACGAAGCTGTCGCTCATCTCGGCCGGGCACGTCCTTCCGGGAAGGAACACCAGGCTCCCGCACCACCCCCGGTTGTGGGAAACCTGTGGATAAAGTTACAGGCTTGTGATTCCCGCGGCTCCGAGGATAGACTGACCGAACCACCGAAGCAACCGGCGAGGTCACGGGGAAGGTCCGGATGCGGCTGTCCTACTCCAGCATCAACACGTACGAGACCTGTCCGGCGAAGTACCGCTTCCAGTACGAGGAGCGCCTGCCCTCCGCGCCCTCCCCCGCCCTCTCGTTCGGCGACTCGCTCCACCAGGCCCTGTACCGGTTCCACGGTCGTCCGGTCCCGGTCGCGCCGCCCCTCACCGAGCTCCTCGAGATGCTCGACGCCGTCTGGGTCGCCGACGGCTACACCAACGTCTCGGAGGAACAGGCGTACCTGGAGCATGGGCGGCAGGTGCTCGAGCGGTACCACAGTGACAACGCCGATCGCTACGCGATCCCGGCGGCGATGGAGTTCCGGTTCCAGATCGAGATCGACGGGGTCCAGGTCTCCGGCGTGATCGACCGGATGGACCGGATCCCGGGAGGCGGCTACGAGATCGTCGACTACAAGACGAACCGGCGGCTCCCCCCGCAGCATCGCGTGGACGAGGACCTGCAGCTGTCCGTCTACTACCTCGCGGCGCGGCAGATCTGGGGTATCGAGCCGGAGCGGCTCACGCTGTACTACCTCCTGCCCGGGCAACGGATGTCCACCGTCCGCACTCCCGCGGACGCCGACGTCCTGCGTCGGCGGATCGCCACGGTCGCCGAGCGCATCGAGGCGGGGAAGTTCGAGCCACGTCAGAACCCCTTGTGCGACTGGTGCGACTACCAGGCCCGGTGCCCGCTGTTCCGGCACGCGTACGAGAAGGAGGATGGCGACCCCGCTCCTCGGATGACCCAGATCGTCGACGAGTGGATCGCGCTCAAGCGCCAGGGGCGACAGGTGTACCAGCGGATCGACGAGCTCGCCGCCTCGATCAACGCGTTCTGCGAGGAGCACGGGTACCGGCGGCTGTTCGGATCGGACGGCGCCGCGATCGACCGCCGGCCGCAGCACGTCACGGCCCCCGTCGACGACGCGGTCCGCGCGATCTTGGAGCCGCTCGGCCTGTGGGACCGGGTCGTCTCCGTCGACGCCCGCAAGCTCTCGGAGCTCATCGAGTCCCGCACGCTCCCACCGGACGTCGAGGACGCACTGATGGCCTCGCGCGAGGAGGTCCGCACCCAACACGCGCTCTACCTGAAGGAGCCGGCCGGCAGCCGACGGTGAGCCGGCGGGTCAGGCCTCCCCCCTGACCCGCCGAAGTGCCTCCCTCAGGTCCTCGGGCATGGGGTCCTCCACGTCGATCCGCTCCCCGGTGATCGGATGCTCGAACCCGATCCGCCAGGAGTGCAGGAACGGACGCGACAGCCCCAGGCTTCGGGCGTCGTCACCGCCGCCCCCGTAGCGCGCGTCGCCGACGATCGGGTGTCCGACCGAGGACAGGTGGACACGGATCTGGTGCGTGCGGCCGGTCCGCGGCGTCGCCTCGAGCAGCGCCGCTCGCGGGAACCGCTCGAGGACGCGGAACCCGGTCTCGGCCCGCCGGCCGGTGGCGGCGTCCAGGCGGATCCGCGCGCCACGCCGGCCGAGCGGTGCGTCCACGACGAAGCGCTCGTGAACGGGCGCACCGCGGACCAGGGCGAGGTACCGACGCTCCACGTCGTGCCGCCGGAACATCTCCGAGAGCCGGTCGCGGGCCTGCTCGTCCAGCGCGACCACGAGCAGGCCGGACGTGCCCGCGTCCAGCCGGTGGACGATGCCAGGGCGCAGCGGGTCGGCTGACGGCGCGAGCGGCAGCCCCATCCCGAGCAGCCGGTTGACGAGCGTCCCCGAGCGGCGGCTCTCGGTCGGATGGGTAGCGATCCCCGCCGGTTTCGCGATCACGGCCAGGTGCTCGTCGCGCCAGCGCACCGGGACCGCAGGGCCTTCGGGCTCCACCGAGCGAACCTCGGTCAGGTCCACGGTCAGGCGCTCCCCACCTGCGAGCCGGTGGGCCTTCGTCCTCGGGCGCCCGTCGACGAGGACACCCCCGGCCTCGATCGCGCGCTGGACCTCGGCGCGCGGGACGTCGAGGAGCCGGGCCACGACCGCGTCGAGCCGACCCGGCACGGCTCGGAGCTCGGCGGTCATCGTCAGCCCGCCTCCGGCTCCTCCCGGCGGAAGCTCGACAGCGCGAGGAGCACGGCGCCGATGAGCACGGCGCTGTCGGCGATGTTGAACACCGGCCACACGCGCATGTCGATGAAATCGACCACCCGGCCCGACAGGCTCGGGCCGCGGACCGCCCGGTCGGTGAGGTTGCCGAGGGCCCCGCCGAGGACGAGCCCGAGCGCCACCGCGGTGAGCGTCAACGTGAGTCTGGTCGACACGACCACGATGATCCCGACGACGACGATCGTCGCACCGGCGAAGAGCCACGGCGCGCTCTGTCCCAGCCCGAAGGCACCGCCGGAGTTCGTCGTGTACGTGAGGTGGAGGACGCCGGGGACCACCTCGATCGGCGGCCGATCGGCCAGCGAGGCCTCGGCCCACGCCTTCGTGAAGCGGTCCAGGGCGTAGGCCACCGCGGCGACGCCATACAGGATCGCGGCCAGTCGCGCGTGCCGCGTCACGGCCGCGCTACCGCCGGGCCTGAGCCTGCGCGTCCTTGATGCAGAGGTCGACGTACGG
>DASTHN010000119.1:0-25870 GCA_035718185.1 Actinomycetota bacterium
GCCTCGAAGGCGCCGAACCGGCGCGCGATCGCCAGGTACAGGGCCATGATCACCATCGGGACCGTCGCGAACGCGGCCGCCAGCGGGAGGTTGCTCGCCAGGCCGACGAGGTTGTAGATCGCGTTCCCGATGAAGAAGGCCTTCCCCACCAGGACGGGCGTGATGTAGTCCCCGAGCGTGAGCGAGAAGGTGAAGATCGACGCCGCGACCAGTCCCGGGAAGACCAGCGGCACGACCACGCGCCGGAACGTCCGGCCGTTGCGGGCGCCCAGATCGCTCGAGGCCTCGAGCAGCGACTCGGGCACGCGCTCGAACGCGGCGTAGACGGGCAGGATCGCGTACGGGAGCCACAGGTAGCAGAACGTGAGCCAGACCGCCCAGTTGCTGAAGGCGATGTTCACGTCGATGCCGAGCAGGCCCAGGAACGCGTCGAGGGGTCCGTTGCCAGCGGTGATCGTCTTCCACGCGAACACGCGGACGAGGTAGTTCGACCACAGGGGCATCACCACGGCGAACAGCAGGATCGGCCGCAGCCGCGGGCTCGCCATCCGCGCCGCGTAGTAGGCGATCGGCACGGCGAGCGCCAGATCGGTGACCGTCACCGCGGCCGCCATGCCGACGGTCCGCAGCGTGATCGTCCGGTACACCGAGTCCTGCGCGAGGGTCTGGAAGTTCTGGAGCCCGAAGACGCGCTCCACCTCCGACGTCAGCACGTTCAGCCTCCAGAAGGCCGTCGCCAGGAGGAGCCCGAGAGACACGAGGTACACGAGCACCATCCACGTGAGCGGCGGGCCGAGCAGGAGCGCGAGCCTCAGGCGTGGCCGACGGAACAGCGCGGCCGAAAGGCGCGCGGGGAACCCGCCTCGCCGCTGGTCGCGGACCGCCGTGTCTGCCGTCGTGGACATCGTGGGGAACGATCGGGGGCCGCGGCCGCGGCCCCCGATCCATCGTCGCGTTATCCGGCGCCCCGGATCTCCGTCCAGGCGTTCGTCCAGGCCGAGTAGTCGGCGCACACGTCCCCGCGGTCGTCGCCGCACGTCGGGAGCGGCGTCTTCCAGAGGTAGACGCTGGAGAGGAACTCGTCGTCGCCGCAGTGGTATGCGGCGGCGTCCTCACCCAGGTCGGCGTTCAGCTGCTCGCACGACGCGGCGTTCGACGGGGTGGCGCCGTAGAACTCGGCCACCTGCGTCTGCACGTCGGAGCGGAGCGTGTACTCCATCCACTTCAGCATGCAGTTCGGGTGCGGGGCGTTCGACGACATCATCCAGGTGTCGGCCCAGCCGGTGACTCCCTCGGAGGGGATGATCGCCTCGACCGGGACCTTCTCCGCCTTGGTGTACTGCCAGTTCACGGGCCACGCCGTTCCGACGACCATGTCGCCCGCGGCGAAGCCATCGATCTCGTCCGTGTACACCGCCCAGTACTTGCCGATCATCGACGCCTGCTGCTTCAGCAGCTCCACCGCTGCGTCGAGCTGCTCCTGCGTGAGCTCGTACGGGTCGGTGATCCCCAGGTCGGGGTTGTGCGTCATCAGGTACATCGCGGCGTCGGCGATGAAGATCGGGCTGTCGTACGCCGTGACCTTGCCCGCGTACGGCGAGTCCGCCTCGAACGTGACGTCCCAGCTGGTGGGAGCCGGGGCGACCACGTCCGTGTTGAACATCAGCAGGTTCGGACCCCACATGTACGGCACGCCGTAGTGGACCCCATCGACCGTGTTGTGGGGCGGCGACTGGAGCGACGTCATGACGTCCGCGTAGTCCGGGAACGAATCGACGTCGACCGCCGCGATGTCGCCGTTGGCGATCAGCCGGTTCGAGGCGTCCCCCGAGGCCGACACGCCGTCGTACAGCGAGCCGCCCTGCTGGCGCATCAGGTTGACCATCTCGTCGGACGTGTTGCCGGGTTTCACGGTCACCTTGCAGCCGGACTCCTGCTCGAAGGGCTTGACCCAGTCGTCCTCGGTGTATCCGGGCCACGCGATGAGACTGAGCTCGCCCTCGCCCTCCGCGGCCGGGTCGTAGCTGGCGAGCGTGGGGCCGGTTTCGCCGCCGCCACCGCCGCCACCACCACCGCCGCCGTCCTCGTCCCCGCCGCAGGCGGTCGCGACGATCGCGACGACGGACAGGAGCGCCAGCAGGCGCATCCACTTCGTCATGCGTCCCCCTCCTCTGGGTCCCTCGACCCATCCGAACCGCCGGCCCGCTCGACCGGCCGGTTGTTTCCCCTGCTCCAGGTCAGGCGCACGGCTCGGCCCTGCACCTGGAGCGCCTCCATCGACGAGGTCCTGAGGTTCTGCTGGAACACGACCAGCTCTCCGCCCTCGTCGAGGGAGACGATGTATTTCGTGAGCGCGCCGATGTACACGACCTGGCGCACGTGTCCCGTCACGGAGCACTCGTCCTCGCGCACGGGCGACGCGAGGTCCACGAGGTGGATCTTCTCGGGGCGGACCGTGAACGGCTCGGGCGAGCCGGCGACCCTGGTTGCCACATGCCCGGACAGGATGTTCGACGTGCCCACGAACCCGGCGACGAACGCGGTCGCGGGACGCTCATAGACCTCGGCCGGCGTCCCGACCTGCTCGACCCGTCCGTGACTGAAGACGGCGAGGCGGTCGCTCATCGTGAGCGCCTCCTCCTGGTCGTGGGTCACGTAGATGAACGTCAGCCCGACCGCCTGCTGGATCTGCTTCAGCTCGATCTGCATCGCCTGGCGGAGCTTGAGGTCGAGCGCGCCGAGCGGCTCGTCGAGCAACAGCACCTTCGGCCGGTTGACGAGCGCCCGGGCGAGGGCCACGCGCTGGCGCTGCCCGCCGGACAGCTGCGCGGGCCGGCGATCACCGTACTCCCCGAGCTGGACCATCCCGAGGGCCTCGGCCACGCGGCGGTGCCGCTCGGCGCTCGGGACCTTCTTCACCTTCAGCCCGTACTCGACGTTCTGCTCGACCGTCATGTGCGGGAACAGCGCGTAGTCCTGGAAGACGGTGTTCACGTCGCGACGGAATGGCGCGAGCCCGGATACGTCCTGCCCCTCGAGGAACACACGTCCCTCGGTTGGGGCCTCGAACCCGGCGATCAGCCGCAGGCACGTCGTTTTGCCCGAGCCGGAGGGCCCGAGCATCGAGAAGAACTCCCCCTCGCGGACCTCGAGGTCCACGTGGTCGACGGCGGTGACGTCCCCGAACCGCTTGACCACGCCGTCCAGTCGCACGGCAACGCCGGCGCTCGATCCGGCGCGCGCGTCGTCAACGCGGGTCTGAGGCTGTTCCAATCACCCACCATCCCGTGCGGAGAGGGCGACATCTTGAACGGGAATCAACCGGGCAGCAACCTGGTCGGCTAGGAGCGGTCGGCCGGGGGCGCCGCCTCCAAGGCGGCAACGTTGCCCCGCAGGGCGTTCGCGAGCCCGGCCGTGAGCTCCCCCACCAGACGCGGGCCGCGATCGACCAGGGCCGTGTAGACCTGCACGGCCGTGGCACCCGCCCCGAGACAGGCGAGCGCGTCCGAGGCCGAGGACACGCCGCCGCAGGCGACGATCGGCACCGCGCCCTCCGTAGCCGTCCGAACCTCGGCCACGACCCGGACCGTGTCCCCGAACAGCGCTCGGCCGGACAGCCCGCCGGTCCCGACCGCCAGCCGAGGCTCGGAGACCGGACGCGTGTTCGAGCACACCAGGCCGTCGGCGCCGCCCTCGACGGCGATCCGGGCGAGCGCGAGCACCACCCCGCGCTCGACCTCCGCCCGGAACGGCGGCAGCTTCACGAACAGCGGCGTCTGCCGGCGCGCTCCGAGCTCGCGAAGGATCTCGGCCAGGTGGGCCTCGTTGTCACGATCCCGACCCCAGGAGACGTTCGGACAGCTCGCGTTGAGCTCGACGCCGTCGACGTGCGGCTCGAGGACCGCGTGCGTCGCGAGGACATCCTCGAGCGCCTCGTCGGCGATGCTCGCCAGCCTCGGCCCCGTGCGCCGTACCCTGGCGAGCGTGCGCGCGGCTGCCTCGGCGCCGGGGTTCGGCAGCCCCATCGCGTTCGCCATCGAACCGCGCGATCGGTACCGGACGATCCGGGGCTTCGGGTTCCCCGCGCGGGGCGCCCGCGTGAACGTCCCGCCGACCACGTACCCGAAGCCGAGCCTCCCGAGCGCATCCAGGTGCGTCCCGGTCTTGTCGAAACCGGCAGCCAGGCCGATCGGGTTCACGAGGGGGATGCCGGCGAGCGTGCGCTCGAGCGCGGGCTCCGCCGTCGCGCCGCCGATCCGCTCCCACGGGAGCGGCAGGCCGAGCAAGCGGTGCGCGAGCCGATGGGCGCCCTCCGGGGGAAGCGCGAAGAACGCGGGTCGCACGACCGCCCGGTACAGGCCCATCGGGGCCCTATGCTACGCGCGATGGGCGACGACCTCGCGGACCGGCTGATCGGCGCGTCCGAGCTTCACGGGGACTTCGTCCTGTCCTCGGGCAAGCGCTCGAGCGTCTACTTCGACAAGTTCCGGTTCCTCACCGACCCTCCCCTGCTGCGGGAGGTCGCGCACGCCGTCGCCGAGCTCCTGCCCGAGGGCATCACGCACCTGGCGGCGCCCGAGGGCGCCGCGACGCTCCTCGTCGCCGCGGTGGCGCTCGAGGTCCGTCTGCCGGTCGCGGTCGTGCGGAAGGAGCCGAAGACGTACGGCACGATGTCGCAGGTCGAGGGGCACGCGCCCGCCGGGGCGCAGGTCGCCCTGATCGAGGACGTCTCGACGACGGGGAGCCAGGTCCTGCGGGCCGCCCGGGCGCTGGAGGCCGAGGGCTGCACGGTCGGCGTCATCGTCCTCGCGATCGACCGGGGCGGCGCGGAGCGGCTCCGCGACGCGGGCTACTGGGTGAGGTCGGTCGTCGTGGTCCGGCCGACCGAGGACCGAGGGCGCTAGCCGGGCGGAAGCCCGGCGCCGCCCGGCGCAGCCGGGTTCACGACCCGCCAGATCCGAAGGCTCCACAGGAGCCGGCTGCCGCGGGCCCGCAGGTCGAGGACCCCTTCCCTCATCATCTGCGCGACCGCCTTCGACTTCGCGACGACGTCGGGGAGCGGGAAGTCACGCTCGAGCAGACGGTGCAGGTTCGCGGCGCCGAACAGCGCCTTCGCCGTGTCCAGGATCGTCCGCTCGTTCTGGAGCGTGCCGGTGGGCAGGTAGATCCGCCCGCTGGGGACCAGACAGTCGTTCTCGTGGATGCTCTGGAGCATGGCGGCGGGAAGCTCGGCCCCGGTCGGACCACCGGCGTGCCCATCGGGGAACCATCCGGCGATGCGGCCGATCTCGTCCGGGATGCCCGAGACGTCGCCGATGATGACCGTCGCGCGCTCGCCACGCACGGGTCGCAGCAGGTCGCCCGTCCGGAACTCCACGCGGTCCTCCAGACCGAGCCGCACGGCGTTCTCGCGCGCGATCCGGATCGCGCGCTCGGACAGGTCGCACCCGATGACCCGCTTCGCTCCCAGCCTGGCCGCGACGAACGAGAGCACCCCGCAGCCGCACCCGACGTCGATCACGACGTCGTCGGGGCCGATCTCGAGGGCGTCCGCCAGCGTGCGGCTGGTGTGGGTCGGGTGGAAGACCCCCTCGCCGAGCGTCACCGTGAAGGGCCCGGTCCGGCCCTTCCACTCCAGCACGCTGTCGTCCACGGGGTGCGTCATCCGGGACTATCCTGCAGGTTCGGAGCGTCCGGAGTCAACGTCCGAACGTCCAGACCGGGCACCCTCGACTAGACCGTCGGCGGCCGCGCCGGGGCGTCCGGGCCGGGTACGAGCTCGCCCCGCTCGACGCGGAGCGCCTCCGCCCCCGCGGATGCGGCGATCGCGGGGGCGTCGATCCCGCGGTGCCCGGACGGGTACCGGCCCAGGCGGGATGCGGCGCGTCGCAACAGCGTGACGGCGCCGTGCGGGTTCCCGCGGAGCAGATGGACGAACCCCGCGCCGAGCTGCGAGAGGCCCTTGAAGAGCTCGGCGTCCTCCGTGTCCCGGGCCTGTTTCCACGCCGTCTCCCAGGCTTCGTGGGCCGGGAAGAACCGTCCGGCGTTGAAGTGCGCTCGGGCGAGCGCGTGGTTCTCCTCGAGAGAGAGGGAGTCGTAGTCCTCGAGCTCGAGCGTGTTCGGCGCATCCCATGGCTGGGGACGGCCCAGCTGGTCGCGCGGGCGCTCCGGCTTGTTGCGGCCCTCCGTGGGTCTGCCGGTCTTGCCCGTCGCCTCCCGCCTCATCCAGGAATCGTAGCCGTGGATCGCGCGAACGCGGTCCGCGAGCGTGCTGGCACGTCCCCCCGCCCGTGACTAGGCTGCCTGCGATGGACCCCGAGCCCCCCGTCCCGATCCTCGACCCGCCCCGGCGGGACGACGACAACGAGCGCATGCCCCGCTGGATCCCTCGGCTGCTGCTGCTGGTGGTCCTCACCTACTTCCTGGCGCTCCTCGCGCTCGCGGCCTTCCGACAGCTCCGCGACCTCATCCTGTGGCTGGTCGCCGCGCTGTTCCTCTCGTTCGCGCTCGAACCTGCGGTGAACTGGCTCGCCGCGAAGGGGTGGCGGCGCGGGACGGCGACGACGGTCGTGATCCTCGGGCTCGCGCTCGTCATGCTCGTCGCCGTGGCGGCGATGGTCCCGCTCGTGGTGGACCAGGTCCAGGAGCTGATCCGGCGCGTCCCAGGCTGGCTCGACCAGATCAGCGTCTACACGAAGGACTGGTTCGACGTCGAGCTCACGGGCGAGAAGATCCTGAAGCAGGTCACCGAGGCGCAGCAGAACGTCGCCCAGCTGGCCTCCAACGTCGCGTCGGTCGGCCAGTTCATCCTCGGGCTGATCTTCCAGGTCCTCACGATCGGGCTGTTCACCTTCTACCTCGTCGCCGACGCCCCCCGGTTCCGCCGGGCCGTCTGCTCCGTGCTCCCGCCGCGCCGCCAACACGAGATCCTGGCGGCCTGGGAGATCGCCGTCGACAAGACCGGCGGCTACCTGTACTCGCGGCTGCTGCTCGCGGCGATCTCGTCCCTCGTCGCGTTCTTCGTCCTGTCGGTGCTGGGGGTGCCGTTCGCGATCCCGCTCGCCCTGTTCCTCGGGTTCGTCTCCCAGTTCATCCCCGTGATCGGGACGTACATCGCGGCCGCGGTGCCCCTGCTCGTCGCGCTGCTCGAGGACCCCTGGACGGCCTTGTTCTTCCTCATCTACGTGATCGTGTACCAGCAGATCGAGAACTACCTGCTGGCACCCAGGATCACGGCGCGCACGATGGCGCTGCACCCGGCGGTGGCGTTCTTCGCGGCGCTTGCCGGGGGCTCGATCTCGGGTCTGCTCGGGGCGTTCATGGCGCTGCCGGCCGCGGCGATCATCCAGGCCACGATCTCGACGTACATGACCCGTCACGAGGTGGTCGAGTCCGAGCTCACGCGCGAGCAGGTCGAGGAGGTGGTCGAGGAAGCGGCCGGAGCGGCGGCGACGGAGGGCGACGACCGCGACGGCCTCCTCGAGCGCCTCGGCGATCGTCTGCGCCGGAACGACCGGGAACCGAAGGCCTGAGGCGGTGGCGCAAGGGTTCGACGTCGTCGTCATCGGGGGCGGCGCGATGGGGACCGCCACCGCTCGGACGCTGGCCGAGCGCGGCCGCGCGACCCTGCTCCTCGAGCGGTTCGAGATCGGCCACGCGTACGGCAGCTCGGGGGGGCCGACCAGGATCTTCCGCCTGGCGCACGAGGACCCCCAGGACGTACGGATGGCGCGCCTCGCGCTCGACGCGTGGCGGGAACTGGAGGATCGTGCCGGCGAGCCGCTACTCCGTAGCGCCGGCGGCGTGGACGTCGGACCCGCGATCGATCGGATCGCGGGGGCGATGGAGGCGGCCGGCATCCCGTTCGCGCGAACCACGGCCCAGGCGGTCGCGGAGCGGTGGCCGGCGCTGCGTCCGACGGCGGGCCCGGCCCTCGTGCAGGAGGACGCCGGCGTGATCATGGCCGCTCGCACGGTCCGTGCGCAGGCGCGGCTGGCGTCCCAGGCGGGCGCGAGCGTCGTGACGAACGCGCACGTGCTCCGGCTCTCGGCGACGGGGTTCGGGGTGGACGTCGAGACGGCGGACGCCGCCTACCACGCGACGATCGCCGTCGTGACGGCCGGTGCGTGGATGGATGCCTTGCTCGGTCAGGTGGGTCTCGGGCTGTCGCTCGTCCCCACGCTCGAGCAGGTTACGTACTTCGAGCTCGAGGAGCCCTCGCCGATGCCCGTGGTCCTGGACCGGACGCCGGCGCCGGCCCCCTCGATCTACACGGTGCCGAACCCCGAGCGGCCGGGCGCCTTCAAGGTCGGACTCCACCACGCCGGCCCGTCGGTCGACCCGGACGACCGCCCGGAGGGGCCGGATCCCGAGCGCGAGCGGGCCGTGGTCGGCTACGCGGCCGAGCGGTTCGCGCCCCACCGTCCCGCCGGTCCGAGCGAGACCTGCCTGTACACGAACACGCCGGACGGGGTGTTCGTGCTCGACCGTCGCGGGCCGCTCGTGCTTGGCTCGGCGTGCAACGGGCACGGGTTCAAGTTCGTCCCCCTCGTCGGGCGGATCCTGGCAGACCTCGCGACGGCGCAGCCGGCGCCGATGGCGATCGAGCGCTTCCTCGCCACCCGGACCTCGCTCACCGGCTGAGCGCGCGTCGCCGCTCCGGGCCGCTATCCGTAGGCTGTGTGGCGCCATGGCCGACCTGTCGCCCGAGGACCGCGTGACGAAGGAGCGGGTCCCCGTGCTCGCCGGCGTGGTGCGGCGGCTCCGGACCCGTAGGGCGCCGATGCTCCCGCACGCCGGCCCGGTCGACGGCGAGCAGCGGGCGGGCGGCCGATCCGGTGCGCTCCGGGCGGCGATCTTCGGCGCGAACGACGGGCTGGTGTCGAACCTGTCACTCATCATGGGCGTCGCCGGCGCGGGCGTGGACAACGACGTCGTGATCCTCGCGGGGGTCGCCGGGTTGCTGGCCGGCGCGTTCTCGATGGCGGCGGGCGAGTACATCTCGATGCGCGTGCAGCGCGAGGTGTTCGAGCGGCTGATCCACCTGGAGGCGCACGAGATCGGGTCCGATCACGTGGGCGAGCGCGAGGAGCTCGCCGACCTCTACCGGCGGAAGGGGATCAGCCCAGAGCTCGCCGACCGCCTGGCCGACGAGCTGATGCGCGACCCGGAGACGGCGCTCGAGACACATGCGCGCGAGGAGCTGGGCCTCGACCCGCAGGAAGGGCTCGGCTCGCCATGGGCCGCGGCCGGCTCCTCTTTCGTAACCTTCGCCGCCGGGGCGCTGATCCCCCTCATCCCCTTCTGGTTCGGCTCCGGGAGCGGCGTCGTGGTCGCGTCGGCGATCCTCTCGATCCTCGCGCTGTTCGCGATCGGCTCGGGGATGTCGTACCTGACCGGGCGGAGCTTCCTCGTCTCCGGCCTGAGGATGATGCTGATCGGCGCCGCCGCGGCGGCGGTGACCTACGCGGTCGGCTCGCTCCTGGAGGTCGGCACCGGGATCTGAGCCGCATGTGACCCGCGGCGTCGCCTATCCGCCCCGCTCCTCGGGCCCGAGCCCCACGAGCTCCTCCAGGGCGTCGCGCAGCGTCTCGTAGCGACGATCGCCCAGGTCCCTCCGCGCTGCCGCCTCGACGGCGGCAGACGCCCGCCGCGCCTCCGCGACGAACCGGCGACCGCGGGCGGTGAGACGGACGACCTTCGCGCGGGCGTCCTCCGGATCGGGCACCCGCCGCACGTACCCGCGCTGCTCGAGGTCGTCGACGACGAGCATCATGCCCTGCTTCGTCATCCGGGCCCGCCGGGCGAGCTCGGTGAGGCGCGTGCCGGTCCGGCGGTCGATGTGGAGGAACACGGCCGCGTGCCCCGGGCGGGCGTCGGGGTACCCACGCTCGGCGAGGGTCGAGACGAGCTCGGCCCCGAGGGCGCGGTGCGCCTCGAGCAGGAGCCGGCCCAGATCGGGATCGGTCACGGAAGCATCATGCGTCAGCGGCTCGGGATCCGCCCATCTGCTTGACCGTCTGCTTCGGCTACGCTCCCCGACCGTGACGATCGAGGTGCGAGAGGCTCGACCGCAGGAGCACGCGGAGGCGGGGCAGGTGACCGCGCTCGCCTACCGCGAGTTCGTCCGGCCCGGCGACCCCGACTGGGAGGCCTACCTGCGGCGGATCGCCGACGTGGAGGGTCGGGCCGGGATCGCCGTCGTGTTCGTGGCGGTCGAGGGCGAGCGGATCCTGGGCAGCGCCACGCTCGAGCTCGGGGAACGCATCGAGTCCGACGACCCGCCGCTCCCGCGGGAGGAGGCGCAGATCCGGATGCTCGGCGTGCATCCGGGCGCGCGGCGTCGGGGGATCGCGCGGATGCTGATCGACGCATGCTTCGAGCGCGCCCGCGCGGTCGGCAAGATCCGGATGACCCTGCATACCACCCACCGGATGAAGACCGCTCAGGCGATGTACGAGGGCATGGGGTTCCACCGGCTCCCCGACCGCGTGTTCCCGGACGGCTTCGTGCTCCTCACCTACGAGCGCGCGATCGGGTGAGGCTCAGCCCCCGCTGCCTGTCCGGACGACCTCGCCGGAGGACAGGATGACGCCGTCCTCGCACTCGGCCTGGACGAGACCGCCGCGGAACTGCTGCTCGTAGAGCCGCGCGTAGAGCCCGCCACGCTCGAGCAGCTCCTCGTGGGTCCCCCGCTCGACGATACGGCCCCGGTCCACCACGAAGATGACGTCTGCCCGCAGGATCGTCGACAGACGGTGGGCGATCGCGATCGTGGTTCGGCCCTGCATCAGCGGCTCGAGCGCCGCCTGCACCAGGCGCTCGGACGTCGTGTCCAGGCTGGAGGTCGCCTCGTCCAGGATCAGGATCCGGGGGTCCTTCAGGATCACGCGGGCGATCGCGAGCCGCTGCTTCTCGCCGCCCGAGAGTTTGTACCCACGCTCGCCGACGATGGTGTCGTAGCCCTCGGGCAGCTCGACGATGCGATCGTGGATGTTCGCGGCCCTCGCCGCCTGCTCGAGCTCCTCCTGCGTGGCGTCCGGCTTGCCGTACAGGAGGTTCCGCCGGATCGTGGTGTGGAACAGGTAGGTCTCCTGCGTGACCACGCCGATCAGGTCGCCCAGGGACTCGAGTGCGATCCCGCGCACGTCGACCCCATCGATCGTGACGGCGCCGCGCTGCACGTCGTACAGGCGAGGCACCAGATAGGTGATCGTCGTCTTGCCAGCGCCGCTCGGCCCGACGAGGGCCGCGAGCTGTCCGGGCGGGATCAGCAGGTCCACACCCTCGAGCGTCCACTCGCGCATCACGTCCTCGCGCATCACGTCCGTCGGGCTGACCGGCGTGGCCTGCTCGGGCGGGCCCTCGTAGTGGAACCACACCCCGTTGAGCGCGACTTCGCCCTGCACGTCCCGGGGCATCAGCGCGACCGCGCCGGGTGCGTCCTCGATCTCGGTCGGCATGTCGAGGTACTCGAAGATCCGGTCGAACAGCGCCATCGACGACTGGATCTCGGTCGAGACCTGGAGCATCGAGCCGATGGGGAAGAAGAGTCGGGACTGCAGCGTCGTGAACGAGACGAGCGTGCCCGCGGTGATCGCCGCGGCGGCCACGGGATCGCCGTTCAGCACCCATCCGGCGACGAGGTAGACGAGCGCTGGGGTGATCGAGAAGAACGTCCCGACGACCGCGAAGAACGACCGACCGATCATCGTCTGGCGGATCTGGAGGCCGGTGAGGCGCTGGTTCTCGGTCTGGAAGCGGTCCTTCTCGAACCGCTGGCGTCCGAACGTCTTCGAGAGCAGGATGCCGGAGACCGACAGGGTCTCCTCGGTCACCGCGGTGAGGTCCGCCAGCGTCTTCGCGGTGCTGGTCGCGACCTCGCGTCGAGCCCGGCCGACCTTGACCGTGAGCCACAGGAACAGCGGGAGCATCGATAGCGAGAGCACCGTGAGCTGCCATGAAAGCAGGAACATCGCGACGAGCGTGCTGATGATCACGACCACGTTCGACAGGATGTTCGACATCGTGTCGGTGACGACCATCTGGACGCCGCCCACGTCGTTCGCCAGGCGCGACTGGATCTCGCCCGTCCTGGTGGTGGTGAAGAACCGCAGGGGCATCGCCTGAAGGTGCGTGTAGAGCGAGTCGCGGAGGTCCTGCATCACTCGCAGGCCGACGACGTTCGCCAGGTACGTCTGCCCGATCCCGATGATGGAGGTGACGATCGGGATGACGATCATGAGCCCCGCGTACAGGTACAGGTTCGACATGTTCGGACAGCCCTGTCCGTCGCAGACGCCAGCCGGGTTGCCGAACAGCGCCTTGTCGAACACCGCCTTGATCAGGAGGGGGTTCACGACCCCCAGCCCCGCGGTCACGACGATCGCGAGCCCGACGATGTTGACCTTGCCCCGGTATGGACGGAAGGTCCCGATGACGCGGCGGACCGTCTTGCGCTGGATCGGGCGCTGGTCCTCCTCCGAGAGGGGGCGGAAGTACCGGCCGTGACCGCGCATGAGGGCCAGGATACGGCCGACCGCCGATACGGGAGGCCCAGGCATCACGGCACGGGCCCGCCTGGGAACCTGACTCCCGTCGATGAACGTATCGGATGGTGTGAGACCGACGGCGCGGGGACCGAGGTGGTCCCGGGACGCCCTGTGGCGCTCCGCACCCGGGATCCTGCTCCGCTACCCGGCGCTGCTGATCACCGTGGTGGCGGGGACCGCGCTGCTCGCGGTCGCCGCTGCCGCCGCGCCGATGTTCCTGTCGGCGACCTCGAACGAGATCGTGACGGGCTCGCTCGAGCGTCCGCACCTGACACGTTTCATGGCCGGGATCACGTTCCGGTTCGACGGCCTCCCGCTCGCCCAGAGGTCGTTCGGCCCATACCTCCCTTCGCCGGAGATCGACGACCTCGACGCCGCCTTCGGCGAGGTTGCCGCCGGCAGCCCCGCGCTCGGGGCGACCCTCGAGGAGGTTCTCGCGGATCCCGTCTCGCTGTCGTTCGAGGGGACGACGGGCACCCAGTCAGGACGGCTGTTCGGCGCGCCCGACGCGGCGAGCCACGTGGAGCGTTTGGCAGGTCGCGACGGGGACGGCGTGTGGGTTCCCGAGCTGATCGCGAACGACCTGGGCGTGCTTCCCGGCGACACCATCGTGCTGTCGGCGGCGTCCCGCGGCCGCACGCGATCGGTCGAGATCACCGTCGACGGGATCTACGCCGACTTCTACCTGGCGCTCCCGTCCGATGGTTTCTGGCTCCGATGGGAGCACGAGTTCCGGCTGGCGGACCCGAGTGCCATGCCTCCCGTGCCTCCCCCGCCGCAGCCGCTCCTCGCCGAGCGCGATCAGGTCCTCGCCCTCGCTCGGGCGCTCGGGCAGCGCTCCGCCACGTTCTCGTGGCAGGCGCCGGTCGTCGATCCTCGCGGTCTGAGCCTCGAGGACGTGCAGGCGCTGGACGGGTACGTGAGCCAGATCCGCTCGTACGGTTTCATGCAGTCGCGGCTCGGCCAGCGGCTGCAGTGCTGTGGGCGCGGGGGGACCCTGATCCCCAACGCGGAGACGTCGATGAGCTCGTCGATCGACGCCGTCGTGGACGATGCCGAACGCAGGATCGCGACGGTCCAGGGACCCGCACAGGTGCTCGAGATCGCGGCGATCGCGATCGCGTTCGTCGTTGTCGCGACCTTCGGAGCGTTCTCGGTGCGGGCGCGCAGGACCGAGGCGGGATGGCTCTTCGCCCGCGGCACGGCGCCCTCACTCGTCGCCGTGAAGAGCGCGATCGAGGCCTTCCTCCCCGCGCTCGCCGGCGGCGTGCTCGGGTGGGCGATCGCGTTCGCGGCGGTTCGGGTCGTCGGCCCGAGCGGTTCGGTGGACGGATCCGCGTACGCCGCCGCGGGCGCGCGGACGGCGGTCGCCGTCGTCGCCGCCGTCGCGATGGGATCGGCCGTCGCCGGTTCGGCGTACCTCCGCCTGGTCGACCCTCATCGCCGGGGGCTGGTCCGCATCGCCGGCGCCGTGCCGTGGGAGCTCGGCGCGATCTGGCTCGGCTACCTCGCGTACCGCCACCTGGAGTCGGGCGGCGCACTCATCGCCGACGAACGCCTCGGCGTCGATCGGCCGAGCCTGGCGCTCGTCGGGTTCCCGTTCCTCATGCTGGTCGGGGTCGCGTTCCTCGCCGCCCGCGTGGCGCTCCTCGCGTTCCGGGCGATCCGACCATGGACGGCGCGCGCGCCCGCTCCCGTGTACCTCGCGACGCGCCGGCTCGCCGCCGGGGGGACGTCGGCCGTGGCCCTGATCGGAGCGGCCGGACTCTGCCTCGGCATGTTCGTGCACTCGCAGCTCGTCGCCGGATCGCTCGAGGCCACGCTCGATGCGAAGTCGCAGGTGTACGTCGGCAGCGATGTCGCTACGCAGGTCGCGTACGACTCGGCGACCCCGGACGACGTCCCGTTCCCCATCACCCGCGTGGTCCAGGCGGGCCAGGGGATCAGGCTGACCTCCGGAAGGGCGCTCGACCTCCTCGCGATCGATCCGACCACCTTCCCCGCGGCCGCCTACTGGAACGACGGCCTCGCCGACCCCTCGCTCGACGATCTGATGCATGCCCTCCGTGATCCGATCCCGGGCGGCGCGCTGCCCATCCTGCTCGCGGAAGGAAACGGGCTGGACGTGCGCCAGGTCGTCCTGGGGACCGAGACGGTCGCGGTGCAGGTCGTCGCCCGCGTCGACGCGTTCCCGGGCCTGTTCTCCCTCCGCCCGCTCGTCGTGCTCGACGAGCGGGCGCTGATCGAGCGGCTGCGCGGCCCGAACCCGCTGGCCCGCGGCTGGGCGGAGCTGTGGGCGCGCGGCGATCGCCGCTCGGTGCTCGATGCGCTGGCGGAACGGGGGATGCCGGTGTACCTGGCGCTCTCGGCGGCGGAGGTCCGAGACATCCCCGCGTTCTCGGCCACGATCGGCACGTTCACGCTCGTGAACGCCCTCGGCACGGTTGCCGCCGTACTGGTGCTGGTCAGCATGCTGGCCTACGTGCGAGCGCGCCAGCGATCGCAGTTCGTGGCCTACGCGCTCTCGACACGCATGGGGGCGACCCACCGCGACCACCACCGGGCGCTCGCCCTCGAGCTGGGATCGATGATCGGCATCGGGTTCGCGGTCGGGACGACGCTCGCCGTCCTGACGGCCGCGGTGACGATACCCATGCTCGACCCCCTGCCGTCGATCCCCCCGGGGCCGCTGTTCGTGATCCCGCTGCGCGCGATCGTCGTGACCGCGACCGCCGTCGGCGTCGTCGCCTGGGTCGGCGCAGGGATCATCAACCGGCACGCCCGGGCGGCGAACCTCGATGAGGTGATGCGTGTTGCGGGGTGAACCGCCCGTCGCGCTCTGTGAGGACGTCGTGCGGATCTTCCGCACCGGCAGCGGCCAGGTCACGGCGCTCCGCGGGGTCACGGCCGCGTTCCCGCGCGGCGCCATCACCGCGGTCGTCGGTCCGAGCGGGAGCGGCAAGTCCTCGCTGCTCCGCGTCCTCGCGGGCATGGACGTGCCGACCTCCGGCTCGGTGGTGGTGGCCGGCCGGTCGATCGAGCGCGCCTCGCCCCGCGCTCGGCGACGCCTCCGCCGACGTGACCTCGGCTACGTCTTCCCGCGGCCGTCCGACAACTTCGTCCCGCACCTGACGGTCGCCCAGCATGTCGCGCGGATCGCGCCCGATCGGGACGTCGACGCGACCCTCGAGGCGCTGGGCGTCCGTCATCGGGCCGATCACCTGCCCGCCCAGCTCTCGGGAGGAGAGCAGCAGCGCGCCGCGTTCGCGCAGGCGATCGCGGGCGGCGCCGACATCGTCGTGGCGGACGAGCCGACGGCCGAGCTGGACGACGCCTCCGAGCGAGGGATCCTCGAGGCGATCCGCGCGATCCGCGCCCGCGGCGTGTCCTTCATCCTCGCGACGCACGATCCGGCGGTGACCGGGATCGCCGACGTGGTGGTTCGCCTGGATCATGGTGAGGTCGTCGGCGGGGAGCGTCCTCCGGTCGGTCCCGCGATGGTCGTCGACCCGCCGCGCGGGTCGCCGCGGGTCGGGGAGATCCGGCTGCGTGTCCGCGACCTGGTGAAGACGTTCGGCCGCGGCGGTGACATCGTCCGCGCGGTGGACGACGTGTCCTTCGAGGCGGCCGGGGGGGAGCTGGTCGGGCTCATCGGACGATCCGGATCGGGGAAGACCACGCTCCTCAGCCTCATCGCGGGCTGGGAGCGGGGCGACCGTGGGACGGTCGAGCGCCCGACGGGCGTGCTCCAGGGCCAACCGCCCTGGTGGGAGGTCGCCATCGTCCCCCAGACCCTCGGCCTGATGGACGAGCTCACGATCCGTGAGAACGTCTCCTCCCCCGCCAAGCTGGGCGGTTCCCTCGACGACCATGCCGAACGCATCGACGGTCTCCTCGAGGCCCTGGGGCTGATGCCGCTCGAGCACCGCCGACCCTCCGAGACCTCGGCGGGCGAGCAGCAACGCGCGGCGGTCGCACGGGCCCTGGTTCTGTGGCCCGCGATCCTGCTCGTGGACGAGCCCACATGTCATCAGGACCGCGGGTGGACCCAGGCCGTGCTGACCGCGATCCGGGAGACGTGCGATGCGGGCACCACGTGCATCATGGCCACGCACGACGAGGCGGCGAGGCGGTTCCTCGATCGGACGCTCGCGATGCACGACGGGCGGCTCGAACCCAGGACCCGCTAAGCGGGGTTCGCCGAGCCGCGATCGTTCCCGAAGGCCAGGACCCGCGCCCGCTCGAGCACCGCGTCGAGCATCTGGGGAGTGAGCCTGCCGGTGAAGGTGTTCTGCTGGCTCGGGTGGAAGCAGCCGAGGAGGGTGAGCGGACCGACCCCGGCCTCGGCGGCGTGGCCGAAGGTGGGACGGGGCCGCTCGGCGTGCCCGAGCGCCGCGAGCGCGCGGAGCGCACCGTCCCACGCGAACGCGCCGAGCGCCACGACCACCTGGAGGTCCTGGAGCGCCACGATCTCGCGCTCGAGGAACGGGAGGCAGCGGTCCCGCTCGGCGGGCGTCGGCCGGTTCCGTGGCGGCGCGCAGCGGTTCGCCGCGGCGATGTAGGCGTCGCGCAGCTCGAGCCCGTCGTCGCGGGCGACCGACGTCGGCTGGTTCGCGAACCCGGTGCGATGCATCGACGCGAACAGGAAGTCCCCCGAGCGATCCCCGGTGAAGATCCTCCCGGTCCGGTTGCCCCCGTGCGCTGCGGGCGCCAACCCGAGCACCAGCACCCGCGCCCGAGCGTCACCGAACCCCGGCACGGGGCGACCCCAGTACTCCTGGTGGGCGAACCGGGCGACCTTGTCCCTCGCGATCCGCTCCCGCCACTCGACGAGCCGCGGGCAGGCCCGGCAGACGACGACCTCGTCGCGGATCGCCTCGAGCGGGTCGGTTCGCCGGGCCACGCTCGGATGCTACCGAGGCCTCGGACCGCCTGGGGTCGTCGTCAGGCGCGGAGCGCGCGGAAGCGCCGCTCGGCGTCCCCGAAGGCCTCGAGCGGCGCCATGAGGTCCCCGATCGTCCCGATGAGCGCCTCGAACCCGACCGGCATGTCGGCTTCCAGGCGCAGGCGCTCGGACGCCTGGAGGCACGCCCGGACCGCCTCGTCGCAGGCCCGCCACTGCTCCTCGACCTCCGCCACGCGCCAGGACGCCATCCCGGTCTCGGCTCCGTGCAGCCCCTCCTCGAACTCCAGGATCGTCTCGGCGAGGGGCCGTCCGGGCAGGCGGGTACCGGGGACCGACTCGGTCAGGGCCGCCTTGCCGCGTTCGAGCGGCTCCGCCGCCGCACGGAACGCGGCGTACGCCTGCTCGAGTCCGGCGGGCAGGCGCTTGCGGCGGAACACCGCGGCTACTCCGAGAAGACCGCGAGCTCGGCGACGGCCATGGCCGGGTCGTTCGAGGCGATCGCATCGACGCCCCACCCCAGCAGCATCCGCACCGTCGCGGCATCGTCGATCGTCCACGTGCCCACCCGAACGCCGACCTCGTGCGCCTCCGCCACGAACGCCCCGCCGAGCGGGATCAGCGAGCGGCTCCCGGGCAGCAGGACGTCGTGCCCCGACCCCGTCGCGTACGCGAGGGCCTCGCGCTGGTCCACGATCTGGGTCGTGAGGAACCCGGTCGCGAGCTGGGGAGCGAGCGCCTTCGCCGCCTCGATCGAGTGCGGGTTGAACGACACGACCAACACGGGCCCGTCGAAGTCCGTCGCCTCCAGGTCCTCGATCACCGCGCGCACGATCGACTCGTGCCCGGGCTCATACGCCGGCTCGCCGGGGAGGTTCTTGATCTCGATCGCGACGGCCGCCCTGCCCGAGAGCGTCCGCAGCGCCTCCCGGAGCGTCGGGACGCCGGCGGGGACCTCGGTGGTGCCGGCGCCGAGCGCGGCGACCTGCTCGGCCGTCATCTCGTGGACGGCCCCCTCCCCGTCCGTCGTACGGGAGACGTCGGGGTCGTGGAGGACGACGGCGACGCCGTCGGACGTGAGTCGGGCGTCGAGCTCGACCACCCCGGCGCCGAGCGAGACGGCGGCCTCGAACGCCGGCAGCGTGTTCTCCGGATGGGTGGCGGACGCGCCCCGGTGGGCGACGATCGTGGGGAACTCGTCCGGCGAGAACGGGCGGATCGACACTGACGGCGAGTCTACCGACGGCGACTCAGACGAGGCTCGCCGGACACAGGCGGTTGACCGGGCACTCCTCGCACCGCGGCCGTCGGGCGACACAGATCGCCCGGCCGTGGTCGATCAGGACGTACGTGAAGCCGAACCAGTGCTTCCTCGGGATCACGCGCATCAGGTCCTGCTCGATCTTGTCCGGGTCGGACCGTTCGCTGAACCCGAGCCGGTTCGCCAGACGCTTCACGTGCGTGTCGACGGCGATGCCCTCGACCTTCCCATACGCGTTGCCGAGCACGATGTTCGCCGTCTTGCGCGCGACGCCGCGCAGCGTGATCAGCTCCTCCATCGTGTCGGGGACCTGGCCGTCGTAGACCTCCACGATCCGCTGGCATGCGGCGCGGATCGAGGCCGCCTTCTGGTTGAAGAACCCGGTCGGCTTGATGTCGCGCTTCAGCTCGTCCTCGGGCACCTTCAGGTAGTCCTCGGCCGTCCCGTACTTCCGGAACAACGTCGCGGTGACCTCGTTCACCTTCTCGTCGGTGCACTGCGCCGACAGGATCGTGGCGACGAGCATCTCGAGCGGCGTCGAGAAGTCCAGCGCGACCCTCGCCTCGGGGTACGACTTCGTGAGGATCCGCACGATCTGCGGCGCTCGCTCCCCGATCGGGCTCTCGCGCGTGAGCGACGTGGCGGGCACGATGGGTTCAGCCCGATCCGGGCCGGTCGAGCTCGAGCGGCAGCGTCAAGTCCTGGCCCTCGTGCAGGTCGGTCCACCGCCCGTCCCGCAACAGGTGCACGCCCGAGCGCCCGAGCACGCTCCACGCCACCCCGTCGCCGGCCATCGCCGTCTCCTCGTCGATCGCGACGAGCGTCTGCCCTGGCCGCAGGGAGCCGGCGATGAACGCCTGGGCGCCGGGGAACCAGCGCTCGACCGTGTCCCAGTGCGGCGCGAACAGCAGCCCGCGGACGTACGAGAGCCCCGGCTTCCACACCTCCTGCGACAGCAGATCGGTGGCGGTGTCGTAGGTGACCTCGGTCAGGCATGCGACGCCGGCGCTGCACCCGATGTAGCCGAGGCCGTCGTCGAGCCGGTCGAGCATCTCGCGGCAGAACGCCGAGCCGCGGAGCACGCTGGCGAGGTGGTACGGGTTCCCGCCCGAGAAGTACACGACCGACGCCTCACGCACCCGCTGGGCGAGGTCCTCGCGCTCGGCGTCCTCGCGGTTCTTGATCGGCAGGACCTCGGCGGGGATCCCCAGGCTCCCGTAGTGCTCGAGCCCCTTGCCGGCCCAGCCCTCGAACACGTCGTCCCCCTCGGGTGCCGACGCGGTCGGGAGGATCAGCACCCGCCCGTCGCCGTCGGCGCGCTCGAGCACCCAGCGGTCCACGACCTCCGACCACGGCTCGAACTCCCCTGCGCCCAGGAACGCGAACGCGCGGCTCATCGCAGCGCCTCCGGTCGCAGCTCGGCGTCGAGCTTCGCGCCGAGCTCCTCGGCGACCTCGAGTACGGCCTCCATATCCTCGGCCTCCGTCCGGAAGTTCACGATGCACACACGGAGCACGAACCGTTCGCCGAGCACCGCGTTGGACAGGAACACGCGTCCGTCCATCTGCATCCGCGCCATCAGGCGCTCGTTCAGCAGGCTGAGGTACCCCTCTCGGCCGGACCCCTCGGGCAGGTCGGGCGGGACGTAGCGGAAGCAGCAGATCGACAGCGTCACCGGGCAGGCCAGCTCGAACGCCGGATGCTCCTGCACCCGAGCCGAGAGGTACCGTGCCAGCTCGGCGTCGTGCGAGATCCGGCGACCGTACGCGCGCCGTCCGTGCGCGAGGAGCGACACCCAGACCTTCAGCGCCCAGAAGCTCCGGCTGAACTGTGGCCCGTACCGGCCGAGGTCCAGGCCGGCGTGCGTGACCTCCTTGTCCTGGTGGACGTACGAGGGATCGGCGTCGAACGACCCCTTGAGCAGCGAGAAGTCACGGAGCAGCACGCACGCGCCGGAGTGCGGTGTGTAGAGCCACTTGTGCGGGTCGAACGCGATCGAGTCCGCCCGCTCGATCCCGGCGAACCCCGGGAGCAGGTCCTCGGCCAGCGTCGCCGGCCCGCCGTACGCGCCGTCGACGTGGAACCACAGCCCCTCGTCGGCGCAGACGTCGGCGAGCGCCTCGAGCGGGTCGATCGCGCCGGTCGAGACCGTGCCGGCCGAGCCGACCACCGCGAACGGCCGGATCCCGTCCCGGCGATCGCGGGCGATCTGCGCGCGGAGCTCGTCCACCCGCATCCGGAAGTCGTCATCGACCGCGATGTGCCGCACGTGGCCCCAGCCGATGCCGAGCATGTCGGCGGCGCGGTCGCTCACGACGTGGGTCTCGGTGGACAGGTACAGGCCGAGCTGCGGGCCGGCGAGGATGCCATCGTTGCGCACGTCCCATCCCGCGCGATGGTCCCGCGCCGCCTTCAGGCCGACGAAGTTCGCCATCGCGCCGCCCGAGACGATGAGGCCCCCCGCGCCCTCGGGCATGCCGAACATCTCGCGCGCGAAGAAGCCCGTGAGGGCGAGCTCGATCTCGGTCGCCGAGGGCGCGAGCTGCCACCCCCCGGCGTTCATGTTCACGCCCGCCGCGAGCAGGTCGGCCACGGCGCCGGGGACCGTCCCGGCGCCCGAGATGTAGGCGAGGAACCGCGGATGCCCGAGGTACGCCGACCACTCGAACACGACCTCGCGCAGGTACGCGAGGAGCTCGGCGTCCGGCATCGGCTCGTCCGGGACGGGGATCGCGACGGCCTCTCGGACCTCCTCGGCCGTCCATCCTCGGCGCACGGGCAGGTCCGGCAGACGCTCCAGCAGCTCGGTCCACACGTCGGCCGCGCCATCGGCGAAGGCGCGGGCGCGCTTCGGGTCCCAGTCCAGATCGCGGACGGGCTCGGGCCGCTCGGTCACCTCAGGCCTCCTTCACGGCGCCGACGCGGAACCCCTCGAACGCCATCTGCCGCCACCACACATCCTCGCCGACCGCCTCGAAGATCGCCTGGACCTGGCTCTGGTGCGCCAGGATGGCGTCCACCTTCACCTGCAAGAGGTCCGGCGGCAGCGTGAAGTCGATGGCCAGCTGATCGTGCGGCGTGACGGGCGGCGTCCCCGGCCGGAAGACATCGAACGGCTCCCAGACCGGCAGGAACTCCTCGACCCAGTCGGGGGTCGCGGTCGCGTACAGCACCCGGGAGCCGGGCTTGCCGGCCTCGTCGAGCGCCCCGGTCGCCCACGCGCTGACCGACATGTGCGCCAGGTGCCCGGTCATCCCGTCGGGGCCGAAGGTGAGGATCGTGTCGGGCCGGACCTCGGCGACGAGCGCGCGGACCTTCTCATACCCCTCCTCCGGCAGCGGCGTGTCCATGTCGATGTCGGGCAGGTCCAGCCAGTGGTGCTCGGTCACGCCGAGGATCTGCATCGAGCGCTCCATCTCGACGGTGCGGACCTCGCCCATGGTCTCGGGCGGCCACACCTCCTCGTCCATCGAGCCGCCCTCGCCCCGCGTGGCCGTGATGCAGACCACCCGGGAGCCGCCCCGGACCGCGCGGGCCATCAGGCCGGCCGCCAGGTACGTCTCGTCGTCGGGATGGGCCCAGACGCCCAGCATCGTCCCGAGCTCATCCATCGGTCATCGGCCTCCGACCTGCCGCACGAAGTGGTACGCGACGACGTGCCCGCCGTAGGAGAGGGGGATCATCTCCGTCTCGGCGGGGAAGGTCGAGCCGTCCTTGCGGACGCCCGTGAAGCGGTAGGTCACCGGGAACGACTTCGTCTGGACGCGGTTCCAGTAGTTCCACGACATGCTGCCCTGGTCGTCCTCGTGCACCAGCCGCTGGAGCAGCTGGGGCGTGTTCTCGAGCTCGTCCACGGTGTACCCGAACAGCCCGGCCAGGTTCTCGTTGCACGTCCAGTGCGTCTCGTCGAGCCAGACGTAGACCCCGTCCGGGCTGGACTCGAAGATCGGCCGGAGATGGTCCGCCAGCTGCGGGATCACGTCATCGTGGGCAACCGTGGCCACGTCGCCTCCTTCCTCCGTGGGCACCATGGGTGGGGAACGGTGCCGCGAAGGATACCGCCGGTTCCCGCGAGCCGTGCGAGGCGATGGCTACGGGCCGGGCGAGGCGTACGTCCCGCGGATCCGCTCCAGGAGCTCGGCCGGCACCTCGTCGCACCCGCACTTCGAGCGCAGGAGCTCCTTCAGCCGTCGTTGGAACTCGGAGTGGTCGGTGCACGGCCCGCACCGCTCCAGGTGGAGGTGCACCTGCACGCGCTCGACCGCGCCGAGCTCTCCGTCCAGGTAGAGCTCGACCTGCTCGAGCACCTTGCGGCAATCATCCTGCAACGAGACCACGCTCCCGCATCGTCTCCCACAACGCCTTCTGCAGCGCTTTCCTTCCCCGATGGAGCCGCGACATGACGGTCCCGATCGGGATGTCGAGGATCTCGGCGATCTCCTTGTACGAGAACCCCTCGATGTCGGCGAGCAGCACCGCCATCCGGAACCCCTCGGGCAGGGCCTCGAGCGCCCGCTGCACCTCCTCGTCGGGCAGGCGGTCGAGCACCTCGGCCTCGGCGGAGGCCTCGACGCCCGAGGCGCCGAGCCGATCGTACAGGTACCAGTCCTCGATCTCGTCGTCCTGGACGGTGACGGGCTCGCGCTGCTTCTTCCGGTACGAGTTGATGAACGTGTTCGTGAGGATCCGGTAC
The DNA here is from genome assembly GCA_035718185.1 of Actinomycetota bacterium. GTDB lineage: Bacteria > Actinomycetota > UBA4738 > UBA4738 > HRBIN12 > HRBIN12. The sequence continues at coordinate 23,409 of DASTHN010000119.1, forward strand.
ATCCACGCCCGCAGGTTGGTGCCCTCCTCGAACCCGGCGAACCCGCGGAAGGCCCGCAGGTAGGCCTCCTGGACCAGGTCCTCGGCGTCGGTCGGGTTCCTGGTCAGTCGCAGGGCGGCCGAGTACAGGTGCGGCAGGAGCGGCAGCACGTCGCGCTCGAACCGCTCGCGGAGGGCGGGGTCCTCAGCCGCCGATGCGGCGCTCGCGGACCCCATCGTCCGGTCCCCGCCAGGCACGACCCGCCTCCCTCGATCCCACGTTCCGACCAGCCTACCCCGCCCCTGGGCGCCCTCGTCCTGTCACATGTTCGAGGCAGGTGCGAAGATGGGTTGCAGCGATGGCGAACGACAACGACCGCCGCGGCCGCTTCGGCGGTTTCGACCTCGGCCCCTCGGGCGACCCGAGCGGGCGGCGCGTGCGCACGTCTCCGTGGCTCTGGATCGTCGCGTTCCTGCTGATCCTGGTGCTCTTCAACCTGGTCGCCTCGCCGCGGCCGAGCGGCCTGGACTACTCCGACTTCCTCCAGAAGGTCGAGGACGGGAAGATCACCGGCACGCTGAAGGTCTCCGCGACCTCGGTCTCCGGCGCCTACGACGAGGACGGGAGCGAGGTCCAATTCACGACCACGATCCCACCGACCGACCAGGGGACGACCAAGCTCACGGACCTCCTGGACGAGTCCGGGGTCGCCTACACCGGCGTACAGCCGAGCGGCTTCCAGAGCTTCCTGATCGGCTGGGGCATCCCGCTGCTCCTGTTCGGCGCCCTGTGGTTCTTCCTGATCCGCCGGATGAGCGGGGCCGGGGCCGCGGGCGCGCTGAACCTCGGCAAGAACAAGGTCCGGATCTACGACCGCAAGGAGATGAAGACGACGTTCGCCGACGTCGCCGGGGTCGACGAGGCCCGTGACGAGCTCAAGGAGATCGTCGACTTCCTGAAGAACCCGAAGAAGTACCAGCGGCTCGGCGGCCGGATCCCGAAGGGCGTGCTGCTGCTCGGCCCGCCGGGCTGTGGGAAGACGCTGCTCGCCCGCGCGGTGGCCGGCGAGGCGAACGTGCCCTTCTTCTTCATGTCCGGCTCGGAGTTCGTCGAGATGTTCGTCGGCCTCGGCGCCGCGCGTGTCCGCGAGCTGTTCCAGCAGGCGAAGGAGAAGGCGCCGGCTCTGGTCTTCCTCGACGAGATCGACACGATCGGCAAGGGCCGCGCGGGGGCGATGGGCGCGGGGTTCGGCGCCCACGACGAGCGCGAGCAGACCCTGAACCAGCTCCTCGTCGAGATGGACGGCTTCGACTCGAGCAAGGGCGTCATCATCATGGCGGCGACGAACCGGCCCGACGTGCTCGACCAGGCGCTGGTGCGACCGGGACGGTTCGACCGGCAGGTCGTCGTCGACCGCGCGGATCTCAAGGGTCGCGAGGACATCCTGAAGGTGCACGTTCGCGGCGTCGCCCTCGACCCGGCCGTCGACCTTCGCGTGCTGGCCGCCCGGACACCCGGCTTCACTGGCGCGGACCTCGCGAACATCGTGAACGAGGCCGCGCTGCTCGCCGCGCGCAAGGAGAAGAACTCCGTGACCATGATCGAGCTCGAGGAGGCGATCGACCGCGGCGTGGCCGGGCTCGAGCGCAAGAGCCGCGTGATGTCGGAGAAGGAACGCGAGATCGTCGCGAAGCACGAGATGGGTCACGCGCTCGTCGCGCTTACCGCGCCCACCGCGGACCCGGTACACCGGGTCTCGATCATCCCGCGCGGGGCGGCCGCCCTCGGGATGACGATGCAGCGACCGCTCGAGGACCGTTACCTCCTCACCGAGCCCGAGCTCCAGGATCGGCTCGCCGTCCTGCTCGGCGGGCGCACGGCCGAGGAGATCTGCTTCGAGCAGATCTCGACCGGCGCCCAGAACGACCTCCAGCGCGCCACCGAGATCGCGCGCGCGATGGTGACCGAGTACGGCATGAGCGACGAGATCGGCCCGCTCTCGTTCGGGCAGGACGGCTTGAGCGCGGCGGCCATGTGGTACCCGGGCGCCCGCCCCGAGATCTCGGAGGCGCTGTCCGAGCGGATCGACGCCGAGGTCGCCCGGCTCGTGAACGAGGCGCACCGTCGCGCGACCGTCGTGCTGAACGAGCATCGGGCGTTCCTGGACACGATGGCCGGGCTGCTGATGGTGACCGAGGTCATCGACGGCAAGGACCTGCGCGAGTACTTCGAGGGCGCGAAGCCGGTCCCGGATATCGACGCGCTCCGGCGCGAGCGCGGCAACGGCGCCCCCAGGCCGTCGGAGCGGCGCGACGGGCCCGACATCATCGTCACGCCGCCCCCGCCCCCCGGCGCCCTGCCGCGCAGCGATCTCTAGCCCGGTCCCGCCTCCACCGGGCCGGAGCCTTGCGGCTCGACGAGCAGGTCGGTGCGGCCGCGGACGCGCTCGAGGACCCGGTCGTAGTTGCGCTTCGACAGGCGAT
>DASTHN010000120.1:0-28518 GCA_035718185.1 Actinomycetota bacterium
GAGCCCGTCGTCTGACCCCCACTCGCCCGAGTCGGTCACGTAGAGGTTCCCGGCGTCGTCGAACGCGGCGAAGTTGGGGACGCGCATGGGGCGTTCGGGCGTCCCGGCGGACCATGTCGAAACCTGGCCGTCGGTGGACACGCGCATCACGGAGGCGTTCCCGAAGTCGCACGCGTAGACGGTCCCGCGTCCGTCCAACGTCACGCCGTAGATGAACCCCTCTGTCGACGCGACCTCCTCCACGGACCCATCGAGGCCGATCCGGTAGATCTGGCCCGCCTCCCCGCCGGCGTAGAGCGCTCCGTCCGGGCCGAGCGCGATGCCCTCGGGATGGTCGAGGCCGGTCGCGAGCGTCTCGAAGGCCTCAAGCATCGGTCGAGATCCCCCTCCGGAGCGCGGCGAGCAGCTCGAGGGTCTGGGGGCCATCCGCATCCGCCCCCGCGACGAGCGCCCGGGCGACGTACGGACCGTCCCGCCAGGCGGCGAGCGCCACCACCTGCTCCTTCGGGCAACAGCCGTCGGGGAGGTGGACATAGACCGGGATGCCGACCAGCTCGTGCTGGGGAGCGACCGAGGCGTTGCCGATGATGTCGCTCACGTGGCTCCGCTGCCACTCGAGGTACCGGGCGGCGCCGGACCCGGAGTCGAAGCGCAGGAGGAGCACCTCGACGCGGCGGATCCCGGGCCCGATGCCCGAGTAGGATCGCCGGATAGCCGACTCGAAGCCCGCGGCGTCCAGCACGTCCGCGAGCCCCGTTCGGTCGACCGCCTCGGCCGCCACGTCTTCCGCGTCGAGCTCGGTCAGGGAGGCGGATCGGAACCGCTCGATCTGGAGGGGCAGGGCCGCGCCGGGGACCGCCTCGCGCCCGCACGCCGCGAGGAGCACACCGACGCAGATCATGGCGACGAGCCGTCCGGGTCGACGCTTCGTGGATGTACGAACAGGCATTCCCCTCCCGCGGTCGGGGGCGCATAATACGCCGACCCTGGTGGGGGACGTAAGGAGGAGGGCTGATGGGGGACGGCGCGCGCATACCCGACGAGAAGACGTTCGGGCTGCGACTGGACCGGCGGGGGTTCCTGGGCATGTCGGCGGTGCTGGCGGCCTCGGGGCTGCTCGCCGCGTGCAAGAAGGCGGACACCGGCGGGGGGACCGCCGCGGCGACCGGCGCGTCGCCGTCGGCACGGCCGCCGCTCGAGTCGGAACCTGGCGGGCTCCAGGTCTACGACTGGGGTGGCTACGGCGACGGCGCGTACTACCCGAAGGAGGAGCGGCAATACCTCTGGAAGGAGTACGAGACCGCCACCGGCGACACTCCGACCTTCATCCTGTTCGAGGACGACGACTCCGGCTACGCGAAGGTCGCCGCGGGAGCTCGATACGATATCGCGCACCCCTGCGCCTACCGGTTCGAGGACTGGGTGGCGCTGGACGTCCTGCAGCCCTGGGACACGTCGCTGCTCCAGAACTTCTCGTCCCTGAACCCGACCCTCCAGGCCTCCGGGAACATCGACGGCCAGCAGTACTTCGTCGTCGCGGACTGGGGGTTCGCGGCGCCGATGTACCGCGCGGACGTCGTCGAGCCGCAGGAGGTCTCGTGGGGTCTGCTGTGGGACGACCGCTACGAGGGCAAGATCTCGTGGTGGGACAGCCTGAACATGCTCGTGGTCGCCGCCTATTACCACGGGATCGCGGACCCGTGGGCGATGACCGACGACGAGCTCGGGCAGATGCGGGACTTCCTGATCTCCAAGAAGGGCCTCGTGAGCTTCTTCTGGGGCCAGTCCATCGACCTGTTCCGGGCCTTCAAGCAGGAGGAGGTCTGGATCGGGTACGCGTGGCCCGACGCGTGGGTGTACGCGAAGGGCGCGGGCTTCGACGTCGTGTACTCGGAGCCGAAGGAGGGGCGGACGTCCTGGTACTGCGGCTTCGGGCTGTTCGCGGACAGCGAGAACTACTACCACGCCCACGCGTACGCGGACTCGTGGACCAGCACGAAGGCCGCCGAGTTCCTTTTGAATTACTACGCGTACGGGCACACGAACACGGCGGTCGACCTATCTCTCATCTCGAAGGACATCGTCGAGGCATTCGGCCTCGGTGATCCGACCATCCTCGACGAGCCTCGCACGCACGCCGAGCGGCCGATCGAGCGGCGCGACGTCTACAGCGAGTACTGGAGCGAGGTCAAGGCATCCTGAGCCATCCGGGTCGGGCGTAACCCATGAGCACCGTCGACGCCCGAGCGGACGCCGTGCGCGTCGGGCGCCGCTCGGACCGGCGCGCCACCGTCGGGCTCCTGTCGGCGCCGCTCGTCTGGTTGCTCCTGTTCTTCGTCGTCCCGGTCGGGTTCGTCGCGGCGTACAGCGTGGGGGCCGTTCGCATCTTCCCGACGGACGGCAGCGTCTCGCTGGCGGACTGGCAGCGGTTCCTGACGGGTGGCTCGATCTACCTCGACCTCTTCTGGAAGTCGGTGCTGATGTCGCTCGCCGTCTCGGTCGTGGTGGTCCTGCTCGCCTATCCGGTCGGGTACTTCCTCGCCCTGTGCGTCCGAAAGCGCAAGTACGTACTGCTGCTCGTGATCATCGCCCCGTTCCTGACCAGCTTCCTGCTCCGCGTGCTGGCCTGGAAGGTGATCCTCGGCGATCAGGGCGTCGTGAACACGTTGCTGTTCTGGCTGAACCTGCGGGCACCGGACGACCCGGTCCCGTGGCTCCTCTACAGCCGGTTCACGGTGATGTTGGTGCTCGCGTACGTCTGGGTGCCGTTCGTGGCGCTGCCGATCTTCGTGAGCCTGGACAACCTCGACCGCAGCCTGCTCGAGGCCGCGAGCGACCTCGGCTCGAGCCGCTGGCGGACGTTCGTGCGCGTGACGCTCCCGCTCAGCGTCCCGGGCATCATGGCCGCGTTCGTCTTCGTCTTCGTCCCGACGATCGGCGAGTTCGTGACGCCGCAGCTTGTCGGCGGGACCGAGGGCTACATGTACGGGAACGCGATCAACGATCTGTTCACCGAGGGGCTGGACTGGCAGTCTGGCTCCGTGCTGGCGCTGTTCCTGTTGCTCGTCGTAGCTGGGCTCATGGTGCTGTTCGGCCGGTGGATCCAGGTTCGGAACGTGGCCGGATGAGCGATATCGCGGCCTCCGGACGCGCTCGCGGCCTGCTCATCCTGTTCTTCGCCGGGCTCGTGCTGTTCCTGTACCTGCCGATCGGGATCCTGGCCCTGTTCTCGTTCAACGACGGGGACGTGTCCTTCCCGCTGCAGGGCTTCACGACGCACTGGTACGGGGATGCCCTGACGAATCCCACCCTGCTCGGGTCGCTCGAGCGCAGCCTGCTCGTGGCTACGGTCTCGAGCGTGATCGCGGTGGCGCTCGGCATCCTCGCCGCGTTCGCGCTGGTGCGCCGGCGGTTCGTCATGAAGTCCGCCGTCTCGGCGCTGGTCTTCTCGCCGCTCGTCGTGCCGTACCTGGTGTTCGGGATCTCGCTGCTCGTGCTGTTCACGGCGCTCGACAAGTTCCTGACCGACACGATGGGCGTCTACATCGGCCTCGGACTGCATTCGGTGGTGATCGGGCACGTCGTCGTATCCCTGCCGTACGCGATCCTCACGATCATGCCGCTGCTCGAGCGGCTCAGCTTGTCGCTGGACGAGGCGGCCCGCGATCTGGGCGCGGGCCCGTGGGAGACCTTCCGGCGCGTCACGCTGCCGCTCCTGCTCCCGGCGATCGTCTCGTCGTTCCTCATCGCGTTCACGCTGTCGTTCGACGAGTACGCGATCGCGTCGTTCCTCGCCGGCACGCAGCCGACGTGGCCGGTCTACCTGTTCGCGCAGCTGCGCGTGCCCAGCCTGCTGCCGCAGCTCGTCGCGGTCTCCTCGATCGTGCTGATCGCCTCGGTCCTACTCGTCGGGGCCGCCGAGGTCGGCCGTCGGGTCGCCGAGCGCCGGTACGCCGGTAGCCTCCCCGAGACCGGCTGACCACCATATCCGCCCGAGTCGCTACCCTGGTCGCCATGGGTCACCCGACGACCATCGCCGAGCTCCGGGCGTCCGGGTACCGGGATCGGACCGTGAAAGAGGAGCTCCGCGCCAACCTGCTCGGGCGCCTCGAGCGCGGCGACGACCTGTTCCCGAGCATCGTGGGGTTCTCGGACTCGGTCCTGCCGGCGCTCGAGCGTGGGATCCTCGCCGGCCACGACCTGATCCTGCTCGGCGAGCGCGGGCAGGCGAAGACGCGCTTGATCCGCCGGATCGTGGACCTGCTCGACGCTGAGGCCCCGGCGATCGCCGGGTGCGAGGTGAACGACCATCCGTACCGACCGATCTGCGCCAGGTGCCGGCATCTCGTCGCCGACGAGGGCGACGCGGTAGCGGTCCACTGGATCGGCCGCGAGGACCGGTACGCCGAGAAGCTCGCCACGCCCGACACGTCGGTCGCCGATCTGATCGGCGACGTCGACCCGATCCGCGTCGCCGAGGGACGGTACCTGGCCGACGAGCTCACGATCCATTACGGGATGATCCCCCGCACGAACCGTGGGATCGTCGCGATCAACGAGCTCCCCGATCTGCCCGAGCGGATCCAGGTCGCCCTGTTCAACATCCTCGAGGAGCGCGACGTGCAGATCCGCGGCTACCGCGTGCGGCTGCCACTGGACCTCCTGCTGGTCGCGACCGCGAACCCCGACGACTACACGCATCGCGGACGGATCGTGAGCCCCCTGAAGGATCGGTTCGGCACGCAGGTCCGCACGCACTACCCGGAGACGATCGGCGAGGAGATCCGGATCATGGACCAGGAGGCGCGGCCGTCGGCCGCCGCCGTCCCGGTCCGGGTCCCGGTGTACATGAAGGAGATCCTCGCGGCGCTCACGGCGGAGCTCCGGCGCTCGCCGCACGTGAACCACCGCAGCGGCGTGAGTGTGCGGTACTCGATCGGGAACCTCGAGGTGCTCCAGGCCGCGGCGGTCCGCCGGGCCGCGAGGACCGGCGAGCCCGAGGCCGTCCCGCGGATCTGCGACCTGCCCGCCGTGCTGGAGTCGAGCCTCGGACGCGTCGAGTTCGACACGATCGAGGAGGGACGGGAGGAGGAGATCCTCGCCCGCGCGCTGAAGACGGCTGAGCTCGAGGTCTTCCGTCGCAGGCTCTCCGGCTACGACTTCGGGCCCCTGCTCTCGCGCTTCGCCGACGAGGGGTTCGCGGTCGAGACGTCCGACCTCACCCCCGCCTCGGAGCTGCTCGCGCGGATCGGCCAGCTGCCGGGGCTCGCGAAGCTGCTCGAGCGGCTCGGCGTGGAGGAGGAGTCTCCCGGCGTCGCCGCCAGCGCGCTCGAGTTCGCCCTCGAGGGCTCGCACCTGTCCCGTCGGCTGAACAAGCAGGTGGTCGGGCGCCCCGGCGTGTCGAGGTACCAGGGGGCGAGCGAAGACTAACCTGCCGGTGGCGGCACGCAGCGGTCGTCGGCCACGGCCTCCAGCATCGTGCGGGTCTTGGCAAGGGAGGGGTCGTCGGCCCGGTTCCGGAGCTGGAACGGATCGCTGGCCAGGTCGTACAGCTCGACGTCGGAGACACCGTCGGCGGCGTACGTCCGGATGAAGGCCCACTGGCCCGACCGCAGCTCGCAGAAGCTCGGACGGGTGGCAGCCTCCGCGGCGTGCTCGACGACGAAGTCGTCGCGGAGCGGCAGGTCCGGGTCGCGCAGGAGTGGGACGAGGCTCCTGCCGTCCACCGGCGGGGCTCCGACCCCCGTGACCTCCGCGATCGTCGGTGCGAGGTCGATGCCGAGCGCGAACGCCCGGCTCCGCGCGCCGGGGTCGGCGACGAGGGTATCGAACCGGACAGCGAGCGGGACCCGGATCGACTCCTCGTACGGGACGCCCTTGCCGATCCAGCGATGCTCTCCCCACTGGTCGCCGTTGTCCGAGGTGAAGACCACCATCGTGTCCTCGAGCCGCCCGAGGGCCCGCAACGTCGAGAGCAACCGGCCGATCCCCCGATCGACCGCCAGGAGCGATCGGAGCTGATCCCGACGGAACGCGTCCAGGGCGCGCTCGTCGGCCCGGTCCAGCCGGTCCAGTCTGCGAACGTACCCGGGCTTGTCCGAGACGTCGCGCTCGTCGAAGCTCGGTGGCCGAAGCGCCGCAACGTGGACGGAGGCATCGTCGTCCCGTGGGTCCGGCGTCGCCGGCGGATGCGGCGCGTGGTACGCGACGATCGTGAAGAACGGGGTGTCGGCGGGGGTCGACGACAGGAACGTCTGCGCCCGCCGCGTGAGGACCCGCGCCGAGTAGTCCGACGGGTCGTCGCCGAACGTGACGACCTTCCCCTGGCCGTCGGTGGCGTCGAGCAGCGTGTAGTCGAAGTAGTACTCCCCGGCGCCGGCGAGCCACGAGTCCCAGCCCGGCGGGACGTAGTTCGATCGGGGGTCGTACCCGTTGAGGTACTTGCCGAACAACCCCGTCCTGTACCCGGCGTCGTCGAGCCACGTCGCGATGGTGTCCGCGTCGTCGAACGACGCGAACCCGCCGTGGGGACCGGTGTTGGCCCATACGCCGGTGGTGTGCGAGTAACCGCCGGTGAGCAGCGAGACCCGGCTGGGACAGCAACTCGGGTTCGTGACGTAGGCGCGGGTAAAGCGGATGCCGGGGGCGGCGATCTGCGCCTGCACGATCGGCATCTCCGACATCGTGTCCCAGCGCTGATCGTCGGTGAGGATCACGAGGACGCTCGGCGGCCGGGGGACCGCACCGGGCCGATCGACGCGCGGGTCGTCGCTCGGCACGCACGAGCAGAGCAGCACGAGGACGAGCGCCCCCGCCTTCGCGGTATGCACGCGGGCCATCCTAGTCGCGGCCGGCGTCGATAGGATTCCGGCCATGTCCGCGATCCACCAGGTCATCGGCTTCATCGTGGTCGGCGTCTTCGCGCTCGGCTGGCTGTGGGGCCTGGTTGCGTGGATCGCGAAGCGCGGACCCGGCGAGCGCTACTGGCTGTGGCTCACCGTCGCGCAGGTGGTCGCCGGGGCCCAGGCGATCCTCGGGATCGTGTTGCTGCTGATGGGGCGGCGGATGACGACCCCCGGGGCCCTCGGCGAGGTCCTCCACTACGTGTACGGGCTGCTGCCGATCCTGCTCTTCGTCTTCGCGCACATCGTCGCCCGCGCCGGGAACGCCCGGCTCATCGGCATCGATCGGCCGGTCCGGCCCTGGGTCCCGTTCGCCTGGGTCTCGTTCATCTGCTTCGGGCTGACGTCGCGAGCCTTGATGACCGGCCTCGGCATCGGGTAGGACACGGGACATGCCGCTGTTCCGTCGCGCGGGGCGGCCGGCGCCGGCGGAGGAGGATCATCGCCTGCTCCGCTCGTCGCTGGGCGCGCTCGACCCGTGGTCCTTCTGGGCGGTGCGGCTCGACGACCCCGATGTCGACTACGCGGTGCTCGGCACGACCGGCGCGTTCGCCCTCGCGATCGTCGCCCTCGAGGGCTTCGCAGAGCCGAGCGGCGACGGGCTGCGGATCGAGGGCGTCGAGGTGCCCGGCTTCCGCGAGGTCGTCCGCGGTGCGCGGCGCCTGCACGGGCGGCTGCTCGAGGTCTCGACCTTCGCGGACGTGCAGCCGGTGCTGTGCCTCACCAGGGCGATGGCGGGGTCCTCGCGGACGATCCGCGAGGTGCGCGTCGTCCGCCTGCAGGATCTGGCAGCCGAGATCGCCGGGCGCCGGCGCTCGCTCGACCCGAGCACCGCAAGGCGGGCCGCCGGGGCGCTCGGGACGATCCTGCGGAGCCCGTCGGGTCCGCGACCGGACGAGCGGGACTGACCCTTGCTTCGCGCGACCCGGCGTACGCTGGTCCGACATGCGGATCCGGTACTCGCGCTGGGACGACTCGCAGGACCCCTTCGGCCCGGACCTGCCGGCCGTCGACCTGCTCGAGGAGCTCTCGGACGACGTGCTCTCGGGCGTCGACGCCCGCGAGGCGATCGACCGCTTGCTGCAGCGAGGGATGCGCGGGCGGTTCTCGGGCCTGGATGCGCTCCGGGCCCGTTTGCGCGCGGCGCGCGATCGCGAGCAGGAGGCGTTGAACCTGTCGGGTCCGCTCGAGGAGGTCCGCGAGCGCCTGGACGAGATCCTCGAGCGCGAGCGCTCCACCCTGGCGTTCCGCGCCGAGGACGACGCGCGGATGCGGGAGGCCTTCCTCGACGCGCTGCCACCGGACGCTCCCGGCGCGATCCGCGAGCTCCAGGACTACCGTTTCGCCGACCCGCAGGCACAGCAGATGTTCGACGCGCTGATGGAGCACCTGCGCGAGCAGGTGATGGGCGCCTACTTCCGATCGATGGCCGAGGGTCTCCGGAGCGTCTCCCCGCAAGAGCTCGCGCGGTTCCGCGACATGCTCGCCGAGCTGAACGACATGATCGAGCGGCGTGACCGCGGCGAGCCGTACGACTTCGAGGACTTCATGCGGCGCTACGGCGACCTGTTCCCCGACCAGCCGCGGACGCTCGAGGAACTGCTCGAGAACATGGCGCGCCGGATGGCTGCGATGTCGCGGCTGATGGCCTCGCTCACGCCCGACCAGCGCGCCGAGCTCCAGGCGCTCGCCGAGCATGTGATGCAGGACCTGGACCTCGCGTTCGAGGTGGACCGCCTGGGCGCGAACCTCGCGTCGATGTTCCCCGAGATGGGATGGGACGAGCCGGGCATGCCGGGTGAGGGGGAGGGTGCGATGCCGCTCTCCGCCACGGTCGACGCGATGGAGCGCCTCCACGACTACGACGAGCTCGAGCGCTCCACGCGGCAGCAGTACGCGGGGGCCACGATCGACGATGTGGACGAGGACGCGGTGCGTCGCACGCTCGGTGAGGAGGCCGTCCACGACGTCCGCCGCCTGAAGCGGATCGAGCGAGCGCTCGAGGAGGCCGGCCTGCTGACACGCCGGGACGGCAGGCTCGAGATCACGCCGAAGGGGGCGCGCAAGCTCGGCGAGCGGGCACTGGTGAAGGTGTTCGAGCGCCTGCGCCGCGACCGCGAAGGGACCCACGAGGCTCACGATGCGGGGGGCCAGGCCGAGCCGACCGGGGCCACGCGGCCCTGGCGGTTCGGCGACGCCGGTCAGATCGCCGTCCAGCGCTCGATCTACAACGCGATCGTCCGGCAGGGGGGGCACGGGTGGACGCCGGACACCGGATCGCTGCGCCTGGAGCCCGACGACTTCGAGCTCGTCGAGGCCGAGCAGCGGACCGAGACCGCGACCGCGCTGCTGCTCGACCTGTCGTTCTCGATGCCGCTCCGAGGCCACTTCGTGCATGCGAAGAAGATGGCGCTGGCGCTGCATGCGCTGATCGAGGGACGGTACCCGCACGACACGCTGTACCTCGTCGGCTTCAGCGACTACGCGCGGCGGATGGAGCCGCGGGACCTGGCGGCGCCCGGGTTCGAGCGCGTGTACGGGACGAACATGCACCACGCGTTCAACCTTGCCGGCCGCCTGCTCGCCGAGCACCCGCGGTCCTCGCGCCAGGTCATCATGGTCACCGACGGCGAGCCGACCGCGCACCTGGAGGGCGAGCAGTCGTTCTTCTCGTGGCCACCGGTGTCGCGCACGATCGAGCTCACGCTCGCCGAGGCGATGCGCCTGGCGAAGGCGGGCGTGACGCTCAACATCTTCATGCTGGAGGAGTCGCCGGGACTGATCCGGTTCATGGAGCGCCTCGCGGAGCTCACGGCGGGGCGGGTCTTCCTGATGGACGACCGGGAGCTGGGGGCATTCGTGGTGCGCGACTACGTGTCCCGCCGCGCGCGCTGACCGCTCAGCTCGAGCGATCCCACCAGAGCGTGGCAACGGCCTGCTCGGGCGGGCCGGCCGACCAGAGCCCGTCCTGCTGGATCAGGCGGTCGCCGAGCGCCTCGGCCACCTCGGGGTCGCGCTCGGGCGCCAGACACAGCCGTCGGCGCGCGAGCGAGACCGCGTCCTCACGGCGCTCGAACCCGCTCGAGCGCGGTCGGCGCACCTCGACCTCGTGCCGGACCGGGTAGCCGAGCTCCGAGATGGCCTCGGCCGCGTCGACGGAGGTGGGTCCCTCGGGACGGCGCAGATCGTGGAAGCGGAGCCACAGGTCGCTCATCCAGGCGAGCGGATGGCGGTCGGTGATCTCGATCACGACGCGGCGTCGAGCGTGCGCGTCGAGGGAGCGGACGAACGGCTCCAGGTCCTGCACGTTGTACAGGACGTGGTGGCAGACCGCAACGTCCGCCGGCTCGACGTCGTCCGCGACGTCGGGCCACCGGCCCAGCACCGTGCGGATGTCGGACGGGGGCGCCGCCTGGCGGAACGCGTCGAGCATGCTCTCGGACTCGTCGACGCCGGTCAGGCGCGCGGCGCGAGTGGCGAGCGGAAGCGAGGCCGCCCCGCCACCGACCCCCACGTCGAGGACCGAGCCACCCTCGGGCAGCGCCTCGAACGCTCGGCGCGTCGAGAGCGAGGGCTCGAGCGCGGCGGCCGTGTGCGCGCGCCGACGCATCAGGTCCGGCGGGTAGCCCCACGGCGACTCCGGGGCCTGTGCGAGGATCTCCTCGGGCACACCCCAGCCCGGGAGCAGCTCGCGCCACCGCTCGACCGCGTTCACGGTCCCACTGTAGAGTCCGGCACGGCGATGGACCTCGGCCCCACGGAGGAAGAGCGGCTGCGCGTCTTCGCGGCGGCGGAGCTCGCGCGCCGAACGCTCGAGCGCGGGCTGCGCCTCAATGCTCCCGAGGCCGTCGCGCTGATCTGCGACGAGATGCACATGGCCGCACGAGCGGGCGGCTCCTTCGACGAGGTCGTCGAGACCGGCCGCCGTGCGCTGACGACCGACCAGGTCCTGGACGGGGTCCCCGACCTGGTCTCCGAGATCCGCCTGGAGGTCCTGCTCGAGGACGGGTCGAGGCTCTTCGTGCTCCGAGACGCGCTCGGCGAGCCGTCGGGCGCGGGCCCCGGTGCGGTCGATCCGTCGGACGACGACGTCGAGCTCTCGCCGGGACGCGAACGCCGATCGCTCTCGGTCACGAACACCTCGGACCGTCCCGTCCGCGTCTCGTCCCACTACCCGTTCTGGAGGACGAACCCGCGGCTCGCGTTCGACCGCGAACTCGCGCGCGGCTTCCGTCTCGACGTCGCGGCGGGATCCTCGGTCCGGTGGGATCCGGGCGAGACGCTGCAGGTGGATCTGGTGGCCTACGGTGGGGAGGTGACCGAGCGTTGAGCACACCGAGGGAGGACGGTCTGTGGATGCCGGCCGAGTGGGAGCCGCACGCGGCCACGTACATGGAGTGGCCGATGCGCGCCGATCTGTGGGGCGATCTGTACGAGCAGGCGTGCGAGGACTTCGCGGAGGTCGCGAACGCCATCGCCGCGTTCGAGCCGGTGGTCATGGTGACGGACCCGTCGCAGGTCGGCGCGGCTCGCGCCTGCCTGCACGGTGCCGTGGAGATCCTGCCGATCCCGATCGACGATTCGTGGATGCGGGACAACGGCCCGATCTTCGTCGTCGACGGCACCGGCGGCGTCGCGCTCGTCCACTTCCGATTCAACTCGTGGGGCGAGAAGTTCCTCCCCTACGACAAGGACGCCGAGGTACCGCGGCATCTCGCAGCGCACCTGGGGATGCGCCGGTACGAGGCGCCGATGGTCCTCGAGGGCGGCTCGTTCTTCGTCGACGGGGAGGGAACGCTCGTCACGACCGAACAGTGCCTCCTCCACCCGAACCGCAATCCCGGCATGACCCTTGATGAGATCGAGCGGACCCTGCGCGAGTACCTGGGGATCTCGGTGGTCGTGTGGCTCGCGAAGGGACACTCCACGGACCGGGACACCGACGGGCACATCGACGGCGTCCTGCAGTACGTGCGTCCCGGCGTGGTCATGCTCCTCGCCCCCGAGGATCCGCAGGACCCCGACCACGAGCCGGGCATCGAGAACCACGCGCGTCTGCGCGCCGCTCGCGACGCGCGCGGGCGCGCCATCGAGGTGCTCGCGCTCGATCCGGGCCCGCCGAACGGTCTCTCGTACATGAACTTCTACCTCCCCAACGGCGGTGTCGTGGTCCCGATCGTCGGCCGGCCCGAGGAGGACGGGCCGGCGCTCGCGCAGATCGCGTCGGCGTTCCCCGACCGCGAGGTGGTTCCGGTCTCGGGATGGACGATCCACGAGGGGGGCGGCGGGCCGCACTGCATCACGCAGCAGCAGCCCGTCGGTGTGCCGATCCCGTGAGGCTCTCGCGCGCCGAGTACCTCCGCCGGTACGGACCCACGACGGGCGATCGCGTTCGCCTCGCCGACACCGACCTGTGGGTGCGCGTGGAGGCCGATCACGCCGTGTCGGGCGACGAGCCGATGTGGGGGTACGCCAGGAACCTGCGGTCCCGGCAGACGCAGTTCGATCGAGCGACTGCGGACGACGAGCTCGATATGGTGCTGGCCGGTGTACTGGTGATCGATCCGCTGGTCGGCGTCGTGAAGTCGGACCTGGGCATCAAGGACGGCCGGATCGTCGGCGCCGGACGCGCCGGGAACCCGGAGACGACCGACGGCGTCGAGCTCGTGATCGGCCCGAACACGTGGCCGGTGAACGGCCACGGGCTCATCGCGACCGCTGGGGCGATCGACAGCCACGTACACCTCATCACCCCGAGGCTGGTGCCCGTGGCGCTGGCGGGTGGTGTCACGACCCTCATCACGGCCGGGTTCGAGGAGCCGCCGTACGTGATGGAGCGGACCTACCTCGCGTTCGAGGATCTCCCCGTGAACCTGGGCCTGCAGGCGAGCGCTCGGACCGATCTGGGCGGGCCGGTCGAGCGGGTCCTGGACGCCGGCGCCTGCGGGCTGAAGATCCACGAGGACTGGGGCGCGTACCCGGAGATCGTGGACGCGGTCCTCGACACAGCCGAGACACACGACGTGTCGGTGTGCCTGCACACCGACGGGCTGAACGAGTCCTGCGAGCTCGAAGATACGGTCGCCGCGATCGGCGGCCGCACCGTGCACGCCTACCACGTCGAGGGCGTGGGCGGGGGTCACGTACCGGACCTGATCGCCATCGTGCGCGAGCCGAACGTCATCTGCTCGTCGACCACGCCGACGCTCCCGTACGGGGTCGCCACCACCGCCGAACACCTGGAGATGATCCTGGCCGTGCACGGCGGCTCGGCCGCGGTGCCCGAGGACGTCGAGGTGGCCCTCGAGCGGATCCACCCCCCCACCATGGCGGCCGAGGGTCCGCTCCACGAGCTCGGCGCGATCCAGATCGTGAACAGCGACGCACAGGGGATGGGCCGGATCGGGGAGACCGTGCGCCGTACGCTCCAGCTGGCCCACGTGATGAAGCGCTGGCGCGCGAGCGATCGCGGGAGCGGCTGGCCGGAGGCACCCACCGCCCGGCGATCGGTGCCTGTGCCGGTCGTCGCGGGCGACGGGTCCGACGACAACGCGCGTGTGCTGCGTTACCTGGCCAAGGTGACCGTGGAGCCGGCGATCGTCCACGGCGTGGCGGGCGAGGTCGGCAGTCTCGCCCCGGGGCGCCTCGCCGACGTCGTGCTCTGGCGCCCCGAGCGCTTCGGCGTGCGCCCCGAGCTCGTCCTCAAGGCGGGCGCGTTCGCGTGGGGAGCGCTCGGGCAGGGGAACGCGAGCGTCGAGGGCGTCCAGCCCGTGCGACAGGGTGCGCACTGGGGCGCCACGGGTCGAGCCGGAGGGTCGGTCTCCACGACCTTCGTCTCGCGCGCCGCGCTCGAGGGCGGGATCCGCGAGCGCCTCGGCAGCAGCCGGCGGTTCGTCGCCGTGCAGGGAACCCGCGGGATCACGCGGGAATCGCTCGTGGCGAACCGCGCGATCGTCGAGATCGAGGTCGATCCGTCCGACGGGCGGGTCACCCTCGAGGGTCGCCTCCTGGCGGCCGAGCCGGTGGCCGAGGTCCCGCTCTCGCGTCGGTACCTGCTCGCGTAGACCGGCTCAGCGCTCGAGCTCCCGCAGGACCTCCTCCGTGTGTTCCCCCAGCCTCGGCGGCGGCCGGCGGACCGGCGGCAGCGCGCCGTCCAGCCGGATCGGGTCGGCGACCAGGCGCAGCGGTCCGCGCTCGGGATCGTCGACCTCTTGGACCATCCGACGGCCCTCGGGCGTGGCGAAGACCTCGTCCATCCGCAGGACGGGCGAGCACGGGACCCCGGCGGTCCCGAGCGCGGAGAGCCACTCGCTCGCGGGCTTGCGGCGGAACGCCTCGGCCAGGACGGGGATCAGCTCGTCCCGGTGCCGGACCCGAGCGTCGTTCGTCGCGAAGCGCTCGTCGGCGGCCAGGTCCGGGCGGCCGAGCATCTGGCAGGTCCGCTCGAACATCCGGTCGTTGCCGGCCGCGAGGATGAACGGCCGGTCGGCGGCCTCGAACAGCTGGTAGGGCACGATGTTCGGGTGCTGGTTGCCGAGCGGGCCGGGCACGAGACCGCCCAGCAGGTAGTTCGCGGCCTGGTTGACCGTCGCCGCCAGGCTGGTCTCGTAGAGCGAGACGACGATCCGCCGACCGCGACCGGTCGCCCGGCGCTGGAGCAGGGCGGCCAGGATCCCGTTCGCGGCATACAGGCCACAGATCACGTCGAGCAGCGCGACCCCCACCTTCGTCGGCTCGCCGCCCGGCTGGCCCGTGAAGCTCATGAGCCCGGAGAGCGCCTGCACGATGATGTCGTAGCCGGGCCGCGACGCCGACTCGCCATCCTCGCCGAACGCGACGAGCGAGCAGGTGACCAGGTCCGGACGCTCGGCAGAAAGCGTGTCGTGGTCCAGGCCGAACCGGGCCATGAGGCCGGGGCGGAAGTTCTCGACGACGACGTCGGCCGAGAGCGCCAGCCGCCGGGCCGCGGCCGCCCCCTGCGCCGTCGACAGGTCGAACGCGACCGAGCGCTTGTTGCGGTTGAGAGACAGGAAGTACGTGGCGTCCTCGCCGACGAACGGCGGACCCCATCCGCGGGTGTCGTCGCCGGTCTCCGGACGCTCGACCTTGATGACGTCCGCGCCCAGGTCGGCGAGGAGCATCGTGGCGAGCGGACCGGCGAGGACCCGGGAGAAGTCGGCCACGCGGACGCCGTCGAGAGGCAGGCGGTCGGTCGGATCGGCGTCCTGCACCGGCTCTCCTCGACGGGCGTGCGAACGGTTCACGTTCGGGCGTGAAGAGCGGCGCCGCCGGAACCCGAAGGTCCCAGCGGCGCCATCCAGTTTGTACACCCGCGGGGTCGTGGTCGTCAAATCGAGCGTTGTGCCGGCCCGGCGGCTGGCGCGGAGCGGCCGATTGGGCGAGGATACGGACATGAACCAGGAGAGCCTCGAACGAGCGAACGCCTTCCTGGCGGCGATCGCCGCCAGGGTCCAGCCGGGCGAGCTGCTCGAGACCACACCGACGCAACTCGGACGCGACATCGGCGTCGAGGAGCCGCTCGCGGCCGCGCGCGCGGTTCGGGCGCTGCTCGCCCGCCGTCGGCTGGAGGCCGAGGGCGGCCGCTACCGGCTGCTCGACGCATCGCCGATCCAACCCGGTGAGAAGGAGCAGGTGCCCCGGCCTCGGCGCGCGAAGGCGAAGTCGGCCCGGCGGGGCTCGCGAGAGGCGGTCGGTCATCCCGGCCGCCCCACGTACTCCGAGGTCGGTCGCGAGGCGATCGACCGCCTGGTCGAGCTCGGCAAGGAGGTCGCGTCGCTACGCGCCGGTCTGCGGACGGCCCGCGACGAGGCCCGCGAGGCTCGCGAGGCCCGCGACGACGCCGAGCGCCGAGCGCGCACGCTCGCGGAGCGGGTGCGCGAGCTCGAGGGGCGAGCCGAGATGGCCGAGTCGAACCTGCGGACCCTCCTCGCGGCCGCCCGCGGCGCCGGCCGAGACCATGTCGGCGACACGGAGATGGAGGCGATCCTCGGCGTCCTGAAGGGCGGCGAGGGCGAGGAGGGCGGCGCCGGGACCGCCGTCCCCGCGGGCTCCTAGGCCTTCGCGGGCGGCGGTGGCGGGGCGCTCGCGAACCCCGCTTCGTGCGACATCAGGTGGCACGCCGCGAAGTGGTCCGGCCTGAGCTCCTGGAGCCCGAGGTCCTGCTCCTGACATGCCGCGAGCACACCCGCGCCGGCCGCCGCTCCGGACGCCACGGCCGGGCAGCGCGGGTTGAACCGGCAGCCGGGGGGGATGCTGGTCGGGTCGGGCGGCTCGCCGGCGAGGAACGGGCGGTCGATGCCGCCGGCCTCCGGGACCACCTCCAGCAGCGCCTTCGTGTAGGGGTGGATCGGGTTCGTGAGGACGCTCTCGGCGGGTCCGATCTCGACGATACGCCCGAGGTACATCACCGCGACGCGGTCGGCGATCGTCCAGGCCAAGCCGAGGTCGTGTGTCACGACGAGCATCGCGATATTCAGGTCGTTCCGCAGGCCGAGCAGGAGCTTGAGGATCTCGCCGCGGACCGATGCGTCCAGGCTGGAGACCGGCTCGTCGGCGACGATGATCTCGGGGTCGAGGACCAGGGCGCCGGCGATCACGACGCGCTGGCGCTGCCCTCCCGAGAGCTCGTGCGGGTAGTTGAGGAAGAAGCGCTCGGGCGGCCGCATCCCGGCGCGTGAGAGCGCGCGGGCGACCAACTGCTCCTCGGACTCCCCGGCGGAGCTGCGTGTGATCCCGTGCACGCGGAGCCCCTCGGCGATCGATTCGTAGATCGTCTGCCGCGGGTTGAGCGCCGCGGTCGGATCCTGGAACACCATCTGCACCCGGCGCCGGTACTCGCGCAGGACCCTCGTGCTGCGGCCGAGCGGCTTGCCCTCGAAGGAGATGTCGCCGGACCGCGGACGCTCGAGCCCCATGATCGTCCGTGCGAGGGTCGTCTTGCCGCATCCCGACTCGCCGGCGAGCGCCAGCACCTCCCCCGGGTAGAGCTCGAGGTTCACGCCGTCAACGGCCCTGGCATCCGGAGCCTTCACGCCGCGCAGTCCCTGCCAGAGCCCGACCCGGCCGGCGAACCGGACGTGCAGGTCTCGGACGGCCAGGACGGGCTCGGGCACGTCCGGCCGAGACGGCGAGACGGTGGGCATCGCGTCGCTCACGGCGCCACCGGGACGCGCTCGCCGCGCGGCACGAGCAGGCACGCCGCGGTTCGGCCCGGGCCGGCGTCGTACAGGTCCGGATCGATCGTCGGGCATTCGTCGAACGCCAGTGGGCAGCGTGGGTGGAACGAGCATCCCGTGGGGACGTTGCCGGGGAAGGGCGGGTCGCCGGGGAGCCCGGAGGGTGCCATGCGGAAGCGGCGGTCGCCGATCTGCGGGAACGCGCCGGAGAGCGCCCTGGTGTAGGGGTGCTTCGGGTCGCGGAAGACCGGCACCGAGGGGCCCTCCTCGACGATCTTGCCCGCGTACATGATCGCGAGCCGGTCGCAGACCTCGACGAGGACGGACAGGTCATGCGTGATGAACAGCATCGCGAGGCCGAGCTCGCGCTGGAGCTCCTTCAGGAGCTGGAGGACCTGCGCCTGCACCATCACGTCGAGCGCGGTCGTCGGTTCGTCGGCGATCACGAGATCGGGCTGACACGCCAGCGCCATGGCGATCATCACGCGCTGCTTCTGCCCGCCCGAGAGCTCGTGGGGGTAGTCGCGCAGACGGCGTGGGGGCAAGCCTACCTGCTCGAGCAGCGCACCCGCGCGCACCGTCGCCCCCTTCTCGTCGGCCTCGCCGTGGATGACGACCGCCTCGGCGATCTGGTCCCCGATCCGCTGGACGGGGTTCAGCGCGTGCATCGCGCCCTGGAACACGACCGACATGCCCGACCAGCGGACGGCCCGCAGGCGGCCCGGCTTCATCGCCATGACGTCCTCGCCGTTCAGCTCGACCGTTCCGGTCACCTTCGTCTTCGGCGGAACCAGTCGGAGCACGCCGTTCACGATCGTGGACTTCCCGCAGCCCGACTCCCCGGCCAGGCCGAGCACCTCGCCCTTCTCGACGTGGAGGTCTACGCCGCGCACCGCGGGGACCGGTCCGGCCTGGGTGTGGTACGTGACGGTCAGGTCGCGGACGGACAGGACGCTCATCGGCTCAGCGCTCCCGTAGCCTCGGGTTCAGGATCTCGTCGAGCGCGAACCCGCACATCGTGAACGCGAGCACGATCAGGACGATCGCGAGGCCCGGCGGGAGCAGCCACCACCACTTGCCGGTCGAGGCGGCGCCGGCGCTGAACGCGAAGTCCAGCATCGTGCCCCACGACACCGAGAGCGGGTCGCCGAGCCCGAGGAACGCGAGCGTCGACTCGGACAGGATCGCGATCGCCACCGTGAGGATCGTGTTCGCGAAGATCAGCGGCCCGACGTTCGGCAGGATGTGTCGGCTGATCAGGTGCCAGTTGCTCGCGCCGAGCCCTCGCGAGCGTTCCACGTACGGGCGGGTCTTCACCGAGAGCGCCTGCGCTCGCACGATCCGGGCCGTGCTCGGCCACGACGTGATGCCGATCACCAGGATGATGATCGCGAGCGATCGTCCGAGCACGGACGCGAGCACGATCGCGAGCGCGAGCCAGGGTAAGACGAGGAACCAGTCGGTCAGCCGCATGAGGCCCGTTTCGAGCCAGCCGCCGTAGTAGCCGGCCGCGATGCCGATGAGCGCGCCGATCACCATCGAGATCAGCGTGGCGGCGAGGCCGACGGTGAGTGAGATGCGCGCGCCCCACACGGTCTGCGTGTAGACCGAGCGGCCGAGGTTGTCGGTCCCGAACCAGAACTCCCTGCTCGGCGGCTCGAGTGGGGCCCCGGTGCACTCGCACGTCGGGTCCATCGTCTCCTTGTTGCTGATGACGGGTGCGAAGATGGCCACCAGCACGAACAGGATGAGGATCGCGAGGCCCCACATGCCCATCGGGCTTTTCCGGTACGTCTTGGCCATCCGCCCGAACGCGCGCCTGCGGCGGGCCCACGCGATCGTGCGCGCGCTGGCCAAGCGCTCGGGCGGGACCTCCTCGGTCGTGAGCGCCTCGTCGACCGGTGGCGTCTCGCCGGGCCCTTCCGACCTGGGTCCGAGGGTATCCGGGCGCATCAGGCCGCCCTCACGCGCGGGTCGAGGTACATGTACGTGATGTCCGCGAGGAGGTTCGCGAGGATCACCGCTGCGGAGAAGATGAGGAACAGGGCCTGGAGCACGGCGTAGTCCTTCGCCTCGATCGACTGGACCGTGAGGTACCCGAGGCCGGGCCACGAGAAGACGTACTCGATCGTGATCGCGCCGCCGAACACGAAGCCGAGGGACAGCATGGTGAGCGTCCAGGTCGGCAGGAGCGCATTCGGAACGACGTGGCGCCAGAGCACCTTGTTCTCGCGGACGCCCTTCGCGCGGGCCGTCATCACGTAGTCGTCGGCCATCACGTCGAGCAGGGAGTTGCGCATGATGAGCGCGTACTCACCTAGGTAGGCGACCGTGAGGACGAAGAACGGCAGCACCATGTGGTTCAGGACGTCGAACACGTGCGCCATCCCCGTGAGGTCGGCGCCGACGGTCTCGTATCCGCCCGTCGGGAAGATCGCCGGGAACGGCCCGACCCCACCGGCGAACGCCATGAGCACGAGCATCCCGAACCAGAACTCGGGCATCGCGTAGACGAACAGCGTGAAGCCGAGCGAACCGTAGTCGATCATCGTGCCGCGCCGCCAGCCGCTCCAGATCCCGATGAGAAGACCGATCACGATCGAGGCGATCGTCGAGGTGCCCACGAGCAGCACGGTCGGCCAGACCTTCTCGCCGATCACCTGGCTCACCGCCTGGCCCTGGTACACGAACGAGGTTCCGAAGTCCAACCGGAGCGTGCTCCCCATGTAGGTGACGAACTGCTGGGGCAGGGGCTGATCGAGGCCCAGCCGCTCCCGCTCCGCCTGGACGTTCTGAGGGTTGTACGCGGAGGTGCCCCGGAGCAGGAGCGACGCGGGATCGCCCGGCATGACGCGGAACAGGAAGAAGTTGAACGCGAGGACGAAGAGCAGGGTGAGGAACGCCTGGAGGATCTTCCCCAGCAGGTACCCGCGCGTTCCCACCCTGTGCCCTTCCTGCCGCCCGGGTTAGGCCTCCTCCTCCTCGGATCGGCGGCGCCGGCCCAGGACGATCGCGGCGATGATGATCACCACGCCGGCCGCGATCCCGATCCACGCCGCGGCGGGGAACCCGCGGGCCTCGACCGTCCCGCCGCCGCCCGCTCCGATCGGCTTGATCGTCCACCAGACCGAGCTCGGGCCACCCCAGCTCTCGAGCGGGTCGCCGTTCGGCTCCGGCTGGGGGACGTAGCCGGTGAACCGGTCGCCCCGCCACGCGGACAGGACCGGGTCGTACCACATCACCGCGTACGCGGCGTCCTCGTAGTAGATCCGCTGCATCTCGTGGACGATCTGCCAGCGCTCGTCGGGGTCGGTCGTCGTCCGCTGCTGCTCGTACATCGCGTCGTACTCCGGGTTGCAGTAGTACGAGTCGTTGTTCCCGTAGCTGCTGCCGTCCGGCGGCCGAGAATCGCACGTGAACCACGACAGCGCGGAGTCGGGGTCGGGGTCGGGGATCCAACCCCACGAGAAGAGGTCGTACGTCCCCTCGTTGATGATGTCCCCCAGCCGACCAGAGCTCACGACCTCGACGTTCGCCTTGATCCCGATCTCCTCGAGCCACGGCTTGATGTACTGCGAGGCATCCACCGAGGTCTGTTCGTTCGACCGGACGTAGTACCGGAACTCGAGCGGCCGACCCGGGTCGAGCGATCCCGGCGGCATCTCGCGCACGCCGTCGCCGTCGCTATCGACGTATCCAGCGTCCTCGAGGAGCTGGGCGGCCGCCGTGAGGTCGAAGGGGATGACGTCCTCGCCCTCGGGCTCCCATCTGGCTCCCTCGACCGACACGGGCGGGATGATGGAATCACCCGGCAACCCGTACCCCTGCAGCACCTTGTCGGTGAGCGTGTTGCTGTCGATCGCCATCCGGATGGCCCTGCGCACGGTCACGTCCGTGAGCGCGGGGTGTCCGTCACCATGCGGGGTGAAGTAGTCGTCCTTCTCCTGATAGGCGGATCCCGTGTTCATGCCGATCTCGGAGAACGACGGGATCGTGCCGGCCATCGTTTCGATGTCCGGCTGGGCGGCGAGATCGTTATAGATGTTGGCGGACGTCACATAGGCGAAGTCGATCTCGCCCTGCTTCAGCGCCTCGGAGAGCGCGTCCTCGTTCTTGAAGATGCGGTAGATGATCTCGTCCACCGCGGGCTTCGGTCCCGTCCAGTACGGGTTCTGGACCATGCGGATGTACTCGCCGGTCTTGAACTCCTCGATGACGAACGGGCCGCTGCCGACGTTCGGAACGTTGTCGAACTGCTTCGGGTGCTCCCCGACGACCGACGGGTCGTCCCAGATGTGCTTGGGAAGGATGTAGTCGTACATGTAGGCGACGTTGCCCGAGTACAGGCTGGTCGGACTGACCGTGTCGAACTCGATGGTCGTGTCGTCCACGGCCCGGACGTCGCCGTCGATCAGCGTGAGGTAGTTCTGCGGCAGGTAGGCGTGATTGCCCTTGTAGAGGTTGAGGGTGAACGCGACGTCCTCAGCCGTGAGGGGCTCGCCGTCGGACCACATGATGCCGCTCTTGATCTTGTACGTGTACGTCATGCCGTCGTCGCTCACCTGGACGTCCGTCACGAGCCCGGATCCCGGGCCGGTCCCGTCGTCCACGCCGAGGTTCTGGTCCCAGTCGATGAGCAGGTGGTAGGAGGCGGTCCAGAAGTAGAACTCGATCGCCAGGTACCCGCTCATCGGGTTCATCGTGAGCGGTTCGCCCGTGCTCCCGAAGGTGAAGGTGACCTTCTCGTCGGTCCCGCCCGCGCCCGTGTCCTGGGCCAGGGCGATCTGACCGATCCCGGCCGTCATCAGCACCGCCCCGGCAACCAGCGCGAGCAGCCTCCGCCACGTGGATCGCATCGAGCGCCTCCTTGTCCGCGGGTACCCCCGCCCGATTATGTCCTACGCATGTCGGGCCCGCGGCGGCTGTGTGACCGACGGTCATATCCAGTGACGCGGGCATCAACCCTCGGCACCCCCGGTGTGGGCGCGGGGCAGGTATAGCACGGTGGTCGCGCTGTCGCATCCGCTCCAGCGCTCAGGTCGGGCCATCTCCCGGCGCCTCCTCCTGGGGTGTCCACCGGACCGGGAGGGCCTTCTCGCGGAGCTCCCGGACGAACTCGACGCACTCCCTCACGGCCCCGTCGAAGAGGATCTTGCCCTTGTCGGCGGTGGCCTTCGTCGGCGCGCCGTGGACCCCCGTGTGGGAGAGCGCGTTCCACCACGGCATGATCCTCAGCGGGCCGTCGGACCAGTCCATCCACGCGTGCTTCCCGTCGGGGTAGCTGTTCTCGTCGACCGCTTTGTCCATGGAGACGGCGTCCGGGTCCAGGGCGAGGTAGATCGACGTCTCCAGCTCGCAGGCGTGACCCATGCCGCCGATCTCGGAGTCGCGAACCTCGGCGATCAGGCGCTCCGCGTCGGCGCCGCTCAGGTAGAAGGCCGAGGCGCACAGGACGTCGGGGTGGTTCAGCCCGACGAGCCGGGACGCCATGTCCAGGAGCGGGATGTTCGACCCGTGTCCGTTCAGGTACAGGATCCGTTTGAACCCGTGGTGGGCGAGCGACCGGCCGACGTCGACGGCGTAGTCGACGAACGTCTTCCAGCCGATCGTGATCGGACCGGGGAAGTCCATGTGGTGCGGCGTGTAGCCGTGCACGAGGGGCGGGAGCAGGACGACCTCGTCGGACAGCTCCTCGGCCGCCCGCCGGCAGATCTCGGTGGCGATCCGCGAGTCCGCGTCGAGCGGCAGGTGCGGGCCGTGGTCCTCGAGCGTCCCCGCCGGGATCAGGCAGACGCGGTCCTCGGCCGCGGCCCGGCGGACCTCGGGCCAGGTCAGGCGCTCGTACAGCAGCGGTGTGGTCCAGGCCATCTCGAACCTCCCTCGGGATGCGGGCGTCGGCGGTCACAGCACGCCGGACAGGTCGACCTCCTCGTACTCGGTCTCGCAGGGGTTGCCGGGGGCGACCCACATGCGGCCCTCGCCGAGATCCGCGACCATCGAGAACATCACCGCGGACGCCTCCTCGCCCTCTTCGGGATCGGGGTGCAGGCAGATCGCCTGCGGCGTCGAGTCGTGATCGCGCAGGATGTCCATCGCCTCCGGCACGGTGGTCGGCGTCCGCTCGTCGAGGAGCCGGCGCAGGCGCTCCAACCGGGCGACGCTGCCCGGAGCCGGCTCCGGCCCGAGCGCGGCCAGCCCTGGGTCCAGGTAGTGGTTCGTGTGGGGACCCGGCCCGTCCACGACCGCGATCTGCTCACCCGTCGTCTCGACGATGAACGCCTCGCCGGTCGCGAACGCATAGACGTGCCCGTACCCTCCGGCTCGCGCGGGGTGCCCCGCCCGGGCGAGCGCGTCCTGACGGTCGATCGCCTCGAGCGCGTGCCGGGAGACCAGCACCCGCGGGGCCCCGACGCGATCGTCCGAGGCCGTGAGCGAGCCGATCGCCTGAGCGCCGCCGTGCCCGTTCACCCCGACCGCCGGCAGGCAGCACACGATCGTGGGCGAGGCGATCGAGACCGGGCGGTCGTCCGGCTCCTCGATCACGACCGCGACGTTGCCCCGGTCCCCGGCCAGCCAGTGCTCGTTGTGCGCGAGGATCGTGGTGCTGGGGCCGACCACCGTGAAGCTCGAGCATCGGTCTGCGGGAGGCCGCGGCTCGGTCCGTGGCGGCTCGAGGTAGCCCTCCTTGCGCTGGAGGAACAGCAGGTCGCCCTCGGGCGCCTCGAGCATCGGCTCGAGCTCCTCGAACGCGTTGACGGCGAACAGCTCGAGCACCGGCACGGTGGCGCCGATCGCCATCGCCTTGAGCAGCGTCATCAGCGAGGGGAACCGGGACTCGGACGCCACGAGGTAGGGGGTGAGCAGGTCCTGCAGCTGCTGCGACGACACGCCGCGACGCGCCAGGTAGCGATGGTAGAAGTCGATCGACTCGTTGATGAGGTCGCGGAGCTCGCGGCCGATGTGTTGACCGCGCGCGGCGGCGTCTCCCGTCGCGCGGACGACCCTCAGCGTGCCCACGTGCCGCCCATCTCTGCGCGATGGTAGCGCGCGCCGCGACGCTAGCGCGTCCGCTCGACGAGGGTGTCGAACAGGCGCTGCTGCTCCGCGTCCTCGACCGCGGTGTCCTCCGGATGCCACTGGACGCCCAGGACCCAGCCATCGCCCTCACGCTCGATCGCCTCGGGCAGGCCATCCTCGCTTCGGGCGGTGACGACGAGCCCGCCGCCCACGCGGTCGATCCCCTGGTGGTGGTGGGAGGAACACGCGAGCACCGAGGCCCCCGTGGCCTCTGCCAGCCGGCTCCCCGCCGCCACCAGGGCGTCGTGGAGGAGTCCATCGGTGCCGCTCGGGGTGCCGTGGGGCTGGTATCGGGGGTCCTCGGGCAGGTGCTGGATCAGGCTGCCCCCGAATGCGACGTTCATGACCTGCATCCCGCGACAGATGCACAGCGCCGGCAGCCCACGACCGTCCGCCTCGCGGAGCAGGTCGATCTCGAACGCGTCCCGGTCGGGCTCGAGGCCGTAGAGCTGCTCGTGCGGCTCGGCGCCGAAGCGCCACGGCTCGACGTCGCCGCCCCCGACCAGCAGGAGACCCCTGAAGCGGTCGAGCAGCTCGCCGGGCGAGCGAGGGTCGCCGGGCAGCACCAGCGATGCGATCCCGCCGGCGCGGCGCACCGCGTCGACGTAGCTCTCGGGGACGGCGTACCCACCCACCTGCCAGGAGGAGACGCGCCCGGGTCGGAGGTGGTACGCGACGATGGCGATCTCGGGCGCGTCGGTCATGGCCGCGCCGTCCTCATCCTCCTTGCTCCTTGGCGACCTCGGCGAATCGGCGGAAGAGCTCGCGGCCGCGCTCCTCGTGGGCGGACATGTGCTGCGCGGACTCGGCGCGGAGCCGGTTCGCCGACTTGCCCCACACGGCCTCCAGGTCGAGCTCACCGTCCGCGATGTCGATCCACCACCCCAGCTCGGTCGCGTCGAGCTCCTGATGGAATTGGATCCCCCACGCGAGCTCGCCGACCCGGTACGCCTGGACGGCGATGCGGTCGCCGGTCGCGAGCAGCGTCGCGGGATCGGGAGGTTCGTACGTGTCCTCGTGCCACTGGAAGACCATGTCGCCGTCTCGGTATTGGGACAGGAGCCGGTCCTGCGCGGCATCGGCCGTCGGCCGGAGCGGCTCGAAGCCGACCTCCTTCAGCGGCGACCTCACGACGGGCCGGCCGAGGGCGCGGGCGAGCAGCTGCGAGCCGAGGCAGATGCCAAGGTAGGGCACGCCGCGGTCGAGGGCCTCACGCGTGTAGTCGCGGACCTCGGCCAGGTACGGGAACCGGTCGGTCTGGTCCACGTTCGCGGTTCCGCCGAACGTGACGACGGCGGCCACGTCGCCGAGCGGTGGGAGGGTCGAGCCATCGCGCGTCATGTTCGCGGTGAGGACGTCGCAACCGGCCCAGGCAAGGGCGCCGGGGGCGACGCCGAACGACTCGTACACGTCGTTGCGGACCAGGAGCACCGGCTTCATGGCGCCCGAGTCTACGGCCGACCGGTCGGCGGCGCCGCGGCGGCGCACTAAGCTGGCAGCGGCGCGCCGACGCGCCCGACCGGCATGACGACAGACGGACAGCGGTACCGCGTGCTGAAACGGTACATGCTCCTGTCGCTCGCGACGGCGCTCGCGACGATGGCGATCAAGGGCGTGGCTGCCGCGATCACGGGATCGGTCGGCCTCCTGTCCGACGCGTTGGAGTCGTTGGTCAATCTCACGGCGGCGGTCGTCGCGCTCATCGCGCTCCGCGTCGCCGAGCGCCCCGCCGACCACAACCACGACTTCGGGCACGGGAAGGCCGAGTACCTGTCGGCCGGCGTCGAGGGGGGGATGGTGTTCCTCGCCGCCGCGGCGATCGTCTGGACCTCGGTGCGGCGGTTGATGGACCCGATCCCGCTCGACCGGCCGGCCCTCGGGCTCGCCCTTTCGTCCGTTGCGGCGCTGATGAACCTCGGTGTCGGGCTCGCGCTGATCCGCGGGGGCCGGGTCCACCGGTCGGTCATCCTGGAGGCCGACGGCAAGCACCTGCTCACGGACGTGTGGACGACCGCGGGCGTGCTGGTCGGTGTCGGGTTGGTCGCCATCTTCGACCTGGAGATCCTCGACCCGATCGTCGCGCTCCTCGTCGGGGTGAACATCCTGTGGATGGGGTACAAGCTCCTGCGTCGTTCGGTGGTCGGCCTGCTCGACGCGGCGCTGCCGCCCGAGGCCGTCCTGCAGGTCCACGCGGTGACCGAGCGGTACCGGGCGTCCGAGCCGGTGGACTTCGAGCCGATCCGCACGCGCGAGTCGGGTCAGCACCGGTTCGTCTATCTCACCGTGCTGGTCCCGGAGGACTGGACCGTGGCTCGCGTCCACGACCTGTCCGAGCGGATCCAGGCGGACATCGAGCGCGAGCTACCGGGCGGGATGACGTTCGTCCAGGTGGCTCCCCGGCCCGAGCCACTCGTCGAGGCGGGAGAGTGACCGAGATCGGAGCCGGAGAGCCGGCCGAGGGGAGTGCGACGGATCGTCGTGCCTCGCACGCGAGGGAAGGAGGAGTCATGCTGGGATGGGTGGACGACGTCGAACGCCTGACGCTCGAGAACGACACGTTCCGCACGGTCGTGTTCACCGGAACGCACTCGCAGCTCACGGTGATGCGGATCGCGCCCGGCGAGGACATCGGTCTCGAGTCGCATCCGCACCTGGACCAGTTCCTGCGGATCGAGCAGGGCAGGGCGCGGGTCGAGTTCGGCACGACCAAGGACCAGGTCGAGGAGACCCACGATGTGGAGGACGACTGGGCGTTCATCGTCCCGGCCGGGATCTGGCACAACGTGGTCAACACGGGCGACCAGGACCTGAAGTTGTACTCGATCTACGCGCCACCCCAGCATCCGGACGGGACCGTGCACCGGACGAAGGCGGACGCCGAGGAGGCCGAGAAGGCCGAGCACTGATCAGGGGGAACCAGCTGGCGGAGCGCCCGGCAGGCCCGCGGCGCTCCACAGCGCCCGTAACCCGACCTCGGTGCCGGGCCAGTGCCGATGCACGGCGTCCGGTCCCGCGCGCCGGACGACCGAGCGCAGGGTTGCGCCGACGATGACGATGTCGTCGGCGTACCCGACGACCGGGAGGAAGTCCGGGACGAGGTCGATCGGGAACGCCAGGTAGGCCAGCAGGAGCCACAGGCGCGCACGGAGGCCGCGAGGGAGCCCGCGATCACCGGCGATCCGCCGGATCAGCCGCACGGTGTCCGGCAACAGTCGCATCGCCTCGCGCGCCGTCCCCTCGGCCGGCCGGTGGACGAGGAGATAGGCGATCAGCACCAGCCACGCGACGAGCAGCGCGCCCGCGAGGCCGATCGCGATCCGAAGGAGCACGGTTCCTCCCGTTGTGGTCGGTCCTATCATCGGCTCGTGGAGGCCTGGCGCGCGGCCCTTCGCGGCGATCCGCTGCCGTGGCTCCTCGACGAGGAGGTGCCGGCGGTGCGTCACGTCGCGCTCCGACGGCTCCTCGACGAGCCGCAGGACGCCCCGAGTGTGCGTCGCGCGCACGGGGCGGCGATGCGGACGCATCCGATCGCAACCATCCTCGAGGCCCAGCATCCCGACGGCTGGTGGGTGAAGCCAGGCCATGGCTACGCGCCGAAGTACACGGGCACCGTGTGGAGCGTCATCTTCCTCGACCAGCTCGGAGCCGACGGACACGACCGGCGGGTCGCCCGAGGTTGCGGCTACGTGCTCGAGCACACGCAGTCACCGAACGGCGGTTTCTCGTCCTCGGGGCGGCTCGACGAGACAAACCCGCCGCCCGACTCCGCGACGATCCACTGCCTGAACGGCAACCTCTTGCGGGCGCTCATCGGGTTCGGCCACCTGGACGACCCTCGCGTCCGGCGCGCGGTCGACTGGCAGGCGCGCTCGATCACCGGCGAGGCGTTCGACGGCTACTTCCGGTCGGGGACGACCGGTCCCGGGTTCGCGTGCGTGGCGAACGAAGGCCTTCCGTGCGCCTGGGGCGCCGTGAAGGCGCTCGGCGCGCTCGGCCGGATCCCACGGCGGCGGCGGGCGCCGCACGTCCGGCGCGCGGTGACCGCGGGCGCGGAGTTCCTCCTGTCCCGAAACCCCGCCGTCGCGGACTACCCCATGGGGTGGGGCAACACGCGGCCGAGCGCGTCGTGGTTCAAGCTCGGCTTCCCCTCCGGGTACGTCGCGGACGTCCTACAGAACCTCGAGGTGCTGTGCGAGCTCGGGCACGCGCGAGACCCTCGCCTCGCGAACGCGCTCGACCTGATCCTGTCGAAGCAGCGCGCCGACGGCAGGTGGCGGAACGAGTACGCCTACAACCGCAAGACGTGGGGCGACGTCGATCGGCAGGGGCAGCCGAGCCGGTGG
>DASTHN010000121.1:0-5680 GCA_035718185.1 Actinomycetota bacterium
CACCTTCGAGTGGCGGAACTACATCACGGCGTGGGACCAGGGACGGTTCTCCGAGTACTTCCGGACCAGCATCGTCGTCGCCGCCGTCATGGTTCCGGCCTCCGTCGTCCTGTCGATCCTGGGCGGCTACGCGTTCGCGACGATGCGGTTCCGAGGATCGAAGGCCATCTTCTACCTGTTCATCCTGGGCCTGATCATCCCGACCGAGGCGACGATCGTCCCGCTCTACTACGACGTGCAGGCGATGGGACTCATCGACACGTACTGGGCCCTGATCATCCTGGAGGTCTCGGGCGAGGTCGCCTTCGGGATCTTCTGGATGCGGGCCGCCTTCGTCTCGGCCCCGAGGTCGCTCCTCGAGGCGGCGCGGATCGACGGCGCCTCCAGCTGGAGGACGCTGTGGAGGATCATGGTCCCGTTCGCGCGGCCCGCGATCCTCACGCTCACGGTGCTCACGTTCGCCGACAGCTGGAACGAGTTCTTCCTGGCGCTCGTGTTCACCATCAACCACCCGACGGCCCCCGCGGGGCTGGCGAGCTTCTCCGGCAGGTACACGACGGACATCGCGCTCGTGTCCGCCGGGGCAGTGATCGTGGCGCTGCCGATCGTGATCGTCTTCATCGTCTTCCAACGCGAGTTCATGCGCGGCATGTTGACCGGCGCCGTGAAGGGTTGAGCGATGGCCCGGGTCGTGTTCACCGACGTCACGAAGCGGTTCGGGGAGGTCACCGCCCTGCGTGACTTCTCGCTCGAGATCGACGACGGCGAGTTCGTCGTTCTGGTCGGCCCGTCCGGCTCGGGCAAGACGACGGCCCTCCGGCTGCTCGCCGGCCTGGAGGCCGTCACGGCCGGCGAGATCCGCGTCGGGGACCGGGTGGTGAACCGGATCGCGCCGCGCGACCGGGACATCGCGATGGTGTTCCAGGACTACGCCCTCTACCCGCAGATGACCGTGTTCGAGAACCTGGCCTTCGGGCTGAAGACCCGCAAGGTTCCGCGGGAGGAGATCGGTCGCCGCGTCCGGCGCGCGGCGGAGATGCTCGACATCGAGGAGCTGTTGGAGCGCAAGCCGCGTGCGCTGTCGGGCGGACAGCGGCAACGGGTCGCGCTCGGGAGGGCGCTCGTCCGCGAGCCACAGGCGTTCCTGATGGACGAGCCGCTGTCGAACCTGGACGCGAAGCTGCGGGTCCAGACACGCAGCGAGATCAAGAACCTGCAGAACCAGGTGGGGACGACGACCGTCTACGTCACCCACGACCAGGTGGAAGCGATGACGATGGGCGACCGCGTGGCGGTGATGAGCGAGGGGGTGCTCGAGCAGGTCGGGGACGCCCGGACCGTGTATGACGCGCCGGCGAACGTGTTCGTCGCCGGCTTCATCGGGAGCCCGGCGATGAGCTTCGCCACGATGCGGTCGGAGCAGCGCTCCGAGGGGCTCGTGTTGCAGCGGGGAGCCACCCGGATCGAGACCGCCTCGTCCGTTCCGCGGCCGTCCGTGCCCGCCGAGGTGATCGTCGGGGTCCGGCCGGAGCACGCCCGGCTCTGGCGGGACGACCCCGGTCTCATCGGGCCGATCGAGGGTCGGGTCGCGTACGTCGAGATGCTCGGGCGCGAGACCTTCATCGGGATCGAGGCCGCCGAGGACGCGACCTTCACCGTCCACGCCCAGCCCGACGCCGACGTCGCGCAGGGCGATCACGTGCGCTTCGGCCTCGAGCGCGGCCGGCTCTACCTCTTCGACCCCCAGACGGACCGGGCGATCGCGCGCGTCTAGCGCGGCGTCGGGCCACCTGGTCGTAGCCCGTTCGGCCGACGTGTGGCCACGCAGGTCTGGGAGTACACCCCTTCCGTGGACATCACCTCGCGGATCTGGGCGCCGACCGGACTCGGCCGGCGCAAGGACATCGCGTCGCTCGCCTACGTGGTGATCGACGAGCTCGAGTCCGGCTTCGTGGGCCTCACGATCAACGCGTGGCCGACCATCGACGAGCGCGGCAGGCTGCGTTTCGACCTCGCGCATTCGCTGTCCGTCGGTGCGACGGAGCGGGATCTCCACGCCTTCCTCGCGAAGCACCGGACGCCGAGGAAGATCGCCGACCGGCCGCTGCGGGTCGGCGACGCGTTCGCGTGCAGGATCAGACCGCCGATCCGGGACGGCGAGCTCGTGGATCCGGATCGATGGATGGTCCCCCCGATCACCGACATCTCGGCCGAGGCGAGGGACGCGGCCAAGCTCGCCTACTTCTCCGCGGCCGCCCCGATCGCCGATCGCCGCACCCACCGGGAGGTCGTGGAGCTCGCCTCCGAGTCGGCCCCGCAACGGTCGATGCGGACGCCCGCCGCCCCCGATCCGTTCACCGGGTCCGAGGGATGACCGAGGAGGCGCAACTCGAGCCCGTCCCCGCCGAGCGCCTCTCCGGCGGAGACTTCCTCGCGGACGTCGACGATCAGGACCTCGTCTACTTCCTCCTGAACGTCGGCGACGCGGACTGCCAGCTGATCCTGTTGCCCGTCGAGACGGACGCCGCCGGCGGGCCGTACCGGCGGGCGCTCGTGGTCGACGTCGGACGGACCGGGAAGCTCCCACCGCTCGTCGACACGCTCCGCGCCTCGCCGCAGGACCGCGTCATGCTCCGGCGGACCCCCGGACCGGGAACCTTCCCGATCGTCGTCGGCACGCATCCGCACGACGACCACCTCCGGGGCATGCCCGAGTTCTTCGAGATGCTCGGCCAGGAGATCGGCGAGTACTGGGATCCCGGGTACTACTTCACCGGCTCCGCCTACCTGGAGACGATGGCCGCGCTCGAGGAGGCCACCTCGTGGGTCCAGTACACGCAGCCCACGAGCGGGATGACGCGGTTCGTCGGCCCGCTGAAGGTCGTGGTCCTGTCCCCGGGGATCAGCCTGCGCAACCGCTTCGACAGCTACGGGGTCACGCCGAACAACGCCTCGGTCTCGCTGAAGATCGAGTTCCCCGCCACGCGGGTGGAGCAGCGCGACGACGAGCGCCGGTACCTGCGGATCCGGAGCCCGCAGGGGCTGATCCTCGGGGCGGATGCCCAGACCCTGTCGTGGGCGCAGGTGGTGCTCGACTTCCCGGAGCTCCGACCGCAGGACTCTCCGGTTGCGAGGTTCCTCCGGATGGCGCTCGGCTCGAACCCGCTGTCGGCGTCGATCTTCAAGGTGCCGCACCACGGCTCGAAGCACGGCGTGAACCTGGAGCTCTTGGAGCTGATCGAGCCCGAGATCAGCCTGGTCTCCTCTGTCTCCGGCGGTGGGCAGTACAACTTCCCCCATCTGGTCTCGCTCGAGGCGATCCGCGAGGGCCTGCAGGCCACGACGTCCGGGCAGGAGCGGTCGCCCGATTGGGACCTGGGCCTGCACTACACCTGCAGCGTCGACACCGACGGGACGGCGCTCGGATCGATCGCCATCGTGATCTCGCCGAGCGGGAGGAAGCGCCACGTCTGGCGGTTCGGCGATGCGAGTGACGAGGAGGTCGACCTCTCCGCGGGCAGGTTGTTCGAGTAGCCGGGGATCGGTCGCCGGGCCGCGATCGCCCGAGGGCCGTCAGGGCACGGTGACCCGCGTCTCGTCGCCGATCGGCGGCTGAGCGACACCGTACGCGCTGCCCATCCTGTGCCAGAGCTTCTCGCCGATCTCCGGATAGCTCTGGCTCGCCTTGTTCAGCTCCTTGCGGATCCCGTCCAGCACCTCCCTCGGGTCTCCGCGTTGCTCGGGAGGCATCACCGCCAGCTCGTCGATCCGCCGGGCGATCGCCGCGTACCAGTCGCCGGCCACGACGTGCCGCTCCGAGCGCTCCGCGAACCGCAGGAACGTCTGGAGCGCCGCGAGGACGGCGACCAGGACGCTCAAGGTGCCGACGATCACACGGAGGGCATCCGGGATGTCCGCGCCCTCCCGAGCCAGGGTCGCGAACAGGCTCGTCCCCACCACCGCCGAGATGACGACGGTCGGGATGCCCAGCCACAGGTTGCTCCGTCGCAGGCGGGCCGCAAGGAAGTAGTGCGCGTGCTGTGCCGCGGCCGCGCGATGCCCCCACTCGGACAGGAGCTTCGACTGCTCGCTCGTCCACCGCGCGTGCCGCACCGCGGCCGACGTGCCGCCCTCTCCGCCCGCCATCGCCCTCCCTCCCTCCGGGTTCGAGGTGAGTTTCCGCCCGAGCGCCTGGAGAGGGCAGTCGGCCGTTCTGGCGAGACCCAGCCCCCGATGCGGCTACAGCGCGGCCGACCCCCTGCGGGCGAGCCCGTCGAGGGCTCCGGTGCCGGGTCGCTACACTCGCCGTCCATGGAGTCCCGCGACCGCGTCCGCGCCGCGCTGGCGCTCGAACCGCTCGACCGGCCGCCGGCGGCATGGTGGGGTCATACCTACCGGCGGGAATGGTCGGCCGAGGACCTCGCGGCCGCGACGGTGGACCGGCAGCGCGCGTTCGGGTGGGACCTCGTCAAGCTGCAGCCGCGAGCGTCCTGCTTCGCCGAGGCGTTCGGCTCGGAGTACCGGCCGTCGGAAGACGCCGGCGCCGGACCCGTCCTCGTCCGTCCCGCCGTCGCGGCCGCCGAGGATTGGGCGCGGCTCCCTGCGGCGGACGGCGAGACTCCGGCGCTCGGCGACCAGGTCGAGGCGCTCCGGATGGTCGTCGACCGGGTCGGCCCCTCCGTCCCGGTGATCCAGACCGTGTTCTCGCCCCTCACCGTGGCGGGCTACCTGGTGGGCGAGGACCGGCCGAGGATGGCGGCGGAGCTGCGAGGCCGGACGCCGTCGGTCGATGGAGCGCTGACCCGCATCGCGGACGCGCTCGGGGACTTCGCCGCCCGATCGGTCGCGGCGGGCGCCGCCGGCGTCTTCTTCGCGGTCTCGGACTTCGCCTCCGCGGACCTCCTGTCGCTCGCCGAGTACGAGGACCTCGCGCTCCCCCACGACCTCCGCGTGCTGACCAGGGTGCCCGAGGAGGCCTGGTGCAACGTGCTCCACCTGTGCGGGCCGCGCCTGCACTTCGGGCTCGCCTCCGAGCTGCGGACACACGCGGTCAGCTGGTCGATCCACGAACCCGGGAATCCCTCGCTCGCCGAGGGACGGTCGCGGTGCGGACGCGCTGCCATGGGCGGCATCGACCTCCGGACGCTCGTGGATGGTGAGCCCGACGCGGTGCGCGAGCAGGGGCGAACGGCGGTGGCGGGCACCGGGGACACCGGCCTCCTGCTCGCGCCGGGCTGCTCGGTCCCGCCCCAGGCGCCCGAGGAGAACCTCCGGGCGATGATGGGGAGCGTCGCCGCCTAGCGATCGATCACGGCTGGCGTCGACGACGGTTCTCGCGGGAGGCGCGCTCGCGGTAGAGGATCCGCGCCCCGCCATCGAGCCGGGATGCAGGTGGTTCCGTACGTCAGTGTGTCCGTTCGGTCCGCCGTGACGCGCGCGTCCCGGGACGGGCTGGATGCGGTGCTCCACGCGACCGGCTGACGGTTCCAGGGTGTGGCTGAGGGGCCGGGATCCGCGGCCCCTCGGTCCCGCGATGACGAGCGTCACATCCCGAGCGCTTTGAGGGCCCGATCGTTGTCGCTCGTCACGATCACGCCGCGGTCGTGCGTGGCGACGTACATCGCCACGATGTTGACGCCCGCGTCGGCGACCGCCCGCGCCGCCGCGCCCAGCGACCCCG
>DASTHN010000122.1:0-6749 GCA_035718185.1 Actinomycetota bacterium
CACCATCCGCGGGTACGAGGCGACGACCCACTTCGTGTTGTCCGAGGCGCTGTACGGCCACGCGCGGCGCCCGAGCGCCGTGTTCGACTCCTGCCGAACGAACCCGCCCGCGGGGAACGCGCGGTCGATCGCGAGGTCCGGCCGCAGCCGACGGATCCGCTCGTGCAGGTGCGCGCGGTCCTCGCGCAGGGTCCGGTCCTGGAACTCGAGGTACCGCCGGTAGACCGGGTCGTCCAGGTCCCGGGCGGCCGGCAGCCCCAGACCGAACATCGAGCCGAAGAGCTCGGCGCAGCTCGGGCATCGGCAGATGCCGTGATCGACGCCCCGGTAGTCGAAGGAGAGGTAGCCGGCCCAGTTGAAGTAGATGCCATCGACGTCGAGCGTGGTGATCGTCTCCTCGACGATCGCCGGGGCGTGCTCGCGCTGGTAGGCGCCGTTCACGCAGACGTGGACGTCGCAGTGCTCCTCGACGATCCCGCCGCCCGCGCCGATCGCGGCCCACTCGGGATGCAGCTCGTACAGCGCCCGGCGCACCTTGGAGAAGTCCGTCCGCGCGATCACCTTGATCCCGGCATCGTGGCAGGCGTCGATGATCCTCGCGAGGCCGTCCCCCGTGAGATGCCGGCTCGGCGTGTGGACGTCGAGCGCGGTCGGGTAGCTCGCGACGATCCCCGAGGTGTTGATCATCGCGACGGTGGCCTCGAACGACCGCAGCGACGCGACGTAGCGCTCAGCGTCGATGTCGCGCATGTCGATCTCGCGCAGGTTCGTCTGGATCAGGCGCCAGGGCCAGGTCTCCCACCAGCCGCCGAGGCCCGCGCTCGCGTCGGCCACGCCGCTCACCCCTGGAGCAGCGTCACCGAGTACAACGGCACGTCGCGGAGCTCGAGCCGGTGCATCCCGCGCTCGTGCCAGCTCATGCCGAGGCGCGCCCCCATCTCGCCCGACGGGGTGAACGGGAACGCGTGCCGGTACCAGCGCGGCAGGCGGAACCGGAGCGTGAGCTCGGGCAGGATCGGGACCTCGTCGCGCTCCTTGTCGTAGTCGTAGCGGATGACGTGGATCGCAACCCCCCTCGTGACCCGCTGCAGGTTGATCGCCAGATCGTGCTCGCCGTCCATCAGCACCTGCGGCCCGTCGGCGAGGTCCTCGACCCGCACCGCGTCCACGCTCGTCACGAGCGGGTGTCCGAGCAGCGCGCTCCGGGGACCCTCCGGCAGGTTCGCCCCCAGCTCGCCGAGCGCGAGCACGTGCCCGCCGCGCCCGAGGAAGGACCCGATCAGGTCGACCTGCGGCAGGGTGAGCGAGGTGCAGTGCGGGAGGACCAGCGTGCGGTACTGCGCCAGGTCCTCGAGCGTGAGCGTGTCGGGCCGCAGCTCGCCCTCGGGGAACATCAGGACATCGAACGGCTGCGTCTGCGCCACGAGCGAGTCGCACGCCTCGTAGAACGGCGCGAAGCTGCGCGCGTCGTCCACCATCTGGTGCTCGAACGCGCTCGGCACGCTGTAGACGACCGCGGTCTCCGAGTACGTCCGCGTGCTGAACAGATCCTCGTGGTCTGCGAGGAAGTCCTGCATCTCGGTGAGGACCTCGTGCGGTGCCCAGAGCGACTCCTGCACGACCGGCCCCATCCAGGATCCGTACGGGATGCTCGTGCTCACCCCAAGGGCGACCGCCTCGTACTGCATCATCCGGAACCGGTCCTTGCCCCGGCCCTTCATCAGGTTCTGCTGGAGCTCGGGGATCACCCCGGCGAACGGCTGCTCGACGACGACGAGCTCGGTCTCGTCGCCCGCGAACCCAGCGGCGTACCGGCACCAGGAGGGCTGCCGGTACTCGGTCACGTGCTGCTCGGCGCAAAGCAGGTCGACGTGCGGGCGGAACGCGTCGAAGTGCGGCGGCGCGTCGCCGCAGTTGCACGCGACGAGCACCTTGCGCCCCTTCGACCGCCCGTACTCGCGGATGTAGTCGGTCATCTCGATGAAGTGCTTCGTGACGGCCGTGCGCTGGAAGCGGATGTAGTCCCAGAACAGCGGCGCGCTCCGCCGGTCGTCCCTGAAGTCGAAACCGCGCTCGAGGAGCCAGGACCCGTAGTGGAACTCCTCGAGGTCGGTGCCGTCGAGCTCCTTCGGCCGCCGGTCGGCCGGCAGCTCCTTCAGGTACGCGCGGAACTGCTTGACGCAGTCCTTGCAGAAGCACCCGCCGTACCGCGTCGAGAACAGGGGCAGGTCCGCCTCGTCGAGCTCGACCCCCGCGACCCCGGCGTCGATCTGGATCCGGATGATCGCCTTCAGGTACTCCCGCCAGACGGGGTTGTTGCGGTCCATCAGGTACGCGTAGTGCTCACGGTCGGGCGCCTCGACCCACTCGGAGTGGAGCGCGTTGCCATGGATGTCGCGTGAGGTGCACTCCTCGAGGATGTCGGTGACCTTCTCCCCGTCGCTGTTGACGAGCTCATCCGGGAAGTAGTGCTCGAGCGGCTTCCAGAGCTTCGGGTACGTGTTCTGCGTGAACTCGCGCAGGCCGAACCACGCGGGTGTGCCCACGCCGCGAGGCTCATTCATCGACAAGATCCGGTCTTGCCCCTCGGAGAGCTCGACGGGGAACTCCCACCCCTGGACCTCGAAGACGATGCCGTACACCTTGATGCCCCGCTCCTGGCAGTGCCGGATGAACTCGGAGTCGTTGAGGAACCCGTAGAAGCGGAACCGCGGGTCGATCTCCTGCCACGCCTCCTCCTCCAGGTACGGCAGCGAGATGGATCCCCCGCCGAGCGCCGACCACACGAGCGCCGTCGCCCGGTATGCCTCGAGGTCCTCGATCATCCGCAGCCGCCGGGCCGGCAAGCTCGGGTGGTAACAGTGGTGCCGTGGGTACCAGGCATCGAAGTAGACGGCTCGCTCCATCTCAGCTGCTCACTCCTCGCTCCACCGGAGGACCATCCCGAGCGACCGCTCGGGATGGCTCACGACCAGGTCGAACGCCTCCAGGGCGTCCGCATAAGGGATGCGGTGCGTGATCAGAGGCTCGATGAGGACGACCCCGCTCGCAAGGTCCGCAGCGAGCTCCGCGTCCTGCTCTCGGTCCACCCAGCACGGGAACGTCACCGTCGCGCGCTTGAGGTGGGTGGCGTGGAACTCGACCGCGATCGGATCGGGGTAGTACCCCTGCAGGCAGATCCGTCCCTCCCGCCGAACGAGATCGACGCACGTCGCCAGCATCGACGAGATCCCCGTGGTGTCGATGACGACGTCGGCCCCGCCGGGCACCTCCTCCCTCACCACCGCGGCGAGATCCTCGACGGACGTGTCGACCGCGCGGTCGGCCGAGTGCGCGGCCGAGGCCTCCACGCGGGCGGCGATCACGTCGGCCGCGATCACCCGCGCGCCCTCCCGCCGGGCGGCCTGCGCCGACATCTGACCGATCATGCCCTGCCCGATGACGACCACGAGGTCGCCCGGCTCGACGCCGGTGAGCCGGACCCCGTGCCGCGAGACCCCCGCCATCCGCAGCAGCGACGCCGCGGCGAGGTCTACGGATGGATCGAGCCTATTCACGTCCTCGCGCGTCTGGACGAGCGAGCCCGTGTGCGAGCCCAGGCCGTAGTGCGCTTCCGGGTCCGCGAAGCGCGTCCCCTGCGCGAAGACGTGGTCGCCCGGCCGAAGGTCGACGACCTCGGAGCCGACCTCCTCGACGACGCCTGCGGCCTGGTATCCGGGGAAGTGCGGGTACTGCGGGATGCCCCCGCTCCAGCGGTAGCGGTTCGTGAGGAGCCACCGCTCGGTCCCCTGGCTGACGCCCGAGCAGACGGTTCGGATCCGCACGTCGCGCGGGCCGACGTCGGCGAGCTCCATGGTCCGGATCTCGACCACGTTCGGCGCGGCGAAGACGACGGCGGGTGCGCGCTCTCCCACGGCGGGCTCCTTCCGGGCGTGAAAGCATGATAACGTTCTCATCCCGGCAGGCCGACGCAGCCAAGAAGCGGCCCACCAACCGCGCCTCTCGTGCCGCGGGAGCGCTCGAGCGAGCGACCTACCTACCCCTGCGAGTCCCAGACCTCCCACGCCTTGTCGAGGTTCTCCTGGATCGCCGGCGCGGCCTCGTCGAGCGCCTCCTGGGCGGTCTTCTCCCCCCCCACGACGAACCCCCAGGCGTCGTAGTACGGCCCGATCACGTCCCAGCGGTTCGGGATGAAGATCGCGGAGCGAGCGTGGCTCAGCACCTCGAGCCCCTCCTCCCGGCCGGGGATCCCGCCGGCCCAGTCCACCTCCTCGGCGACCGCGAGGTCGAGCGGGATGTCGTCGTTGATGTCGTGACGGAGGAGCTGGCCCTCGGTCGTCAGGTAGGCGACGAAGTCCAGCGCCTGATCGGGATGGTCGGACGTCGCCATCACGCCGACGCTGTCGGTCCACACGAAGAAGTAGGGCTCCATGCCGCTCGGCGTCGGCGACGACGTCGAGCCGTAGTTGATGCCCGCCTCCTCGATCTTCGGCAGCCCCTGGAAGTCGGTGATGACCATCCCGAGCTGGCCCTTCGCGAAGAAGTCCCTCCCCTGCTGCCATGGATCCAGGACGTTCGAGCTCGGGATGCAACCGCGGTCGTACCCGCTCGCGAGCACCTCGAACTGGTGGACCACGTCGGGACCGTTCACGTAGCCCTCGGCGGTCTTCCCGTCGGCGCTGAAGAACATCTCCCAGGGGAGATACGCGAGCGGATCGGAGACCGCGGCCCCCCAGACGCCGTTCGCCTCGTCGGTGAGCTGACACGCGATGTCGACGAACTGCTCGGGGGTCAGGGGCGGGTACGTCGCCGGGTACGGGATCCCCGCCGCGTCGAACAGGTCCTTGTTGTAGAGCATCTGCACCGAGCCCGCGTACGAGCCCAGGCAGTACAGGTGATCCTCGTACGCGCAGCTGAACTCGTCCCCGGGGTTGACGATCGACGGGACGTACGTCGACAGATCGATGCCCTTCTCGGCGATCATGTCGTCGAGCGGCAGCAACAGCCCGGCGCGCATCTGATCAGGGCCGAACACGAGGACGAGGTCCGGCTCCTTGCCCGCGGCGATCGCCGTGTCCAGCTTGACCCCGTAGTTGTCCTCCGGGTAGGTCGTGACCACCAGGTCGACGCCCGGGTACGTCTCCTCGAAGCCCTGTTCGAGCGCGTCCAGGTAGCCGAACAGACCCTCCTCGAAGACCCAGAAGTCGAGCGTGACGGGCTCGCCACCGCCCCCGGTCTCGGCGCCGCCGCCCCCTCCCTCCTCGTCGTTCCCGGCGCACGCCGCCATCAACACCAGGGACAGGGACAGCGCCGCTGCGGACACGCGTCGCCACGTCATCGCCACCACACCCTCCTCATGCCAACGGCGGGCGCCTGCCTCGCCACCCCGCCGATCGGCAGACACGTCCTCCGGGCCCGCGCGGTGCGGGTCCGTGGCTGCTGTATGGTAACGTTCTCAGACCTGCCCGTAAAGGCGCGCGGGACGTGACGGGAGGGGATCATGGAGTATCGCGTGCTCGGGGGTACCGGCCTGCGGGTGAGCACCCACTGTCTCGGCACGATGATGTTCGGTGCGTGGGGCAACCAGGACGTCGACGACTGTGTGCGCATCATCCACGCGGCGATCGACGGAGGCATCAACTTCGTGGATACGGCCGACGTCTACTCCGGCGGGGAGTCGGAGGAGATCGTCGGCAAGGCCCTCAAGGGTCGGCGGGACGAGGTCGTGCTCGCGACGAAGGTGCACGGCGGGATGGGACCCGGCCTGAACGATCAGGGGAACTCCCGCGTGTGGATCATGCGGGAGGTCGAGGAGAGCCTGCGTCGACTGGGTACCGACCACATCGACCTGTACCAGATCCACCGGCCCGAGCCGCGGACCGACGTCGAGGAGACCCTCGGCGCGCTCACGGACCTCCAGCGGCAGGGCAAGGTGCGGTACGTCGGGTGCTCCACCTTCCCCGGCTGGCAGATCGTCGAGGCGCAGTGGGCCGCCGAGCGTCGGGGGCTCTCTCGGTTCCGGACCGAGCAGCCTCCCTACTCCATCTTCGTGCGATCCATCGAGCACGACGTACTGCCGGTGGCCCAGCGCTACGGGATGGGCGTGCTCGTGTGGAGCCCGCTGAACCGCGGATGGCTCGCCGGCCGGTACCGGCGGGACCACTTCGACCGCTCGCCCGAGTCGCGCGCGACCCGCGGCACCGAGCGGGCGGACTGGCTCGCGGTCCTGTATGACGAGTCTCGGCCCGAGGTGCAGCGCAAGCTCGACATCGTCGAGGAACTTGTCCGGCTGGCGGGCGAGGAGGGTACGACGCTGCCCCGGCTGGGGATCGCCTGGGTCCTCGCGCACCCCGCCGTGACCTCGGCGATCATCGGGCCGAGGACGATGGAGCAGCTCCAGGACCTGGTCGAGGCGGCGGACCTGCGGCTCGGCGAGGCGACCCTCGACACCATCGACGAGCTCGTGCCGCCGGGCACTGTGGTGGACGAGCACGACCGCGGCTTCGAGCCTTGGTGGTTCGAGCCTCATGAGCGACGGATCCCCGCGTCCTGAGGAGCGATGAAGACCATCCAGACGGTCACCGGGCCCGTCGAGGGCAACGCCGTCTCCCTGGCGCTCCCCCACGAGCATGTGTTCGTCGACCTCCTCGGCCCCACGCATCCCGACTTCTGCCGGGTGGACTGGTCCAGGGT
This sequence comes from Actinomycetota bacterium, assembly GCA_035718185.1. Taxonomy (GTDB): domain Bacteria; phylum Actinomycetota; class UBA4738; order UBA4738; family HRBIN12; genus HRBIN12. The sequence continues at coordinate 6,694 of DASTHN010000122.1, forward strand.
CCGGACCTCCTGCGGCGCTCGGCTGGCCGCCCTGCGCGAGATGGGTGTCGACCTGC
>DASTHN010000123.1:0-12117 GCA_035718185.1 Actinomycetota bacterium
GAGCGGGTCGCCGAGGCGCGGTCCTGTCAGCTGTTCACCCTCCTCGGGTCAGCCGGCGTCGGCAAGAGCCGGCTGGCGGCCGAGTTCATCGCGTCGATCGCCACGGAGGCGACCGTCCTGCGCGGGCACTGCCTCTCCTACGGCGAGGGCATCACCTACTGGCCGATCGCCGAGATCGTGTCGCAGGTCGGCGACGTGCGAGCCGCGCTCGGCGGCGATGGCGATGCCGACCTGGTGGCGGCCCGGGTCGAGGCGGCGATCGGCTCGGGCGATGCGACCGCAACGCCCGAGGAGATCGCATGGGGCTTCCGGCGGCTGTTGGAGGGCGTGGCGGCGAGCGCGCCGCTCATCGTGATCTTCGACGACATCCATTGGGGGGAGCCGGCACTCCTCGACCTCATCGAGTACGTCGCGACCTTCGCGCGGGACGTCCCGCTCCTCCTGCTATGCATGGCGAGGCCCGACCTGTTCGAGCTCCGCCAGAGCTGGACGACGCCCAGGCCGAACGCCACGCTGATCACGCTCGAGCCGCTCTCGGGCTCCGATAGCGAGGCGCTGGTCACGCTCCTCGGCCGCGTCTCCGCCAGATCGCACGCGCGGATCGTCGAAGCTGCCGAGGGCAACCCGTTGTTCGTGGAGCAGCTCGTGGCGATGCAGGCCGAGACCGGTGACGGGGAGCTCGAGGTGCCTCCCACGCTCCAGGCGCTCCTCTCGGCGCGGATCGATCGGCTCGCCGAGCCAGAGCGCGCGGTCGTGGAGCGAGGGTCGGTCGAGGGACGGCTCTTCCACCGCGGGGCGGTCGCGGCGCTCCTGCCGGAGTCGGAGCGACGGGACGTCGGCGGGCACCTGCTCAGGCTGGTGCGCAAGGAGCTGATCCGCCCCGACCGGGCGACGCTGCCGGGCGACGACGGCTTCCGCTTCGGCCACATCCTGATCCGCGACGCGGCGTACGAGGCGATCCCGAAGCGGCAGCGGGCAGTGCTCCACGAGACCTATGCCGACTGGCTCGCGTCGCGGCTCGGGGACGACGCCCCCGATGAGATCGTGGGGTACCACCTGGAGCAGGCGTTCCGCTACGGCGCGGAGCTCGGCGCTCCCGATGCGGCGCTCGCCGAGCGCGCCGCTGAGCGGCTCGCGGACGCGGGTCATGCCGCCCGTGCTCGACGGGACGCCGCCGCCACCCTCAACCTGCTCGGACGCGCGGTCGACCTGGTCGGGGAGGCGAGCCGGCCGGATCTGCTGGTCCCGTTTGGCGAGGCCCTGCAGCTGACCGGCGAGACGACGCATGCTCGGCAGGTTCTGGAGGAGGCGGCGTCGGGCGCCGCCGCGGCGAGGGATCGGCACGTGGAGTGGCTGGCGCGGCTCGAGCTCGTCCTGCTCCACCTGGACACCGAGCCCGAGGGCGCGGCAGATGTCGCGCTCCGCGAGGCGGAGACCGCCGCCGCGTCGCCGGAGATGGCAGGAGATCACGAGGTCCTCGCTCGCGCGTGGGACCTCATCGCCGAGGTGCACAACCTCCGTGGACAGCTGACCGCGTGGCAGCGAGCCTCGGAACAGGCGGCGGAGCATGCCCGGCTGACCGGCAACCTGGCGCTCGAGGTCCCCATCGTTTCGCACTCGGCGGGGCCGATCGTCTACGGACCGGTCCCGGTCGACGAGGGGCTGCGATACGCGGACGATGTTCGGGCGCGTCTCGGCCACGTCCCCGAGGTTCAGGCGTTCGCGCTGCACGTCCGGGCGCACATGCTCGCGCGCCTCGGCGAATCCGAGGGCGCGTTCGAGGCCGTGAGCGAGTGGCGGCGCCACAAGCGTGAGCTCGGGCAGGAGGCGATGTACGCGACGACGGCGGCATGTGCCTGGGACGTCTGCTTCTGGGCCGGGGACGGGGAGCGTGGCGAGGAGGCCCTGCGCGAAGGGGTCGAGATGCTCGAGCGGATGGGGCGCACGGTGCACGTCTCGACCATGTGGGCCCACCTCGGCGAGGCGGTCGCCCTGCAGGGACGGTTCGACGAGGCCGAGCGGCTCAGCGAGGTGAGCGAGGAGCTCGGGGCGAGCGACGACGTGTACAACGAGACGGCGTGGAGACGGGTTCGCGCCAAGGCGCTCGCGGGTCGGGGGGAGGTCGTCCGCGCGGAGGTCCTCGCCCGGCAGGCGGTCGAGGTCGCCGCCGGGGCCGAGTTCCTCGACGACGCCGCCCTCGCGTGGCTCACCCTCGCCGGGATCCTGCGTGACGCCGGGGATCCCGAAGCCCGGACGGCGGCCGCCGAGGCTCGTGCGCTGTTCGACCGGAAGGGCAACCTCGTCGGCGCGCGGTGGGCTTCTGCGTTCCTCGACCCGGCCCTCGGCGACTGAATCCGGGCCTGCTCGGGGAGGAGCGTGGCCGGCCCTCACCAACATCCACGGACGATGCCGTACCGTGACGTTCCCGAGGGAGGAGGCGACGGTGCAGATCGACATGCCGCGCTCGACGTCCGTGGGAGCTTCCGCGCGATGGCTACACCGACGCGATCGAGCACACCCTTGAGGATCGGTCGCGAGCGCTGGGCCGCTACGAGTCTGAGCCGTTCGGGGCGTTCGGGCGCGAGCCGGGGGCCGAGCGCCCGGACTGGTCGGCGGAACCGAGCTCGCAGAGCCAGGCATGGATCGTCGCTCCCTGGATCCGGGACTCGAGCTCGGAGCCCTGGATCCTGACGTCCCATCGGCGCTCGAAGGTGCCGAGCAGCTCCATCTGCGTCACGCGTCGGGGCCCGTACCCCCATGCGTTGCGCTCGCTCCAGCACAGGATGAATGCACGGCCACCGGGCGCGAGGGCGGCGTGCAGGCTCCGCGCGTAGCGGGGACGATCCTCGTCCGACAGCGTGTGGAACAGCCCGACGTCGATCGCCGTATCGAAGGCCCGGCCCAGCTTCTCGATCCGGAGCGCGTCCCATACCCGTAGATCCACGTCGACGCCCCGCTCGGCCGCCTTGGCCCGCGCGAGCTCGATCGCGCGCGGCGCCAGGTCGATACCGGTGACATCGTGGCCCCGCTCGGCCAGGTACAGCGCGTGCTCGCCGGTCCCGCACCCGATGTCGAGCACCGACCCGACGATCCGGCCGGCCTCGGCGAGCTCGACGATCGCGCGCTGCGGCCGGCCGAGGTCCCAGGGTGGCCGGCCCTCGTACGCGGTGTCGAAGAAGCTCACGCGGGCATCCTCGCGCACCCGGCGCCTTGCCGCCGGAGGGACATCGGCGCAGACTGACGACAGGAGGCGGTGCCCGTGACCGTGCACGTGGCGGACCCGAAGCGGTTCATCTCGCTCGTCCTCGTGGTGGTGCTCATCGCGGCCTTGGCACTGGTCCTGTTCGCGGCGATGGGCTCCGAGCCCGTCCCGATCGGGCGGTCCTGAGCGCTACCAGGTGATCGGCGGAAGGCCGAGCGGGTCGCTCTCGAACACGCCCGGACCGTAGGTGGAGAGGTCCGCCGTCGCCAGGCGTTCCAGGTACGACTTCGGGAACACCGCCGCGAAGATCGGCTGGTCGAACCGCTCGGGATCGATCGCCTCATCGGGCACGTACGGCCCGATGTTCTCGCCGTACCGGTAGTCGCCGAGCCAGGCGGCGACCTGGGCATCGGTGATGCCGGTGTCCGCCATCGCGCGACTCGAGAGGTAGATCTCCGACGGGACCACGCTCTCGACCAGGCCGAACACCGAGCGCTGGTACCGCGCCTCGATGTCCTCCTGGATCTGGATCGGGTCCAGCCGGACGCCGCCCGAGAGGTTCACGGTCGGGCACTGGCCGTGATCGGCCGTCACGATCAGGACGAACTCGCCGGGTTCGAAGCGCTCCTCCAGGATCCGCGCGACCCGTGCGATCTGGCGGTCGACCTCGAGCAGCGCGAACCGCTGCCGGAGCGACAGGTAGTTGTAGACGTGCCCGGCGTAGTCGGGCGCCTTCACGTTGATGTACAGCAGGCTGGTGTTCGGCCCCTCGCCGATCGGCTCGGAGTCGAACGTCGCCTCGATCAGGTCGCCCTGGTACTCGATGATCGGCGGCGTGCAGCACTGCGCCTTCTTGCCCTTCAGCGTGAACTCATCGTCCACGCCGGGGTCGGTGTACGCGCCGACCAGCTCGTCCAGGCGCTCGATGCCCGGCCAGGACGCGGGCATCCGGTAGAGGTCGGGGTTCTGCGGGATCCATCCGCCGCCGCCGTCCTCGTCCCAGAGGACGGCGACCGGCTTGTCGCCGAGCGGGCGGTCGCCGCCGCGCCCGAGCATGCCGAGGTGCCAGATCTGGTAGCCGAGCTCGCCCACCCACGCGCCGTCGTGGGTCGCCTCGTTCCATGCCTCGGCGAGCGTGGGGACCAGGAGGAACGACGGGTCCGCCCGGCCGGGCTCGCCCCAGGCCTTCGTCGGATGGCCGTCGTGCCGCAGGTTGTGGCCGGTGATGCCGTGCGTTCGCGGGAACGCGCCGGTGCCGATCGTCGCATGCGCGCAGGCCGTGACGGCCGGGAACGTCCCGACGATCGCGTCGCGGTAGATCGCGCTCTCGCGCATCAGGCGTTTCATCTCGGGCCAGGAGGTCTTCGCGTCATCCGGGTCGTCCCAGTGCTGGAGCACGTTCCAGCCGCCGCCGTCGATCACGAACGTCACGATGACCTTCGGCGGCGTTGCGGGCCGCTCGATCCCCGGCAGCACGCGGCCCTCAGGGGCCTGGAAACCCTCGAAGCCCATCACGTGCGCGGTCGTGGGCGCCAGGTCGGCGAGTGTCACGCGGTCAGCGTTGTCGGACGCATCGACGATGCCAGGGGCGTAGACGAGGAGCGGGATGCGCTCGAGGTACATCCAGACCGACGCGTGGCTGCTGCGAGGATCGTTCTTGACCAGCGAGGTGGACTCGTTCGCGTAGTTCGAGGAGTTGTAGGGCGCGAGCACGAGCTGCAGGTCGCCCGAGCGCTCGGGGTGGAACTGCCGGCGGACGAGCTCGAGGTGCTCGGCGCCGAGGTGGCGGGCCATCGACTCGAGCGCGGGGTCCGGATCTGCGGTCGTCAGCGCCTTCGCCGCTCGCCCGACGACCGTGCCCGCGACGACGCCGGCGAGCCCGAGCCCGCCGAGCAGCGCGAGGAACCGCCGCCGGCCCGGATCGAGCCCGCCGCCGTTCGACGCAAGGACGAAGCCGGCGCCCGCGATCAGGACGCCGGCGAGGAGCGCGGCGACGATGCTGCCGGTGAGCGCGAGGACGAGGGCGACGACGCTCCCGGCGATCGCGAGCGGGACGGCGAAGCGGGTGGACGGACCGGGCACCGGCCCATTGTCCCAGACGTCTCTGGAGCGACCGGGAGCTACGCGCGCTTGCGGGGCAGGTTCAGGAACGGGACCCCGACCACGGTCGCCGTGACCTTGCCGCGCTCGCCCTCGACGGTCCACTCGATCTGCATGCGCTCGCCGACCGCGGACATCGACGGCGGGACCGAGCCGAAGGCCACCATCTTCTTGATCGTGATGCCCCACGTGATGCTGGTAGCTCGGCCGATCCGGCGGCCCTGCTTGTAGAGCGGGACGGGGTCGCGGTCCACGACCGGCGAGACCGCGGGCGCCAGGCCGTGCTTCGCGAACATCTGCTCGATCCCGGTCCAGTCTACGTGCAGGCCGACGAGCCGGCGCCGAGGACCGCCGGCAGCCTGCTCGAGCTCGAGCGCGCGCTTGCCGACGAAGTTCTCCTTGCCGAAGTCGACCAGGCGGCCGAGGCCGATCTCGAAGGGGGAGTAGAACTCGTCGGGCGCCGTGGTCGTCGCGTGGCGGGCGCTCGTGTACTCGGCGTCGACCATGATGAGACCGGCCTCGACCCGCGCGACGTCCAGCGCGCGGATCCCGATCGGGCGGATCCGGTAGTCCTGGCCCGCCTCCCAGACCGCGTCCCACACCTCGATCGCGCCGTCGCCCGGCGCCCACAGCTCGTAGCCGAGGTCACCCGTGAAGCCGGTGCGCGTGACGTCGATCTGGACGCCGGCGATCTCGGTGCGGCGGTGCCCGAAGTAGCGCAGGTCCTTCCAGTCCTGGCCGGTGGCGCGCTCGAGCACGTCGCGCGAGAGCGGACCCTGGACGGCGAGCGCGGCGAGGTCCTCGGACACGTCCTCGACCTGGGCGTCGAGTCCCGCCGCGTTCATCCGCAGCCACCGGAGCGTCTGGTCGGCGGCCGTGAGGAGGAACCGGTCCTCGGCCAGGCGGGCGAGGTTGCCGTCGTCGATCACCTTGCCGTCCTCGTTGCACCACGGCGTGTACAGGACACGCCCGACGCCGAGCTTGCTGACGTCGCGCGTGATCATCCGGTCGAGGAGCCGGGCGGCGTCGGGGCCCGAGATCACGAACTTGTACAGCGGCGAGGTGTCGAACATCGCGACCGCCTCGCGGATCGCGTTGTACTCGATGTCGTGGAAGTCGTGGTAGACGGGGGCGGACCAGTACCCGGCCCACTCGCCCCAGGCCATCTTCGTGTTGAGCTCAGCGGTGCGCGGATGGAAGGCGGTGCCGACGCTCACGGGGACCTCCTGACGATCGTCATCCGAGGAACCGTCCGACCCGAGTATCCCTCGCCGGGATGCCGCCTGACCTGCCCTTCGGACGTGCCCGCTGACCTATGGTCAAGGGGCCCGTGGTCGGCCTCTGCGGCCCCCTCTAGCATGGCCGAGGCGCGGTTGCGCCATCCGACAGAGCGTGCCTTGACCCCCGGTCAAGCGACTGAGGAGGCGAACGGTGACGCAGCGATACGACGTCGTGATCATCGGCGGAGGCCACAACGGGTTGATCGCCGCCGGATACCTGGCGAAGGCAGGCAAGCGGGTCGTGGTCCTCGAGAAGCGGTACGTGCTCGGGGGGGCCGCCGTCACCGAGGAGATCGTCCCCGGCTTCCGGTTCAGCGTGATGTCCTACGTGGTCTCGCTCCTTCGCCCCGAGATCATCCGCGAGCTCGAGCTCCCCAAGCACGGCCTGGAGATCCTGCCGCTCGACGGCACGATCACGCCGCTCGAGGACGACTACCTGTGGCGGGTGAACGACCACGGCAAGAACATCCGCGAGATCCGCCGGTGGAACAAGGCCGACGCCGAGGCCTACGAGGAGTACGGCAAGCTGATGGCCGAGATCGCGCGGTTCGTGAAGCCGTTCCTCTCGATGATCCCGCCCGACCAGGGCAAGATCAAAGCGCGCGAGTGGACCTCGGTCGCCAGCTTCGCGAAGGACTTCCACGACCTCCCCGAGCGGATGCAGCACTCGTTCGTCCAGCTCATGACGATGAGCGCGACCGAGTTCCTCCGGCAGTGGTTCACGATCGATCCGCTGATCGCGACGATGTCGGCCTCGGGGATCATCGGCACCTACCAGGGGATCCAGTCGCCCGGCACCGCGTACGTCTTGCTCCACCACTACATGGGCGAGATCGACGGCGCGTTCCGCGCGTGGGGCATCCCGAAGGGTGGCACCGGCGGCATCTCGGAGTCCTGCGGCCGTGCGGCCGAGGCGTTCGGCGCCGAGGTCCGCACCGAGGCGTCGGTCGCCCGGATCGACGTGCAGAACGGCCGCGCGATCGGCGTGACGCTCGAGTCGGGCGAGGAGATCCGCGCGGAGGTCGTGATGTCCAGCGTGGACTCGAACCTGACGTTCCTGAAGCTCATCGAGCCCACCCACCTGGACGCGACGTTCCGCGAGGACGTCGGCCGGTACAAGTACCGCGGCTCGAGCGGCAAGGTGAACCTGGCACTCGACGGCCTGCCCGAGTTGGCGTGCAAGCCAGGCGCCGGCGAGTGGCTCCGCGGCGCGATCAGCTTCAGCCCGAGCGTCGACTACATGGAGCAGGCGTACGACGACGCGAAGTACGGGCGCTTCAGCCGCCGCCCCTACGTGGACGTCATCATCCCCACGCTGGTCGACCCCTCGATGGCGCCGCCCGGCAAGCACACGATGTCGTGCTTCGTGCAGTACGCGCCGTACAAGCTCGCCGACGGCAAGGCGTGGGACGACGAGATGCGGACCGCGTTCGGCGAGACGGTGATCGATACCCTCGAGGAGCGGTTCCCGAAGATCCGGGACCTGATCATCGACAAGCAGGTGCTCAGCCCGCTCGACATCGAGCGGACGACCGGCCTCACCGAGGGCAACATCTTCCAGGGCGAGCTCTCGCTCGAGCAGCTGTTCTTCAACCGTCCGGTCCCCGGATGGGCGCGGTACCGCACTCCGATCAAGGACCTGTGGATGTGCGGCTCGGCCGTGCACCCCGCGGGCGGCCTGATGGGCGCGAACGGCCGGCTGGCCGCGCTCGAGCTGCTGAAGGAACAGAAGGCCGGCGGGAAGGCGGTGGCCTGATGGCGACGTACGACGCGATCGTCATCGGCGCGGGCCACAATGGACTCGTCGCCGCGGCGTACCTGGGCAAGGCGGGCAAGCGCGTGCTCGTGCTCGAGAAGCGCGAGCGGGCGGGCGGGATCCTCGACACGGTCGAGATCGCGCCCGGCGTCAGGGCACCCGGCATCGTGCACACGGTCGGCCGTCTGCGCCGGTCGGTGATCGACGACCTGGGGTTGAAGCGGCACGGGCTCGAGCTGATCGAGCCGTCGGTGCGCGTGTTCGCGCCGCAGCCCGAGGGCCCGGCGATCACGCTGTGGTCCGACGTGAGCAAGACGGCGTCGGGCCTCCGTGAGCGGAGCGACGCCGACGCGCAGGGGTACCTGACGTTCGACAAGAAGGTGCGCTCGCTCGCGAGCTTCGTCGCGCACCTGAACGCGTCGACGCCCCCCGACATCAAGTCGCCGACGTTCGCCGACGCCATCGCCGGGCTCCGGCTCGGCAGGGCGTACAAGGCGCTCGGCCCGAGGGCCGGCCGTGAGATCACCCGGTCGATCGCGATGGCGCTCGCGGACTTCGTGGGCGAGAGCCTGCAGGACGACGCGCTCCAGGCCGCGATCGTCTCGCGCGGCCTCCTCTACACGGCTCAGGCGCCGTGGTCGGCCGGCAGCACCGCGAACCTCCTCACCGACTCGGCCGGCAACGACGGCGGCGTGGCCGGGCAGTCGACGTTCGCGAAGGGAGGTCCGGGCGCGCTCGCGCAGGCGCTGGTCAGCGCCGCGAAGTCCTTCGGCGTCGAGATCACGACCGGGGCCGAGGTGGTCGCGATCACCACGCGCAACGGTCGGGCCACCGGTGTCGCGCTCGCGGACGGGACCGAGATCTCGGCCGCGCGCCTCGTCTCCGCCGCCGACCCGAAGCACACGATCGTCGACCTGCTCGACCCGGTCGTGGCGGGGCCACACCTGCGCTGGCGGGCGGGCAACATCCGTCAGTCGGGAAGGGCGTCGAAGGTCGACCTGGCGCTCTCGGGCCTGCCGACGTTCAACGGCGCGACCGCGGAGCAGCTGCGCGGACGCATCGTGATCGGCCCGGGGATCGACTACCTGGAGCACGCCTTCGACCACTCGAAGTACGGACGGATCAGCGAGGAGCCGTTCCTGGAGGCGACGATCCCGTCGCTCTCGGATCCGACCCTGGCGCCAGAGGGCCAGCACGTGATGAGCATCGTGGCGCAGTGGACCCCACGCGACCTCCGCGAGGGCGATTGGGCGGCCGAGCGCGACACCCTGGCCGATCTCGCCGTGAAGACGATGGAGATGTACGCACCGGGCCTCGGCGATCTGGTCACCGCGCGTCACGTGGTCACGCCCGTGGACCTGGAGACCGAGTACGGCCTGTCGGGCGGGCACGTCCTGCACGCCGAGCCCGGCCTGGACTCGTGGTTCGCGTGGCGCCCGCTGATCGGCCACGCGCGGTACCGCTTCGCGGTGCCCGGCCTGTGGCTCGCCGGCTCGGGGGCGCACCCCGGCGGCGGCGTGACCGGTGCGCCCGGCGCGAACGCGGCCCGCGAGATGCTCGGGACCGGCAAGGAGGCGTAGGGGCTACGCGAACCGGATGTCGGCCGAATCGCAGACCCGCCGATAGCCGATCTTGCCGTAGATCGAGTTCGAGATGGGGTTCGCGAGATCGGTGTAGAGGTAGCACGCGCGGTGCCCCCGGCCGAGGAGCCATCGGCTGAGCTCGGCGACGAGGATGGTCGCGTACCCGCGACGCCGATGCTCCGGCGGCGTGTAGACCGGCCCGATGCGGATGCCGCCGACCGTCGGGCTGCCGTAGCCCGAGGTGCTCACCACCTGGCCGCCGTCCTCCCAGAGCCAGTACCCGGCGTCGTCGGCCGCGAGCCGCGCGTCGAGCATCCGCTCGAGATGCCCGGGCTCGCCCGGCGGCCCGCCGGTGGCCTCGTCGGCGAACGCGTGGAGCCAGCCGAGGAGCAGGTCGCGGTCGTCGGGCGTCGCCACCCGCGCTCGGCCGGACGCGGGTGGGATCGCGGCGACCTCGACGAGCGCGTAGACGCCCTGGCGCTGCTCGACCTCCGCCGTCGCGCCCGTCCGCTCGGTCCATCGCTCGGCCGCGCGGTGGACGTGGGGAACATTGCCGACGAACCCGGGTGTCTCAGGCTCCTCCTCGAAGACCGCGTCGACCACCGCGTCGAGCGCCTCCGGGGTCAGCGGGTCCGCGAGGACCGCGTTGAACGGCGGCGTGCGGGTCGCCGCCGCGAGCGGCCGGTCGCTGTCCACCGCGAGCCAGGCGCGGTACACGGCGTACAGGTCGGGGTGGTCCACCACCGTCCCCGAGATCCCGAGCATCAGGTTGTGCCGCGCCTCCGCGTCGGCGTCCGCGGCGAGCAACGGCATCGCACGCTCGAGGAACGTCCGGGCGGCGTCGAAGCGCTGGACCTCCATGGCCCGCGATGGTACGCGTGGCGAGGCTCGATGAGCGCGCTCACCTCAGGGACGCGCTCCGGCCTCCTCCGCCGAGCGGGTCACCGTCCGGACCCGCAGGCACTCGCCGATGCGGAAGCGCTCGTGGGAGCGCTGTGATCTGGCCGGGAAATAGGCCGCGGCCGCCTCGATCGGGATGATCTCGGGCCGGTCGACCTCGTGCGGATGCCCCTCGTTGACGACGGTGGCCGAGCCGCTCGCGAGCACGTTCTTGAGCCAATCGGTGCGAGGTCCGTACACGGCGGCGATCACGAACCCGTCCTCGGTGGCCACCGCCTCGACGGGCGTCCGGTAGACCTTGCCCGAGACGCGACCTCGGTGCTCGACCACGGATGCCGTCGCGCCTGGGGTCCCCGCCGTCCGCATCTGGCGCGGGTTGACGATGGCACGGGCGAAGTGCCGGACCCGATCGAGGACCCACGGGGTCTTCGCGCGCATCCCGAGCACGAACGTGATCCCGACGGCGAGGCCCGCGAGCAGCAGGACGCCGACGATGATCGCGATCACGCTCCACATCGTTGCCTCCTCGGTGTCGTTGCCCCAGCCTGGGCGGCGAGCGGCCGGGTCGTCCGGGTCGAGGGCCCCGCGTCGTGCGTGCCCCTCGACCCGCCGGGATCCGCCTCAGTCGGCCGTGAACAGGCCGGCGAGGAGGGCGTCGACACCGTCGGGCGTGCCCGCGCGCACGTCGACGGTCCCGTCCTCGGTCCGGTCCGTGTACGTGCTCTCGGTGCGGAAGTGCGTGCGGACCTCGGGGGGGAGGAACCGCGTGAGCTGCGCGTACCAATGGCGATCCTCGCGGCCGCCCGAGCGGCGGTGGTACCGGAGCGGGAACGAGACCTCCAGGTGGTGCCGCGCCCGCGTGAGCGCGACGTAGAACAGCCGGCGTTCCTCTTCGATCTGGTCGACGTCGCCCGTGGCCATATCGGAGGGGAACATGCCATCGGCCGCGTGGATCACGTGTACGACGTCCCACTCGCCGCCCTTGGCCGAGTGCACGGTCGAGAGCACCAGGTAGTCCTCGTCGAGGAGCGGCGGCCCGGCAAGGTCCGAGGTCGAGCTCGGCGGGTCGAGCGTGAGGTCGGTCACGAAGCGCTCGCGCGTCGGGAACCCGCTCGCGAGCTGCTCGAGCTGCTCGAGGTCCCGGATCCGCGGCTCGGGCGCGTCCGAGCGCCGCCGCAGGATCGGCTCGAGCCACGTCCGGACGCGCTCGAGCTGGACGGCCGGCGGGGGAGCGCTCTCGGCAGCGCATGTCCGCAGCACGTCGCAGAGCCCGTCGAGCTCGGCCTGCGCGGCGAC
>DASTHN010000124.1:0-28871 GCA_035718185.1 Actinomycetota bacterium
GATCCGAGATCGCGACGCCGATCCGGACGTCGCCGAGATCCAGCGCGAGGACCCGTCCCGGCTCAGGCACCGGCGGCCAGGAGCTCCTCGAGTCTGGCGGGGATCGCCTCGAGCGCGGCCCGGACCGCCGACCCCTTCGGCCCGCCGGCCATCGCGAGGATCGGCTTGCCGCCGGCCCCGCCGCCGATCGCCGGGCCGGCGCGCTCTAGGAGCTTCGGCCCCGTCACCCCTCGCGCCAGGAGGTTCTTGCTGCACGCGGCGACCAGGAGCGCCTTGCCCCCCAGATCGCTGCCGAGCACGATCGCTGCGCCACCCTCACCCTCGAGCCTGCCGACGGCGGCCTGTGCAAGCTGGCGGAGCTCGTCGGCGGCGACCGGGGTCAGCGCGGTGACCAGCCGCGCGCCGCCGAGCGTTGTCGCGGTGCCGACGATCTGCTCGACGCGGGCCTTCACGTCGCCCCTGCGGATCTTGCCGAGCTCGCTCTCCAGGCGTTTCACGTGCTCGACGAGTTGCCGGGCTCGGTCCGGAGCGGCCTGGGGATCGCCGGCGCCGAGCGCCTGCACCACCGCCTGGAGCAGGTCGCGCTCCAGGTTGATCTCCTTCAGCGCATCGGGACCCACGAGCGCCTCGACCCGTCGCATCCCGGCGCCGATGCTCGACTCGCCGAGGATCCGCACGAGCGCCACGTTGCCGGTGCGTGGCACGTGGGTGCCGCCGCACAGCTCGATCGAGTAATCGCCGACCTCGACCACCCGCACGAACTCGCCGTACTTCTCGCCGAACAGGGCGATCGCACCCAGGCTCCGGGCCTCGTCGAACGTGGTCTCGTAGATCGTCACCGGCTGGTCCTCGGCGAGACGTCGGTTCGCGAGCTCCTCGGCCTGCTCGAGCACGTCCCGGGCGACCGCCGCGTGGTGGGGGAAGTCGAACCGCAGCCTCCCCGGCGCGACGAGCGACCCCGCCTGCCGGGCGTGCTCGCCGAGCAGGTGCTTCAGCGTCCAATGCACGACGTGGGTCGCCGTGTGCGCACGGGCCGTCGCCAGCCGCCGGACCTCGTCGACCTCGGCCTCGACGTCCTCGCCGAGGCGGACCTCGCCGGACTGCACGATGCCGGTGTGGACGATCGTGTCGCCGGGGCCGAACTGCACGTCGACGACCCTGACCAGCCCGCCCGCGGTCCGCAGGTAGCCGTGATCGCCGATCTGGCCCCCCGACTCCGCGTAGAACGGCGTTCGATCCAGCACCATACGGACGTCATCACCCTCGGCGGCAACCTCGGCGCGGCCGGCGTCCGTCAGCAGCGCCAGGACGCGACCCTGAGCCGCGAGCGAGCCGTAGCCGACGAACTCGGTGTGGCCGGACTCCCCGGCCACCTCGGCGAGATCCTCCCCGAGCCGCTCCTTCTTCGCCGCCTTCTTCGCGCGCTCGCGCTGTTCGGCCATGAGCTCGTCGAACCGCTCCTCGTCGACGTGCAGCCCTGCGTCCTCGACGAGCTCGCGCGTGAGCTCCCTCGGGAAGCCGAACGTGTCGTGGAGCTTGAACACGACGTCGCCCGGGAGCGTGCCCGAGTCCCTCGCTCGGTCGATCTCGGTCTCGAACAGCGTCATCCCCTGCCGGAGCGTGCTCGCGAAGCGGTCCTCCTCGGAGGCCGTCACCTGCTCGACGTACGCGCGATTCTCGACGAGCTCCGGGTAGGCGTCGCCGAACTGCTCGACGCTCCGCGCGACGAGGGCCGGCATGACCTCACGCTCGATGCCGATCCGTCGCGCGTGGCTCACGACGCGCCGCAGCATGCGCCGGAGGACGTACCCGCGCCCCTCGTTCGAGGGCAGGACGCCGTCCGCCACCAGGAAGGTCGTCGCCCGCCCGTGCTCGGCGATCACCTTGAGCGAGACGTCCGTACGCTCGTCGTCCCCGTGCCGTTCGCCCGAGAGCGACTCGGCGACCTCGAGCATCGGTCGGATCAGGTCTGTGTCGAAGTAGCTGTCGACGCCCTGTAGGACCGTCGCGACCCGCTCGAGGCTCGAGCCCGTGTCGATGTTCTTCGCCGGCAGTGCGCCCAGGACGTTCGCGTGATCGTCGACCTCCTCCTGCATGAAGACGTGGTTCCAGATCTCGAGGAAGCGTTCCTCGTCCACCTCGGGCCCGCCGTCGGGCCCGTACGAGGGTCCACGATCGACGTAGATCTCCGAGCACGGTCCCGCGGGGCCGGCCGCGTGCGTCCACCAGTAGTTGTCCGCCTTGCCGCGGCGCACGATCCGCTCGCGTGGGATGCCGATCTCGAGCCAGACCTCGATCGCCTCGTCGTCGGTCTGGTAGACCGTGACCCACAGGCGCTCGGGGTCGATGCCGAAGACCTCGGTCACGAGCTCGTAGCCCCACCCGCACGACTCGCGCTTGAAGTAGTCGCCGAACGAGAAGTTGCCGAGCATCTCGAACATCGTCAGGTGTCGCGACGTGCGGCCGACGTTCTCGATGTCGTTCGCGCGGAAGCACTTCTGCACGGAGGCCGCACGGTCGTAGGGGGCCTCGGCGTGCCCCAGGAAGTACGGGATGAACTGGTTCATCCCGGCGTTCGTGAGCAGGAGGCCGGACTCGGGCGGGGGGATCAGGCTCGAGGAGGGCACGCGGCGATGACCGCGCTCCTCGAAGAAGCGCAGGAACGACTCGCGGATGTCCCGGCCCTGCATGGTCCGGGAGTCTACCCGGCGTCCCGCAGGTCCCTTCGGAGCGATTCCTCGCGCTCGCGCATCGCGCGCTGGCCCTCGGCCATCGACTCCGATACCAGCTTGGCGAGGTCCATGAACCCGCCCCTCGCCTCACGGGCGATGCGCGATGGCGCCACCTTCTCCGCCTGCCGGCGCGCGAAGCGCAAGGTGACGATCGCGCCTGCCGCCCCCGCGCCCAGGCCGAGCGCGAGCCAGAAGAGCCGTCTCACCGGGGCGAGCTCCGATCGCCGCGGAATTTCTTCGCCGCCTTCGAGATGCCAGCCCCGAAGGACACGATCTTCACGAGCGGGCTCGCCGCCGCCTGCTCGACCAGGCCCGAGAGCCGCTCGACGCGCGCCGTGACCGTGGAGGCCTGCTCGAGCATCACGTTCGTCCGCTCCACCGAGACCTTGACCTCTCGGAGCAACGGGATCGTCTCCTCGCGCACCGTGTCGATCATCATCTTCGTGCTCTCGAGGACGCGGAAGGTGTTCACGAGCACGATGCACAGGAAAAGGACCAGCAGGCCCCAGAAGGCGGACAGGACGATGAGGGCGACGTCGCCCCCGTCGAGCGCTCCGATGACGGCCATGGTCGGACTCCTCGAGGTCGGGTACCGGTGGCCGCATCATACCCACGGCCCGATGGGCGCACCCCCGAGGCCGACTCCCGCGGGTCAGGCCTCGGGGTGCTCGGTCTCCTCCCCCTGCCCGGAGGGCTCGTAGTACCGCCGACCCTCGAACCGCGTCGGGCGGTACCGCTGTTCCACGCGATGCCCGGGGTAGTCGTGGGGGTACTTGTAGCCCTTGCCATAGCCGAGCTTCCGCAGAGCCGGGTGCCCGGGCTCCTTCAGGTGGAGCGGGACCGGGTCCGCCGAAGCCGCGTCCGCCTGCGCCTTGCCGAGCGAGGCGATCACGCTGTTCGACTTCGGCGCGCGTGCCAGGTAGATCGCGGCCTCGGCCAGGTTCAACCGGGCCTCGGGCAGCCCGACGTACTCGACCGCCTGTGCGGCCGCCACGGCGATCAGCAGGGCCCGCGGGTCGGCCAGGCCGATGTCCTCGGAGGCGTGCACGACCATCCGCCGGGCGATGTACCGCGGATCCTCGCCGGCCTCGATCATCCGCGCGAGCCAGAACAGGGCGGCGTCGGGGTCCGAGCCACGGATGCTCTTGATGAACGCGCTGATGACGTCGTAGTGGGCGTCGCCCTGCCGGTCGTAGACGATCGCCTTCTTCTGGACGGCGTCGGCGGCCAGGTCGAGGGCGATCGCGCGCTCCCCCGCGCTGGTGGCCGCGAGCGCCGAGGACTCCAGGCCGGTCAGCGCGATCCGGGCGTCGCCGCCCGAGATCTCGACCAGGTGCTCGACCGCATCCGGCGCGATCGTCACGCCGAGCTTGCCCAGACCGCGCTCGGGGTCCTCGAGCGCCCGGACGATCAGCTCGCCCACCTCCTGCGTCCCGAGCGGCTCGAGCCGGAGAAGGATGCAGCGCGAGAGCAACGGCGTCACCAGCGAGAAGTAGGGGTTCTCCGTGGTCGCGCCGATCAGCGTCACCGTGCCGTCCTCGACCGCCGGCAGGAGCACGTCCTGCTGCGCCTTGGACCATCGGTGGACCTCGTCGACGAACAACACCGTGCGGAACAGCCCGCCGCGCGCGCCGTCCATGACCTTGCGGGCGTCGGCGACGCCCGAGGACACCGCCGACAGCTGGACCAGCTCACCCCCGACCGCGTCGGCCAGCAGATAGGCGAGGGTGGTCTTCCCGCTGCCGGCGGGTCCCCACAGGAGCAAGGAGGGCAGGTGTCCGCCCTCGAGGAGCTTCGTGAGCGCCCGGCCGGGCCCGATCAGGTGCCGCTGGCCGACGAACTCCTCGAACGTTCTGGGGCGCATCCGAGCGGCGAGGGGCGGCTCCGCCATGGCCGACTCAGGTGTACCGGACGATCCGCTCGGGCACGATCCGGAAGATCACGCGCTCCTGATCCCGGACCGGCACCCATGGCTTCCCGTCGTACCGGCGCGAGAGCGCATCGATGTGCGCCAGGGCCTCAGGCTCCCCGGTCGTCGCCTCAACCCGGCCGGCGATCGAGATCCAGTGGTAGGGGTCCTGGTCGCGCATGACGAGCAACGTCGCCCGTGGGTCCCGGTGGAGGTTGCGTGCCTTCACGCGGCCCTCGGCCGTGTTCACGAGGAGTCGCCCCTCCGCCGCATCGACCCAGATGACGCTGGCGTGCGGCGACCCGTCGGCGTTCAGGGTGACGAGCGTCCCGAAATCCCGGCCGGTCAGGAGGCGAACGTCGTCGTCGGTGAGCACGGCCACTACGCCTCCGGTGGGCTGGCGGGTGGTGCGACCGTCCGGACCCCGAGCTCGCGGAGCTGTTCCTCGGACACGGGAGCGGGTGCCCCCGTCAGGTAGTCCTGCCCCGACTGCGCCTTCGGGAAGGCCGTGACATCACGGATCGCCTCCTTGCCCGCCATGAGCATGACGATACGGTCGATCCCCAGCGCCACCCCGCCGTGCGGCGGAACCCCGTACCGGAACGCGCGGATCAGGTGGCCGAACTGGTCCTCGGTCTCTTCCGGCGTCAGGCCGAGGCGCTCGAACACCTGGCGTTGGATATCGGGATCGTGGATCCGGATGCTGCCGCCCCCCAGCTCGAAGCCGTTCAGCACCAGGTCGTAGGCGCGCGCCGTCGCCGTCGCGGGCTCGACGTCGTCCGGATCGGCCGGCGAGGTGAAGGGGTGGTGCACGCTCACCCACTTGCCCTCGTCGTCGCTCCACTCGAACAGCGGCGGCTCGACCATCCAGCAGAACGCCCACGTGTCCTCCGGGATCAGGTCTAGCCGGATGGCCATCTGCCGCCGCAGCGCGTCCAGGGCGACGTTCGCACGGTCAGCCCGGTCGGCCACGACGAGGATCAGGTCGCCCTCGGCGGCGCCGGTCGCTCCCAGCACGCCCTCGACCTCCTGGACCGTGACGTGCTTGTCCACCTGCGAGCGCGTGCCCTCGGGCAGGACCGCGAACGTCACGAGGCCCGCGGCGCCGTTGGCCTTCGCGATCTGCGTGAGCTGCTCGTGCTCCTTCCGGGACACCTGGGCGGCCCCGGGCGCCGCGAACCCCTTCACCACGCCGCCGCTCTCCAGCACGGAGGCGAACGCGCGGAACCCCGTCCCCACGAAGAGCGACCCGAGGTCCACGAGCTCCATCCCGTACCGGAGGTCCGGCTTGTCCGAGCCGTACCGATCCTCCATCTCCCGGTACGTCATCCGCGGGAACGGCGTCGGCACCTCGACCCCGTGGGTCTCGCGCACGATCCGGGCCATGAGCGGCTCGACGACCGCGAAGATGTCCTCCTCGGTGACGAACGACATCTCCACGTCGAGCTGCGTGAACTCGAACCCTCGGTCGGCGCGCGGGTTCTCGTCCCGGAAGCACCGGACGATCTGGTAGTAGCGGTCTTGTCCCGCCACCATCAGCAGCTGCTTGAGCTGCTGCGGCGACTGCGGGAGCGCGTAGAACGTGCCCTGCCAGAGTCGGGATGGAACCAGGAAGTCGCGGGCGCCCTCGGGGGTGCTCCGCGTGAGGTACGGCGTCTCGATCTCGAGGAAGCCGAGGGACTCCATGTGGTCGCGGACGATCCGGTTCACGTCGTGCCGCAGCCGGAGCACCCCGGACATCTCGGGGCGGCGCAGATCCAGGTACCGGTACCGCAGCCGGAGCTCCTCCGATGACTCGATCCGATCCTCGATGGGGAACGGCGGCGTCTCGGACGCCGAGAGCATCCGGGCGGAGCGGACCACGATCTCGACCTCGCCGGTCGGCAGGGAGGGGTTCACGGTGCCCTCGGGGCGGGCCCGGACCTCCCCGACGACCTGCACGACCGACTCGGGCTTGAACGTCTGGGCGGCGGCGTGCGCCTGCGGGTTCTCCTCCGGGTGGAACACCAGCTGGACCAGGCCCTCCCGGTCCCGTAGGTCCAGGAAGGTGACGCCTCCGTGGTCACGCTGGCGCCAGACCCATCCGCACAGGGTCACCTCGGTCCCGACGTGATCGGCGCGGAGATGGCCGCAGGCGTGGGTCCGCATGGTGGTGCGCATCTGGGCCAACCGTCACTCCGTCCGCGGGTCTCGCCGGGTCAGCCAGTTCACCACATCCGCCGCGGCGACCTCCTCCTGGGTTCCGTCCGCCAGACGCCGGAGCGTCACGACGCCGCCGGCCGCCTCGCGCTCGCCGACGATCGCGGCGTACGCCGCCCCCGCACGATCCGCCATCCGCAGCTGGGCCTTGAGGGGCCGTTCCTCGTAGGCGGCGTCGGAGGCCACGCCGGCGGCGCGCAGCTCGCGGAGCAGCGCGCTCGCCACCGGGCGCCCGGTCCCGAGCCCGACGATGAACGCTCGCAGCCCCGGCTCCTCGGGCGGGTCCAGCCCCTCGTCCCTCACCGCGAGCAGCACCCGCTCGAGCCCCATGCCGAAGCCGACGCCAGGCACGTGGGGCCCGCCGAGCGCCTCGGCCAGGCCGTCGTAGCGACCGCCTCCGAACAGCGTCGCCTGGGCCTGCGTGAGTACCGTGCTGACGAACTCGAAGGCGGTCCGCGTGTAGTAGTCCAGCCCGCGCACGAGGGTGGGTGTCACGACGGCCTCCAACCCCGCCTCCCCGAGCCCCTCGAGAACGGCGTCGAGGTGCGCGCGACACGGGTCGCAGAGTCGCTCGATGATCCGCGGTGCCTCGGCCGCCACGGCCCGGCAGCCCTCGTCCTTGCAGTCGAGCACGCGGAGGGGGTTGTCCTCGAACCGCCGCTTGTGCTCGTCGCGGAACCGCCCCGCGTTCGCGCGGAAGAACCCGATGAGCTCCTCGCGATACGCCGGCCGGCACACCTCATCGCCGATCGAGTTCACCTGGAGCTCGTACCTGCGAAGGCCGAGGCCCCGGAGGAGCTCGTCCCCGAGCGCCACGACCTCGACGTCGGCCCCCGGCTCGGCCACGCCGAACACCTCGACGCCGAACTGTCGATGCTCGCGGTACCGGCCGGCCTGCGGGCGATCGTACCGGTACATCCGGGTGAGGTAGTACGCCTTGAACGGCGCCGGCTGGGTCGCGCGGCGATCGAGGTACGCGCGCATCACCGGCGCGGTGCCCTCCGGCCGCAGGGTGAGCGAGCGCCCGCCGCGGTCCTCGAACGTGTACATCTCCTTCGAGACCACGTCGCTCGTCTCCCCCGACGTCCGCGAGAACACCTCGGTGTGCTCGAACGCGGGGGTCTCGACGTACCGGTAGCCGTACCGGCGCGCCAGCTCGGCGGCACGGTCGTACACGGCCCGCATCCGGCCCCCGTCGGGCGGCAGGAGATCGAGCGTCCCCCGAGGAGGCGCCAGATCCATCCCTCAGAGCTCCACGAGGAAGGGGTTGCGAACCCGCTCGCGTCCGACCGTGGTCCGGGGCCCGTGGCCGGGCAGGACCGGGAGCTCGTCGGGCAGCTCGAGGAACCGGCGCAGGCTGCGCTGCATCGCGGCCGGGTCCGAGTTCGGGAAGTCGCTTCGACCGATCGCGCCGGCGAACACGAGGTCCCCCGAGACCACCCAGCCGTCGGTCCGGAAGCACACGCAGCCGGGCGTGTGTCCCGGCGTGTGAAGCACCTCGATCCGGAAGCCCGCGAAGGACAGGACATCGCCGTCCACGACCGTTCGCACGTCCTTCACGGGGACGGGCGGCGTCCGGTACCCGGCGCCCCACGCGACCGAGTCGGTCAACGCACGCACGTCACCCTCGTGGATGTAGAAGGGCAGATCGTCGGCGCAGAACGCCGCGGCCGAGCCGACATGGTCGAAGTGCCCGTGCGTCGCGAGGACGGCCACGGGCCGCTTCCCCTCGGCCTCCAGGAGGGCGTGGACGCGCTCGGGCGAGAAGCCCGGGTCGACGACCACGGCCTCGTCGCTGCCGTTCGCGCCGATCAGCCAGCAGTTGGACTCGAAGGAGTTGTCGGAGAAGACGTCGAGGTACATCGGGCGGCCATCGTATCCGATGCGCGCGGGCCCTCCGGGCCGGGTCTCACAGGTCCGCGGCGTCGATCCAGAGCGTGACCGGTCCGTCGTTCACGAGCTCGACCTCCATGTGCTCGCGGAAGGCGCCCCGGCGGACGGGTGCGCCCCTGGCCTCCAGCGCGCGCGCGAACGCCTCCACACGGTCGACGGCGATCTCGGGCGGCGCCGCGCCGTCCCATGACGGTCGACGTCCCCTCCGAACGCTCCCGTAGAGCGTGAATTGCGGAACGACGAGCACCTCGCCCCCCACGTCCGAGAGCGAGCGGTTCATCTTGCCCCGCTCGTCCTCGAACACCCGCAGGTGGAAGACCTTCTCCGCCAGACGGTCGTACTCGCCGAACCCATCCTCTCGGCCGACCCCGACGAGGAGGAGGAGACCCGGTCCGATCTCCGCCACCCGCTCCCCGCGGACGCGGACGGCCGCGCGCGACACGCGCTGGAGCAGGACCCTCACCGCGGAACGACGCGGAAGGCGTCGTAGACGTTCTCGATCTTCTTCACGTCGCTGAGGATCCCACCCAGGTGGGTGATGTCGGCGAGCTCGAAGGTGAAGCGGAGCGTCACCGTCCGGTCCCGGCCGACGGTGGAGGTGGCCGTGAGGATGTTCACGTGGTTGTCGGACAGGACCGTGGCCACGTCGGAGAGCAGCCGCGTGCGGTCGAGCGCCTCGACCTGGATCGAGACGACGAACGTCGTGGGCTTGCCGGCGCGCCACGAGACCTCGATCAGCCGCTCCGGCTCCCGCGTCAGGGCCCTCCCGTTCGGACAGTCGGTCCGGTGCACCGACACGCCCTGGCCTCGGGTGACGAACCCCATGATCTCGTCGCCGGGGACGGGCGTGCAACAGCGCGCGAGCTTCACCCAGACGTCAACCGATCCCGGCACGACGATCCCCGAGGTCACGTCGGGGCGCTCCACGCGTACCGGACGGGCGAGTGCGACCTCGGTCACGTCCTCCTGGGGGGTCCCGCTCACGACCCTGGACAGCCGCGCGACGACCGACTGCGGCGAGACGTGGGCCTCGCCCATCGCGGCGTAGAGCGAGTCCAGGTCGGGGAACTTCATCTCCTCCGCGACCTGGCGGAGCGCCTCCTCGGTGGCCAGACGCTTGAAGGGAACGTTCTGCTTGCGCATCACCCGCTGCAGTGCGTCCCGGCCCTCGTCGATCGCGTCCTCACGCCGCTCGCGGCTGAACCACTGCCGGATCTTGTTGCGGGCCCGTGGCGTCTGGACGAACTTCAGCCAGTCCTGTGACGGCCCCTCCCCTTGCGCCTTCGAGGTCAGGATCTCGAGCGTGTCGCCGGTGCGGAGCTCGTAGTCGAGCGGCACGAGGCGGCCGCCGACCTTCGCGCCGATCGTACGGTGCCCGACCTCCGTGTGGATCGCGTACGCGAAGTCGACGGGCGTGGCACCGGCCGGCAGGTTGATGACGTCGCCCTTGGGGGTGAACACGAAGACCTGGCCCGCGTACAGGTCGATCTTCAGCCCCTCCATGAACTCGCGAGGGTCGGCCATGTCCTTCAGCCACTCGAGCATCTGCCCGAGCCACGCGAGGTCCGCCGCCTCCTTCGCCTTCCTCCCGTTGCGCCCTTCTTTGTAGCGCCAGTGCGCGGCGATCCCGAACTCGGCGGTCCGGTGCATCTCGTGCGTGCGGATCTGCACCTCGATCGGTCGGCCACCGGGTCCCACCACCGTGGTATGGAGCGACTGGTACATGTTCGACTTGGGCATCGCGATGTAGTCCTTGAAGCGTCCGGGGACGGGCTTCCACAACGAGTGGATCGCCCCGACCGCCCCGTAGCAGTCGCGGACCGAGTCGACGAGGATCCGGATGCCGGCGAGGTCGTAGATCTCGTTGAAGTCCTTGCCGCCTACGACCATCTTCTCGTAGATCGAGTACAGGTGCTTCGGCCGGCCGACGACCTCCGCGCGCAGGCCGGCCTCGCGCAGGCGCTGCCCGGCGGCGTCGAGCAGGCCATCCACGGATGCCTGCCGCTCGCCGCGGCGTCGCTCGACGAGGCTCGCGATCTCGCGGTAGGGGCCCGTGTGGAGCGTCTTGAACGCCAGGTCCTCGAGCTCCCACTTGATCTGCTGCACGCCCAGGCGGTGCGCGAGCGGTGCGTAGATCTCCATCGTCTCGGTCGCGATCCTCCGCTGCTTGTCCGGCGCGAGCGCGGACAGGGTGCGCATGTTGTGGAGCCGATCGGCGAGCTTGATGAGCAGCACGCGGATGTCGCCGGCCATCGCGACGATCATCTTCCGGACGTTCTCGGCCTGTTCCTGTTCGCGGCTGCGGAACTCGATCGCGTCGAGCTTCGTGAGCCCGTCGACGATGCGGGCGATCTCCTGCCCGAACCCCTCCTCGAGCTCCTCGAGCCTGACGTCGGTGTCCTCGACGGTGTCGTGCAGGAGCGCGGCGATCAGCGTGGTGGTGTCCAGACCAAGCTCCGCGAGGATCTGCGTGACCGACAGCGGGTGGGTGATGAAGTCGTCACCCGAGATCCGCTTCTGCCCTCGGTGGTGCTCCTCGGCGAACCGGTAGGCCCGCTCGATCTCCTTCAGGTCGGCCTTCGCGTTGTAGCCGCGGACCGTGCGCACCAGGACGTCCAGGCCATCACGGGGGCCCTCGGGCTCCCCGGTCCCCGGCCGCAGGCGCGACAGGATGCCTCCCCGGCGCTCCTGCTTGACCTGCTCATGGCCGTCCACGGCGATCTCCTCTTCGGGATCGCCAGTGTACGCCGGGGTCGGAACGTGCGAGGACGGTGTGGTGCGGCCTGGAGCTCAGTAGCTCAGGAGCGTGAACAGGTCGTAGCCCTCCAGCCGAGAGCGCCCGTTGAGGAACCCGAGCTCGATCAGACAGGCGATCCCGACGATCTTGCCGCCGATGCGCTCGACGATGTCCGCCGTCGCGCGTGCCGTCCCGCCCGTCGCGAGGACGTCGTCGACCACCAGGACCCGCTCGCCGGGCACGATCGCGTCGCGATGGATCTCGACCGTGGCGGTCCCATACTCGAGCGAGTACTCGGCGCTCTCCGTGTGCCACGGCAGCTTGTCCTTCTTCCGGACCGGCACGAACCCCGCCCCGAAGTGGTACGCGACGGGAGACGCGATGATGAACCCGCGCGCCTCGATGCCCACCACCTTGTCGACGCTGCCGCGACCGAAGTGCACGACGATCAGGTCGATCACCCTCGAGAACGCAGGCGCGTCCGCCAGCAGCGGCGTGATGTCCTTGAAGACGACTCCCTCCTGAGGGAAGTCGGGCACGTCGCGGACGAGGCTCTTCAGCTGGTCGATCTCCACGCGGATCACCTCCGCTTGCGCTTGGCCGGCGGCTTCCGTCGGCCCTTCGCGCCCTGGCGAGGGCCCTGCCCCCGCGCCGTCGCGCGCGTGGCCGCCGCGGTCCCGACCGCCGCCGGGGCGGCCTGGACCTCGGTCGTGCGTTCCTGCGTCCCTACCGTGCGCAGCCGGCGCTCGGCCCCGGGCTGTCGCGCCAGGCGGGCGCGGAGCTGCTGGTACCTGGGCTCGCGCTCCTTCAGTACCGCCAGGATCGGCGCCGCGACGAAGATGGAAGAGTAGGCCCCGATCGTCACGCCGATCAGCATCGCGAACGCGAAGTCCTTCAGCGTCTCGCCCCCGAACAACAGCAGCGACAGGATGGGGAGCAGGACGACGAGGGAGGTGTTCACCGAGCGCATCAGCACGGAGTTCAGCGACGTGTTCGCGACGCCCGAGTACGTGTCCTTCGCGAGCATCGCCGCCGACTCGGTGTTCTCCTTGATCTTGTCGAAGATCACGACGGTGTCGTAGAGCGAGAACCCGAGGATCGTCAGGATCGCGATCACCGTGGCGGGAGAGACCTCGCGCCCGGTCAACGCGTAGACCCCGGCCGTGATGACGACGTCGTGCACCATCGCGACGAGCGCGCCGATCGCCATCTTCCACTCGAACCGGAAGGTGATGTACAGGGCGATCGCGACGAGCACGACGACGAGGCCGATCAGGGCCTGTCTCGAGATCTGCGAGCCCCAGGTCGGGCCGACCACCTGGATGCTCACGTCCGACGGCTGGATCCCCGCCTGGGTGGCGAGGTCGTCCACGAGCTGGGTCCGCTCCTCCGCCGTCAGGTCGTCGGTGAGCGCCGAGGTGCGGATCGACACCTGATCGCCTCCGACGATCTGGATCTCGGCATCCTCCCGGCCGTACTCGGCGAGGACGCCGCGGATCTCCTCGGTCGTCGCGCCCGCGACGTTCCGGTACTGCAGCTGGGACCCGCCGGTGAAGTCGATCGAGAAGTTCAGGCCGCGTACCAGCAGCCCGATCAGCGACAGCGCGAGGAGCGAGCCGGACAGGATCGCCCACCACCTGCGGTGCTCGATGATCTTGAAGTGCGGGACCCGGTGCCCGCGGAACGTGTCGATCGCGTGGGGAACGTTCATCGCGCGCCTCCGGCGATGGCCGGCTCGGGCGCGTGGTCCTCGGCGGCCACCCCGCTCGAGAGACCGAACCCGGGCAGGCTCACCAACCGTTCGTTCCGCGCGATGAGGAACACGGTCGGCCGCTTGAAGAAGTACACGACGAACAGGTCGAGGGCGGTCGCCACCCCGAGCGTGAGCGCGAACCCTCGGACCGAGCTGATCGCGGTGACGTACAGGACGATCGCGGCGAGGGCGGTGACGATGTCGGCGGCGACGATCGTCTTGTACGCCCGCTTGAACGCGGGCTGCACCGCGGCGCGCGGGCTCCGCCCGTTCCGCACCTCGTCCTTCAACCGTTCGAAGAACACGATGTAGGAGTCCGCGGTCACGCCGAGCGAGATGATCAGTCCGGCCACACCGGCCAGCGTCAGCGTGTACCCGATCGTCCGCCCCGCGAGCGAGATGAGCGCCAGCGCGAGCACCGCCCAGATCGTCATGCCGAACCACGCGACGACCGCGAGCAGCCGGTAGTAGAAGAGCAGGTAGAGCGCGAGGAGGATCAGGCCCGCGATGCCGGCGACGAGTCCTTCCTTCAGGGACTCCTCGCCGAGCGTGGGGCTCACGGTCACCACCTGCTCGGTCGTCAGGCTCACCGGCAGCGCCCCGGCGTTCAGGACCGTGGCGAGGTCCTTCGCCCGGGCCTCAGCGAAGGAGCCGGTGATCACCCCTCGCCCGCCGGTGATGGGCTCCTGGACCGTCGGCGCCGACATCACCTCGCGGTCGAGCACGATCGCCAGCTGGCGTCCGACGAGCTCGGTCGTGGCCTTCGCGAAGCGGTCGGAGCCGGCGTCCGTCAGCTCGAAGTCGATCTGCCAGCCCTGCCCGACGCTTGACTGGCTCCCGGTGTCGTAGATCGCCGTCGCCCGCCGGATCGCATCGCCCGAGATCCGCACCGGCCCCAACTGATATTTCGTCTTGCCGTCCTGCCCGAGGTACACGACGTCCTGATCCTCGAGCGCCTTCGAGGAGCACTCGGGCGTTGCGCGCTCCGCCTCCGTGGCGCACGTGACCGGGGTGGCGTCGTACGCGGCGTCCGTCGGGGCCAGCACCCCCAGGACCTCACGTTCCTCCAGCCTGGCGGTCGTCCCGATGACCTGCAGGAGCCGCTCCTGCCCCGTCTCCTGCAGGCGGGCCTGCGCCTTCTCGCGGGTCAGGTAGCAGCCGAGGTCCTTGCCGGCCGAGGACACGACGCAGTACCGGACCGAGACCTGCTGCACCCGGATCCCCGCGAGCGCGTCGTCCGCGGCCTGCTGGTCGGCGAAACAGGCGGATGCCTCGTCGCCCGTCAGCGTCGACCCGTCGGCTCCCTGGAGGCAGTACTGGACGCTGGCCGTCGTGTCCACCGCGTCGATGACGGCCTGCGCGTCCGCCTTCGAGCCGAGATCGCAGACCGGCGAGCCCAGATCGGGCCCGGTCACGCAGAACGTGCCGGCGGCCGGCGCCGGCGACGGTGCGGGGCTCACCTGTGCCGCCGGCGTGACCTCGAGCGCGTCGATCGCCGCCTGCGCCTGCTTCTGCGTCCCGAAGCACGGTCCGTCCTCGGTGCCGAGGCCGGTGAGGCAGACGGACCGCGTGAGCGAGCCCACCTGCACGTCCGCGAGCGCGGCCTCGGCCGCCGCTTCGTCCGGGAAGCACCCGTAGCTGATGTCGCCGCTCCCGACGAGGCAGAAGCGCTCGCTCGGCGGAGCCGGTCGTTCCTGGGTCGTGCCGCGGGCGAGGCCGGGGATCTGAACCTCGATCGTCGAGCCGCTCACGAAGATCGTCGGCTCGGACGTGCCGAAGGCGTCGACCCGGCGCCGGATGCTCTCGACAGCCCGGTCCATGACGGGCTCCGGGGTTCCCGGGGGCGCCGACAGGGTCACCGAGACACCCCCCTCGAGGTCGAGTCCGAGCACGGGGCCGGTTCCGGTCAGGAACAGCGCCACCGACCCCGCGACGAGCACCAGCACGAAGGCGATCGACAGCCACAGGCCCCGGGTACGCCTCACGCCAGCTCCGCGCCGTTGATGACCAGCTTGAAACGGCACCCGAGCTCGTCGGCGGCCTTCCGGCACAGCTGCATCCGGCCGAGGAAGATCTCGAAGTACTCCATGACCTGGCTGATCTGGGGATCGATCGTGAGCTCGAGGGTGATCGTCTTGGCGATCGAGTCTACCCGCAGGAACGACTGCTCAGCCGCGAAGTTCACCCGGTCGTGGATGTCGAACTCGGGCCTGCCGGTCTTCCGCACGCGACTGCGGTGCACGTCCGACTTGTCGGCCAGGATCACCGCCGCCGAGACCTCCGACACGGCGTATCCCTGGTCCTCCTCGTGGTTCGCGATCGCCGACACGATGGTTGCCAGGTCCGTCGCCGGCATCCGGTCCCGAAGCGCGTGGTAGACGAGCAGCCCGCCCGTCTGCCCGTGCGCGTCACGGGTCAGCATGTTCCCGACGTCGTGCAGGTACCCGGCGGCGCACCCCAGGTTCGCGATGTGCTCGTCGAAGCCCGCACGCGTGAGGACGTTGTAGGCGATCCGCGCCGTGAGGTTCGCATGCCGGAACCCGTGTTCCGTGTAGCCCATCCCCTCCATCACGCGGTCGGCGGCCGAGATCAGCGCCGAGAGCTCGCCGTCGGTCTGGATCTGTTCGAAGGTGAGGGTCTCCGGACCCGCGTCCGAGGCGGATCCGCCTTGCGGGGTTGGGGGCGCCGGCTCGGCCGGGACGTTCACGACCGGTCGTCGATCTCCTCGTCGGGCGGCTCGTCGTAGCCCTCGTCGGGGATCTCGTCCTCGGTGACACGCTGCAGCACGCCCTGTCGCAGCATGCGGATCTGGGTCCCGGGCGCGATCTCGACGCGGACCGTGCCGGCATCCTCGTCGATCTCGGTGAGGATGCCGAACATGCCGCCGCTGATCATGACCTCGTCCCCGACGTGGAGCGAGCTCTGCATCGCCTGCTGCTGCCGCTGCCGGTTGCGCTGTGGCCGGATCATGATGAAGTACAGCCCGGCGATCATCGCGATCGGCAGGAGCAGCGTGAGCAGGGAGCCCGAGGTCTGATTCGCATCCTGAGCCAAGATCCAGAGCACTGGGTGGTCGCCTCCTTGGTCGGCGAGGCAGCATACAGGCTACGTCTTCCGCCCGGACTCGGCGCCCTCAGGAGAGTGGCAGCGCGCCGTCGAGCGCGATCCCCAGGTGGCGGAGCGCCCGCTCGGTCGTGACCCGGCCCCGTGGGGTTCGCTTCAGGAAACCGAGCTGCATGAGGTAGGGCTCGACGACGTCCTCGATCGTGTCCGTCTCCTCGCCGACGGCCGCGGCCAGCGTCGAGAGGCCGACCGGTCCGCCGCCGAACTTGCGCACGATCGTCGTGAGCACCGCGAGGTCCAGCTTGTCCAGCCCCTCCTCGTCGACGTCGAAGAGCTCGAGCCCAGCGCGCGCCACCGGCGCCGTGACCTGGCCGTCGTGACGCACCTCGGCGACGTCGCGGACGCGGCGGAGCAGCCGGTTCGCCACGCGGGGGGTCCCGCGCGAGCGGCCAGCGATCTCCATCGCGGCCTCGTCGTCGACCGAGACCTCCAGGATCCCCGCCGAGCGCCGGACGATCCGCGCCAGGTCCTCGACCGAGTAGTAGTCCAGCCGCGGCGAGAACCCGAACCGCTCTCGAAGCGGCAGCGTGATCCGGCCGGGCCTGGTGGTCGCGCCGACCAGGGTGAACCTCGGCAGGTCGAGCCGGATCGACCGAGCGCTGGGACCCTTGCCGAGGACGACGTCGAGCTTGAAGTCCTCGAGGGCCGGATACAGGACCTCCTCCACCGGACGCGGCATCCGGTGGATCTCGTCCACGAAGAGCACGTCGCCCTGCTCGAGGTTCGTCAGGATCGCCGCGAGGTCGCCGGGCCGGTCGAGCGCCGGCCCCGACGTTGGCTGGAACCCGACGCCGACCTCGTTCGCGACGATCCCCGCGAGCGTCGTCTTGCCCAGGCCCGGGGGTCCGGAGAACAGCAAGTGGTCGATGGTCTCGCCGCGCGCGCGAGCGCCCTCGATCAGCAGGCCGAGCTGCTCCTTGATCCGATCCTGCCCGACGAACTCCGCGAGCACCTTCGGCCGCAGCGCCGCATCGAACGCCCGCTCCTCCTCGGGCAGCTCCGGATCGACGATGCGCTCCTCGTCCACGCGCCTACCCTATCCCCGCCCAACGTGACGCAGGGCCTCGCGCAGCAGCTCCTCGACCGGGCGGTCGCCGTCCCGCGGGAGCGCGCCGAGCGCCTCGCTCGCCTCCTGGGGAGACAGGCCGAGGGACAGGAGCGCTTCGCGGACGTCCGCGAGCGGGCCCGCAAGCGGCACCCCCTCACCACCCAGCTTGTCCTTGAGGTCGAGCACGACGCGCTGCGCGACCTTCTTCCCCACGCCGGGCACCACCGTCAGCGCGGCGACGTCGCCCGCCGCCACCGCTCGGCGGATCGCCTCCGGCGTGAGCACCGACAGGAACGAGAGCGCCACCTTCGGCCCGACTCCCGTCACGGTGACCAACAGGTCGAACAGCGTCCGCTCCTCCGCGGTCGCGAAGCCGAACAGGGTCATCGCGTCGTCCCGGACGTGCAGCCGCGTGAGCAGCCGGGCGCGCTGGCCCACCGCCGGGAGCTTCGCGATCGTCGACGCCGGGACCAGCAGGTCGTACCCGACGCCCTGGACCGCCAGCACGACGCGGCCGGCGCCCTTGTCGGCCACCTCGCCGTCCAGGAACGAGATCACCGACGTCCCACCGCCCGCGCCACGCGGCGCAGCGTCGTCTGCGAGAGGTGACAGAGGGCGACGGCGACGGCATCCGCGGCGTCCGGCTGGGACGGGACGTCCCGCAGACCGTGGAGGGTGGCGAGCGCGGCTCGGACCTGCGCCTTGTCGGCGGTCCCGGTGCCGGTGACGGCCATCTTCACCTCGAGCGGACCGTACTCCTCCACGGCGAGCCCCGCCTCGGCGGCGGCGAGCAGGACCACGCCCGTCGCCCGCGCCACCCGCAGCGCGCTCACCTGGTTCTTGTTCCACGCCACGCGCTCAACCGCCAACGACGTCGGGCCGTGCTCGGCGATCGCGTCCCGGACGGCGTCGTGGATCGCCCGGAGGCGTGCGGCCTCCGCGAGCCCTGAGGCTGTCCGGACGGTCCCGGCCCACAGCAGCGTGGGACGGCGGTCGCGACGCACCGCGGCGAGGCCGACCGCGGCCACGCCCGGGTCGACGCCGAGCACACAGGGCTCGAACATGTGTTCAGTGTAGGGAGCCACACCGGGGCGCGCAAACACCTGGCGCCCTCCCCGCTACGATCGCCGAAGAACCTCCCCAGGACGTGACGGATCTCACAGACGGTCGAACGCGCGTTCGGTACGGTGCCCGCATGAGCACGCTGCGATCGGCCACCGACGAGCTCCGGGCCCAGGACCTGCGGTCCCTGGGTGACGACGAGCTCGCGGAGGAGCTGGACGAGATCGAGCGTACCGTGCGGGTCCTGGAGGCCGAGCGCGCTCGCCGCCTTGCCGAGTTCGAGCGGCGCGGAGCCCAGCAGGACGACGGGTTCCTGTCGGTGTCCGCGTGGCTCGTCGCTCGGCACCGACTCGCGCCCAGCACCGCCGCCCGGCGGGTCCGCGTCGCCAGGGCGATGGCGTCGATGCCTCGGTCAGCGGAGGCGTCCTCGGCGGGCGAGCTCTCGGATGCGGCGATCGATCTCCTCGCCTCGGCTCGCGGGTCGCATCCCGAGGCGTTCGCCCGCACCGAGGAGGCGCTCGTCCAGGCCGCGCGGACGCTTCCCGTTTCCTCGCTGCGGAGCGTGGTGTCGTACTGGCGCCAGGCACAGGACATGGCCGAGGCCGAGACCGACGAGGACGAGCGTTTCGGCCGGCGTCGTCTCCATGTCTCCCCCACCCTCGGCGGGATGGTGCGGGTCGACGGCGACCTGGACCCCGAGGGCGGGCAGCTGCTCCTTACCGCCCTGCGCGCCGTGATGGATGCCGACGCGCACGCGCACCGGGGTCTCGAGTTCCGGACGTCCGGACAGCGACGCGCCGACGCGCTCGGCGAGATCTGCCGCACGTGGATGGACTCGAGCGACCGGCCGGCGGTGCTGGGCGAGCGCCCGCACGTGCTGGTCACGCTCGACCTCGAGGCCCTGGAGGGTCGGGTGGGGCGCTCCGAGCTGGTGGACGTCGGCCCGGTCACGCCCGAAACGGCCCGCCGCCTCGCGTGCGATGCCAAGGTGAGCAGGATCATCACGAGCCCCGGCTCCCAGCCGCTCGACGTCGGTCGGTCCAGCAAGGTCATCCCGCCGGCCCTGCGCCGCGCGGTCATCGTCCGCGACGCCGGCTGTCGCTTCCCGGGCTGCGGGCGCCCGCCCAGCTGGTGCGACGCGCACCACATCCGGCACTGGGCGGACGGGGGCCGGACCGCGCTCGACAACCTCGTGCTGCTCTGCCGTCCACACCACCGAGCGATCCATCGGGGGTTCGCGATCCAGATGGTGGACGGCTTTCCCGTCTTCGGCCGCGCGGAAGGAGCACCGCTCGACGACGGCCGGTCGTCGAGCGCTATCCGAGCTCGGCCATGACGGCTTCGGGGATGTCGAAGTTCGCAGAGACCGTCTGGACATCGTCCAGATCCTCGAGGGTCTCGAGCAGGGCGAGGACCTGGCGGGCCTGCCCGCCCTCCACCGGCACGGTGGTCTGCGGCACCATCGCGAGCTCGGCCGAGAGCATCGCGATCCCCGCCCCCTCCAACGCGTCGCGGACCCCGACGAACGACATCGGCTCCGTCGTGACCTCCCACGTGCTCTCGGAGTCGTTCAGATCCTCCGCTCCGGCCTCGAGCACGATCTCGAGCAGCCGTTCCTCGTCGGGCGCCGCGGACTTCTCGATCTGGATCACGCCCTTGCGATGGAACATCCACGCGACGCTGCCCGTCTCGCCCAGGTTGCCGCCGTTGCGGGTGAATGCGTGCCGGACCTCCTGTGCCGTGCGGTTCCGGTTGTCGGTCAGGGTCTCGACGAACATCGCCACGCCGCCAGGACCGTAGCCCTCGTACACGACCTCCTCGTACCGGGCGCCGCCCCCCAGCTCCCCGGTCCCGCGCTTGACCGCCCGCTCGATGTTGTCGTTCGGCACCGACGCGGCACGCGCCTTGTCCATCGCCGTGGCGAGCGTCATGTTCGCTTTCGGGTCGCCACTGCCCCCCTCCCGGGCGGCGACCTCCACGAACCGCAGCAGCTTCGCGAACTCGTTGCTGCGCTTCGCGTCCGCCGCTCCCTTCTTCCGCTTGATCGTCGCCCACTTGGAGTGACCGGACATCTCACACCTTCCTCAGGACGTACTCGTGGAGCCGCGTCTCACCGACCAGCTCGGGGTGGAAGGATGCCACGACGAGGCACCCCTGCTCGAGCACCACCGGATGACCCTCGTGCTCTGCGAGGACGCGCACGCCGGGACCGATCCCCTCGACGATCGGCGCCCGGATGAACACCGCTCGGACCGGATGCTCGACGCCATCGACCTCGACATCCGCCTCGAACGAATCCACCTGTCGGCCGTACGCGTTCCGGTGCACGGCGATATCGACGAGACGCAAGAGCGGTTCGCTGTCCCGGACGCGCTCGGCCATCACGATCATGCCGGCGCAGGTCCCGAGCACCGGCATCCCACCGTGCGCGCGCTCGCGGATCGGTTCCACCAGCCCGGCGCTGCGCGCGAGCTTCGAGATCGTCGTCGACTCGCCCCCGGGGATCGCCAGACAGTCCACGCGCGCCAGGTCCTCGGCCGTGCGGACCTCGATCGGCGCCGCGCCGAGATCGGCGAACACGGCGGCGTGCTCGCGGAAATCACCCTGCAGCGCGAGAACGCCCGCCTTCATGCGCCTCGCTTACCACCCGCGGGTCTGGAGCAGACCCTCCTCGCCGAGCTCCTTGATGTCGAGCCCGTGCATCGGCTCGCCGAGACCGTGGGACACCTTCGCGAGGACGTCGGGATCCTGGAAGTGCGTGGTGGCCTCGACGATGGCGCGGGCCCGCGGGGCGGGGTCCTCGGACTTGAAGATCCCGGAGCCCACGAAGACACCGTCCACGCCGAGCTGCATCATCAGCGCTGCGTCGGCCGGAGTGGCGATCCCCCCGGCGGCGAAGTTCACGACCGGGAGCTTGCCCTGCTCCGCGACCATCCGGACCAACTCGGCGGGCGCGCCCAGGTCCTTCGCGGCGGCCATGTGCTGCTCGGGGCGGAGCGACCGCAGCCAGCCGATCTCGCGCAGCATCGTCCGCTGGTGCCGGACGGCCTCGACGACGTTGCCGGTCCCGGCCTCGCCCTTCGTCCGGATCATCGCCGCGCCCTCGCCGATGCGGCGCAGCGCCTCGCCCAGGTTCCGGGCGCCGCACACGAAGGGGACGGTGAACGCCCACTTGTCGATGTGGTGCTCTTCGTCGGCGGGCGTGAGGACCTCGGACTCGTCGACGTAGTCGACGCCGAGCGCCTGCAGGATCTGCGCCTCGACGAAGTGCCCGATCCGCGCCTTGGCCATCACGGGGACCGAGACCGTCTGCACGATCTCTTCGACCTTCGTGGCGTCCGCCATCCGCGCCACCCCGCCCTCCTTGCGGATGTCGGCGGGGACCCGCTCCAGGGCCATGACCGCACACGCGCCCGCGTCCTCGGCGATCTTCGCCTGCTCCGCGTTCGTGACGTCCATGATGACGCCGCCCTTGAGCATCTCGGCCAGGCCGGACTTCACGCGGAAGGTGCCGGTCTCGCGGTCCACGGGTACCCCCTCCTCGACTGCGGCAGCGCTCGTCGCAGCCACGCTGCGCCTACGCATCGAGTGTACCGCCGCGAGCGCTTCGCCCGTGAGCCGATCCCCGCGGCTAAGCTCGGCCCGTGTCGCCGGATGGGAGACGATCGTGAGCGCCGTCGCGAGCCTCTCGTACGAGCTCAAGACCCTCGTCGCGCAGCACCCGGCCATCGCGCTGCCGATCCAGCGGCTCCGGCGGCGGGGCGAGGTCCTCAACGGTGACACGGAGATCGTGATCGAGTCGTTCCCCCGATGCGCGTCGTCGTTCGCCGTCGCGGCCTTCCGCCTGGCCCAGGAACCCCACGCGAGCCGCATCGCCCATCACACGCACACGCCGGCCCAGGTCCTGGCGGCCGTGCGCAGACACGTGCCGGCACTCGTGCTGGTCCGCTCCCCCGAGGACGCGGTGCTCTCGCACGTGATCCACACGCCGGCGCTCACGCCTGGGGCCTCGCTCCGCGGCTACGTTCGGTTCCACGAGCCATTGCTCCCGCACCGCGCGGGCTTCGTCGTCGGCACGTTCGGGGAGGTCGTTGGCGACTTCGGGAGGGTGATCGAGCGCGTGAACCGCCGGTTCGGAACGGCGTTCCTCCCGTTCGAGCACCGGCCCGAGCACCTCGCCCGCATCGATCGCGAGATCGACGAGGACTACCGGTCGCGTGCCCGTTCGGAGGAGGTCCTGGACCGCACGGTGCCGCTCCCCTCCGAACGTCGGCGCGAGATGAAGGAGCGTCTCCGGGCCGAGTACCGCGCCACTTCGGACGACCTCCGACGCCGGGCCGAGACGGCCTACGACCGGTTGCGCGCGGAACGCTGAGCGCTCGCGGTCAACGTTCGGTCTCGACGTCGATGGTGCTCGGCAAGAGCTCCACCCACGTCCGGCCGGGCCGCAGCGCGATCTTGCTCCCGTCCTTGGCGACGAAGCGCGTGATGTCCCGGAGGCTCTCCCGCTCCCACCGGCCGATGATCATGCGCCCGTCGCGGAACACGTAGGCCTTCCCCGAGCCGACGAGATCGACGTGGGGCGTGATGCCGCCACGTGGACCGACGACGACGTCCACGACCTGCACCACCACGTCGTCCGCGGACACCTGCTCGCCTTCCTCGGCCATGTGGGGCACGTCGCCATGGGACCGCACCCATGCGTCGGCCCGTCGATCCCATGCCCACCACACGTCTCCGTACGTGGCGGAGAACGGGAGGTGGACGCTCGAGACCCTCCGGGACTTCCCAGCCGGCTCCTCGGCGTACGTGAACAGCGGCTCCGGCGCCGGCTCCGTGGAGCTCGCGATCCGGTACAGGGCCTTCGTCCCCACGTAGAGGTTGTGGGGGGCCGGGCGAGAGGGGTCGCGCGTGAAGGCGGCGCCGCCGCTCGTCTCGTTGAGATCCAGCAGGTTGGCATCCTCGATCACGCGCACGACGTTCGGTGCCCCGCCCGAGTAGGCCAGGATCGGGACGCCCAGCTGGGCCAGCACGTCGGGGTCGGCCGTCCGAGCGCTCCGGACCGGTCCGACGCGCGATGCGTCGTCGCAGTGGTAGACCACGATGAACCGGGTGATGCCCCCCTCGACGGGTTCCTCGAAGATCACGTCGGCCGACTGCAGACCTGCCTGCGGGCGCGCGTCGGGGTAGTTCTCGACCTTGATCGCGAGCGCCGGTCTGTCCGGCACGACGCCCTTCGGCGTCGGCTCACCCGTGAGCGGACAGGTGGGCGGGGGCGGGGGGGCCTCATCGACCAGGCCGACCTGTGACAGACCGGTCCGGACGATCGCCGGGACCTTGTCCGGGAACAGGGCCGTGGCGGCGATGGCGCCGACGACGACGACGAGCGTCGTCACGACCGCGATCGAGACCTTGCCGCGGCGAGTGAGAGCCATGCGGGCCTACCTCCAGATGGGATCGGTGGTGGTATGCGGGGGTCGCACCCGGCACGGGCCGGGGCTGCGATGCTACCGGGCGATCGCCCCGTCCTCAACCACCGCGGGTCACATCTCCTCGAGGCGGCGGATGCGCTCCGCGATCGGCGGGTGCGTCTGGAACAGCCGCTCGAGCGGGCCCAGGCCCTCGCCCTCGATCCTCGAGGGCTGGTTCAGCCAGAGGTGAGCCGTGGCGTTGTTCGCGGAGCGCATCGGGATGGAGCTCCCCGCCTGGATCTTCCGGAGCGCGCTCACGAGTCCGGGTGGGTAGCGGGTGAGCAGGGCACCCTGCGCATCGGCCAGGTACTCCCGGTTGCGCGAGACAGCGAGCTTGATGATCTGGCCCACGATCGGGGCCAGGATCAACATCACGATCCCCACGATCAGGAGCACGAGCGCGGCGGGTCCCCCGCCCCGGTCATCCCCGCGCCGCCCACCGATACCGCCCCAGAACCACGCCCGCATGAAGAACTCGGACAAGAGGACGGCGGCGCCCACGAGCGTGGCGACGACCGTTCCCACCAGGATGTCCCGGTCCTGGACGTGCGCGAGCTCGTGACCGATGACCCCCTCGAGCTCGACGCGGTTCATGGCACCGAGCAACCCCTCGGTCACGGCGATCGCGGAGTGCTCCGGATCGCGGCCGGTCGCGTACGCGTTGAGCGCCCGCTCGGGCACCACGTAGACGCGTGGCTTGGGGATCCCCGCGGCGATCGCCAGACCCTCCACGATGTTGTGCAGACGCGGCTGGTCCTGCGGGCTCACCTCGCGCGCGCGGGTCGAGGCCAGCACCACACGGTCACCGTAGAAGTACGAGCCGACCGCCATCACGACCGCGACGACGAGCGCGAGCACCACTCCGACCGGCCCGCTCGAGGTCATCGCTCCCAGGACGTAGCCCACGAGCGCCAGGAACACCACGGCGCCGAGCACGAGGAGGGCGGTGCGGCGCTTGTTGGAGGCGATCTGCTCGTACACGTCAGCCGGCGAGGTCCACCTGCGCGGGACCTCTGGCGGGATCCTCGATGTCGAAGAACGCTCGCTCGGTGAACCCGAACGCCCGCGCGATCAGCACCGACGGGAACGACTGGATGAGGGTGTTCAGGCGCATCACCTGGTCGTTGTAGAACTGCCGGGCGTAGGCGATCTTCGACTCGGTGCCGGTCAGCTCCTCCTGCAACGCGAGGAAGCTCTCGTTGGCCTTCAGATCCGGGTAGGCCTCGACGACGGCGAAGAGCTGCCGGAGCCCGCGCGTGATCTGGTTCTCGGCCTGCGCCTGGTCGGGCACGGAGGACGCGTCGATCGCGGCGGCGCGAGCGCGCGTCACCTCCTCGAACAGCTCGCGCTCGTGCGCCGCGTAGCCGCGGACCGTCTCCACCAGGTTCGGGATGAGGTCGTAGCGGCGCCGGAGCTGAACATCGATCTGCGCCCAGCCATTGTCGACCCGGTTCCGCAGTCGGACGAGTCGGTTGAAGATCAGGACGGCGGTCAGGACCACGATCCCGACGATCCCGACGACGATCCACGCCCACATGTCGGCGGTCATCCTAGCCGGTCGTCGCCGGCCGTTCGGCGGCCCGGGCGTAGGCGGCCTCGATCCGCGGCAGCACCGCGTCCCAGGAGTACCCGAGCGAACGCTGCCGCCCCGACGCGGCGAGCCGCCCCGCGAACGAGGGGTCGTCCAGGAGCCGCGCGATCGCGGCCTCCGTCGCGACGGCGTCGCGGGGCCGGACCAGGAGTCCGTCGACCCCGTCGCGGAGGACCTCGGTGAACCCCGGGATGGCCGAGGCCACGACCGGGAGCCCGGCCGCCATGGCCTCGACCAGGACGATCCCGAAGCTCTCACCGCCCACGTTCGGGGCGACGAAGAGGTCGCACGCAGCGTGGATCGGTGGCAGGTCTTCGTTGGCTACGGACCCGAGGAACGTGATCCGCTCGCGCGCCTCCGACGGCAGCCGCGCCACCGCCGAACGCTCGGGTCCGTCTCCGGCCACCACGAGGCGCAGCTCGCGGCGCCGCGCGGCCAGTCGCGAGAACGCGTCGACCGCGACGCGGAACCCCTTCCGCTCGTCGAGGCGCCCGACGAACAGGAGCTTCGGTCCGGGCCCAAGGTCCGCCGGCGCCGCGCCGGCGAACCGAGCCACGTCGACCGCGTTCGGCACGACCTCGAACCGGCCGCCCACGCGCCGCCGGGCGACGTCGGCGGCAGCCTCCGACACGGCGATCCGCACCGAGATCCTGCGCGCCAGCCGCCGCAGCACCGGCCCCGCGACGTCGTACAGGTGGGCGGGCACCGCGCCGGAGTGGAACGTGGCGACGAGGGGGGCCTTCGCCGTGAGGAGCGCCCACAGGGTCGTGCTCGGCGCGAAGGGCTCGTGCAGGTGGACGACGTCGGGTCCGAACGCACGCAGGGTGCGACCGACGGTCCGCGCCGACCATGGGCGCGGGTCCAGCGGCACGTTCGAGCGGTTGTACGTGAGGTCCACCGGTCGGCCCACCGCCCGGACCCACCCCTGCCCCGCCGTGGAGCGCACGGGCGCGAGGGCCACGACCACGTGCCCGCGCCCGAGCAGGCGTTCCCCGAGCTCACGGACGTGCGTCTGCACCCCGCCGGGATCGTCCCAGGCGTACGGACAGACGAGCGCGATCCTCACGCGGAGCTCACGAGGGCCAGGCCGGCTGGAAGAGGTGCCAGTCGGGCGGGTTCGCCGAGATCGCGCGCTCGAACTCGGCCGCGATCCGCCACGTGAGGGCCGTGGCGTCCGCGCGGGTGTCGCCGGTCCGAGGGATCTCGAGCGGCGCCCCGATGCGGACGATCCATCCGTCGTCCGTCGTGTTCGAGGAACACACCACGAGCGCGGCCCCGGACGTCACGGCCAGCAGACCGGGACCGGCGGGGAGCCGGCGCGACCCGCCGAACATCTCGACCTCGATGCCCCGACCCGACAGGTCGCGGTCGGCGACCAGCGCCACCAGCCAATCCTCCGAGAGCAGGCGCGCCAGCTGCTGTCCAACGTGCGCGCCCTCGGCCAGCGGGACGATCCGCATCCCGAGCTCCTCGCGGTGGCGGACGAACAGCTCGGCCAGTCGCGGCGGCTCGAGGACCTCCGCGACCGCCGCGATCTTGATCCCCGAGGCGGCCATCACGGCGCCGGCGACGTCCCAGTTGCCCATGTGCGGGATCGCGGCGATGCAACCCTTGCCATCAGCGAGCGCCGCCTCGATGTGCTCGAGACCCTCGAGCCGGGTGCGCCGAACGATCTCCTCGGGGGCGAGGGCGCGGATCCGGAAGGCGTCGTACCAGAACCTCGCGTACAGCGCGAACGCCTCCCGCGTCGCCGAACCGACGAGTGGGGAGCCCACCGGCTCCCCGAGCACCCGCGCCTGGTTCGCGGCGACGGTGGCCCTGACACCCGGGAGCGTTCGGTACGCGAGCCCGCCGAGCGCGCGGGTCAGGCGGCGCCCGAGACGCCCGGGGAGCCATGTCGCGGCGTTCTCCAGCGTCCGGTACGTCCAGTACACGGCGGTCAGACGCAGGCCGTCCTCACGGAGGCTCACACGCGCTCCTCCTTCGCGACCTGACTCGTCCGCACCAGCGTCACGACCAGCATCCAGGCGCCGACGGCGAACAGGGCCCATCCGGCCCAGCCGGCGAGCAGCGCCACCGAGATCAGCCCCACGCGGATCGCTCGCGTCGCGGCCGACTCCTCCACCAGGTAGCCGAGCGCGCTGCCTCGCGCACGCACGTATGCCGCGAGGAACCCCGCCGCGAGCGCGAGCAGCGCTCCGACCGCGGCCACCGGCTCCTCGATCCGGAGCGCCCACGCGGCGGCTGCGAGCACCCCCCCATCGAACAGCCGGTCACCGAACGAGACGACGAGGCGCGAGCGCACGTCCTTCGATCGGGACGCGACCACGCCAGCGAGGACGAGCAGCGCGCCGGCGATCAGGGCCGCAGCGCCGCCCTCCTCGAGCCGATCCGCCAGGATCGCCCACGCCGCCAGGCCGACCAGCAGGGCTGCGACGACACAGAGCGTCGCGACGACCGCGCGCGCCCGATGCTGCGCCCTCGCGTCCTGCCCGGCCACCGGCGCGGAGCCTATCACCGGCCCTCCCGCCTCCGGGGCTCGGACGCCCGCGCGCTAGAATCCCCGTTCGTTCCCCTGTGTTCCGATCGGAGATCCTGGTGAAGACCTACGACGCGAACGACATCCGCAACGTGCTGCTGGTCGGACATGGCGGCGCGGGCAAGACGGCGCTCCTCGAGGCGATGCTGTACACATCCGGCGCGCTGACGCGCATGGGCAGGGTCGAGGACGGCAACACCGCGAGCGACTTCGAGCCCGAGGAGGTGAAGAAGCAGATCTCGGTCTCGCTCGCGATGGCGCCCGTGGAGTGGAGCGGCGTGAAGATCAACGTGCTGGATGCGCCGGGCTATGCGGACTTCATCGGTGACGTTCGCTCGGCCATCCGGGCCGTCGACGCGGTGATCCTGGTGGTCTCGGCCGTCGACGGCGTCGAGGTTCAGTCCGAGGTCGCGTGGGAGCTCGCGGTCGAGGCCGGGCTGCCGCGCGCGATCCTGGTGAACAAGCTCGACCGTGAGCGCGCCTCGTTCGAGCGCACGCTGAACGAGCTCGTGCGCTCGTTCGGGACCCAGGTCGCCCCGCTCGAGCTCCCGATCGGCGAGGAGCACGAGTTCCGCGGCGTCGCGGACCTGCTGGCGCGCAAGGCCTACACCTACGACGGCGACATCAGGGCCGCCGAGGGCGAGTGGCCGGACGACCTGGCCTCCCGCGCCGACCCCTTCCGAGAGAAGCTCATGGAAGCCGTCGCCGAGTCCGACGACGCGCTCATCGAGAAGTACCTGGAGCAGGGCGAGCTGGAGGAGAAGGAGATCCTCCATGGGGTGAAGGAGGGGTTCGCGGCTGCGCGCATCGCGCC
>DASTHN010000125.1:0-29515 GCA_035718185.1 Actinomycetota bacterium
ACGCGAAGAGTCGAGGCAGGTGGGCGAGTCGTCGGAGGGGCGCGCGTTCCTATGGAGGGGTTCACCACTCATCAGGCAACGAAGTTCACGGGCTGCACGCCGCGGCAGCTCCGGTACTGGGACCAGATCGGTCTGGTGACGCCGTCGGTGCAGAGCACCGGCGGCCGACCCGGCGTCGCGCGGCTCTACTCGTTCCGCGACCTCGTCGCGCTGAAGGTCGTCCGGTCTCTGCTCGACGGCGGCATGTCGCTCCAGCGCGTTCGCCGGGCGTGGGATTACCTCAACCGGCGCGCGGCGCTCGACCAGCACCTGTCCGAGGTGAAGCTCGTCACCGATGGTCAGAGCATCTTCAAGATCTGCCGGCGCGATGGCGAGGTCCTCGACGCCCTCCGCGAGGGCCAGCTCGCGTTCTTCGTCGCGATCGACGAGATCGCGACCGGGGTGGACTCGAAGGTCGGGCAGTTCAGGGAGGATCGCGACCGGTTCGTCCGCGCCCTGCGCGAGGCCGCGGCTCACGCCCAGACCGGCAGCTAGCCGCGCCTCACACGCCCGGCCGGTAGGTCCCCGTCACGCGCCGGACGATCCCCGTGCTGCGCCGCATGTCCCGGATCGCCGTGTGCGCCGCCCTCGCCGCCTCCCGGGCGTCGTCCGGGTCGGGTGGGTCGGGGGAGTACGCGGCACGCGTCGCCGCCGCCGTGAGGGTGCTCAGGTGCCCGTCGGAGAAGCGGACGCTCGAGCCGATCCGGTCCCGGTACTCCGCGAGGGTCTCGCCGCTCCGCCGCCCGAGCCCCAGGTCCGCAGCCTCGCCGTCGAACACACGGTAGGCGGCGAGCACCGCCTCTCGGGGCGCTCGGCGCCGGTGGAGCGCCTGGTACCGCCAGACCGCCTTCACGATCGGCACGAGCACGATGAGCGCCCCGAGCACCACGAGCACGATCGCGAGCAGGAGGCCGTAGGGGATCGCGTACGCGGGCTCCGTCGCGGTCGACGGGGGCGAGGCGAACAGCCCGGGGATGTCGGGGCCGGTCCGGAAGCCGCCGCCGCGGCCGCGCTGTTCCTCGACCTGCTCGAGACGTGCGAGCTGGGGGGGCAGCACGCCGTTGGGATCGATGGGCGGCGTGCGCGTCTGGCCTACCGGCCCTCCATCCCGAGGGGGAGGGGTCTTCGCGGCGGCCGTCGTGTCGAGGTACTTGCCCTCCTCGAAGAGTGGGCTCGCGCCGAGTCCGGGGGTCGGGTCGAACACCAGCCACCCGTAGCTCGGGAACAGCACCTCGACCCACGTGTGCAGGTCGTGCGAGTCGACGACGAACGTCCCGCCGCGCGCAGCTGCTCGGCTGTCGCCTTCCCGGAAACCGTACCCCACCCGGGCCGGGAGTCCGAGCTCGCGCACGAGCACCGCCATCGTCGTCGCGAACTGCTGGCAGAACCCCCTGCGCGTCTGCGTGAGGAACTCAACGATCGCGTCCGTCCCGGGGTCCGGCTCGACCGTCTTGTCGTACTCGAACGGCTGGGCCCGGAGGATCTCCTGGATCGCCAGCACCTTCCGGTACTCGGTCGGCTGGTCGGCGGTCCAGTCGAGGGCGATCTGGTGCACTTCCTCGGGCATTTCCTCCGGGAGGAACGTGTACTCGCCGTAGTCGCTGGGGGGCCCGAAGGTCTCCAGGTCGAGCTGCTTCGGCGTGGGGAGCACGCGGAAGGAGGACACGTGGTAGGTCTCTCCGGTCTTGAAGGGCTCCGGGACGCGGGCGGTGCCGAGGGCGCGCTCGTACTCCAGCTCGGCGGCCGGCACGACGACCCTCGCTGCCGGGTACGCCATCGGGACCCAGGCGTCCGCGTACCCCAGGATCGTGACGTCCTGCTCGAGCCGCTCGGCATCCGGGGGAACGTTGACCGGCAGATCCGCGGGGATCGGATAGGTCTGGGCACCGGCGAGGTCCGGGTCGCTCATGCGCCAGGTGGATCCGTCGAAGCGGTCGAGCGTGAGGAGGCGCCAGTACGACCCCGCGCCGTCGGTGGTGACGCGGAACTGCTCGACCGCCTCCTCGCGGTTGAGCGACGCATGGATCGAGGCGAACGGATCGTCGCCGATCCCGCCGCCGCTCCCGCCGGTCAGATCGACGAGCGGGCCCGAGCGGAACCCCGGCAGCAGCCCCGGCACGAGCAGCGCGGCTCCGAGCGCGACGAGCGTCACCCGGCGGACCCCTCGACCGGTCGCCGAGCGGAGGGTGTGGTCGCGGTACGTTCCGGACCAGACCGGCCCCCACTGGCGGATCCGGCGGAGGCCGTCGGTGAACACGACGGCGAGCGCCGCGAGCAGGAAGAACGCCGCGTAGACCGGCCGGACGCCGTCCTCGAGCACCACGTCGGCGAAGGCGACCAGGGCGACCGGCGGCAGCACCGCGAGGATCGGGCTCCCTGCTCGGACCGCGAGCGTGTACGCCGACGACGACGCCGCCCAGACCGCCGTCACGGCGGCGAGCATCAGCGGCGGCAGCGGCGTCGAGGGAGAGACCTGGGTCCGGGTCTGCTGTCCGACGAACTCGAGCGAGCGCCCGATCGCCCGCAGGGTACGCACGCTCGGCAGGCCGTACCAGGCGGTCTGCGGGAAGACGAGCCAGGTGAGCGCGAGCACCAGCCCGGCCAGGCTCGCGAGCGTCGCGGCGAGCAGACCGCGCCGGCTGGTCGCCCACCCGATCGCCACCGCCATGAGCCCGGCCGCGATCAACCGGAGTGTCGGCGTACGCCCGGCGAACACCCGCCCGAAGGCGAGCGAGGTCGCGAACGCGAGCGCGCCG
Source organism: Actinomycetota bacterium (assembly GCA_035718185.1). GTDB lineage: Bacteria > Actinomycetota > UBA4738 > UBA4738 > HRBIN12 > HRBIN12. The sequence continues at coordinate 2,796 of DASTHN010000125.1, forward strand.
ACCGTCGCCAGCGGGATCAGACGCTGTGCGCGAGCGGTTGGGTCTTCGGTGCGTGCCATAGGTCCGCCAACCTCGCGGTCGGGGTCAGGACGACCACCTCCCACCCGGAGCGGGAGAGCGAGCGCTGCGCCTGGGTGGCGCGGCCCTCCAGCTGCTCCCGCCGCTCGGGCGGCAGGGTGTTGGGATCGGTCGGGTGCACGAGCACGGCCACCTTCGGGCCGAAGACGGTGCCGGCCTGCACGAGGGACGAGAGCTCGGTCGGGGGCGGTGGGGCCGAGACGACCACGAGCGTCGTATCGGCGGCCGCGGCGATGCGCAGCCGTCCGAGTCCGGCCGAGAGCGAGCGCGCCGTGTGGTGCGAGACGCCGGACAGCGTGTCGAGCAGCAGCTCCTCGGACACACGCTGCGGCGGCAGATGGCTGGTCGCCAGGCGCAGCGTGAAACCGTACCGGACCAGCAGGACGCCGACCGACGCGGCCGCCGAGACCGCCTTCTCGAACGCCGGCGTGTGGATCTGGCCGACCGCTGCCTCGCGGGTGTCGACGAACATGACCGCCGTCGAGCGCCGCGTCGACTCGTCCTGCCGGATCATGAGCCCGCCGCTGCGCGCCACGCTCGGCCAGTGGATCCGGCGAAGGTCGTCGCCCACGACGTAGGGGCGCATCGTGTAGAACTCGTCGCCGGTCCGGAACAGGTTCCGCGCCATCGCGAGCCCGCTCGTCATGCCGAACGGCGAGTTCGGCCCGCCCACCAGGTCCTCGACCTCGGGCGTGACCACGAGCTCCTCGCGCTCGTCGAACTCGATCCGCACCCGGGTGAGGGCGAAGGGGTCCGACAGGTCGACGGTGAGGGGCCCGAGCGTGTACCGGCCACGCCGCTGCGGCGTGAGCGTGTAGGAGACGTGCTGCTTGCCCCGCGCGCGCATCCCGGCGATCACGAGGCGGGCCGAGCGGCCGAGCGCCTGCGGCACCTGGTCCTCGAGGAGCAGGAACGAGCTCGGGACGGGGGACTGGTTCTCGACCTCCAGGTCGATCGTGACGCGCTGGCCCGGACGGACCCGCGCGTCGGAGAGCCGACGGCGGACCCGCAGGCGCAGCCGCCCCCACCGCGCGAACAGCGCCGCGGCGAACGGGAGAACCGCGAGGCCGACCGCCACCATGTGGATCGTCGCCGAGCCGGTGATCCGTGCGATGACCCAGAGACCGAGGCCGGCGGCGAACACGAGGACGCCGCGGCCGGAGGGCACCTCAGGCCGTCCCGGCGACGGGGACGGGCACCTCGGCCAGGAGCTCCTGCAGCACCATCGCCGAGGTCTTGCCGCCCATGACGGCGTCGGCCGTCACGATCACGCGGTGCGAGAGCACCGGGAGCGCGAGGCCCTTCACGTCGTCGGGGATGACGTAGTCGCGCTCCTCGGCCGCCGCCATCGACCGCGCGGCGCGAAGGAGCATGATCGATGCGCGGGGGCTCGCGCCCAGGTAGAGGTCGGCGTGGCGCCGCGTCGCCTCGACGAGGTCCACGATGTAGCGACGGACGTCGGCCGAGACGTGGGCGTCCCGCGCTCGCTCGATCATGTCCCGTACCTCGAGTGCGTCGGTGACCGCCCCGATGTCCGGCAGGGTCGAGCGGACGCCGTGTGTCGCGAGGATCTCGGCCTCGACGTCCGCCGACGGGTAGCCGATCCCCAGGCGCATCATGAACCGGTCGAGCTGGGCCTCGGGGAGCGGGTACGTGCCCTCGTGCTCGATCGGGTTCTGCGTGGCGAGGACCATGAACGGGATCCCGAGCCGGTAGGTCTCGGTGTCAACAGTGACCTGGCGCTCCTCCATCGACTCCAGCAGCGCGGACTGGGTCTTCGGGCTCGCCCGGTTGATCTCGTCGCCGAGGACGATGTTGGCGAAGATCGCGCCGGGCTTGAACTCGAAATCGCCGCGCTCCTGGTTGAAGACGTTGACGCCCGTCACGTCGGTCGGGAGCAGATCCGGCGTGAACTGGATCCGGCGGAACGAGCAGTCGATGGACCGAGCGATCGCCTTCGCGAGCATCGTCTTGCCGACGCCGGGCACGTCCTCGATGAGGATGTGCCCCTCGGCCATCAGGGCGGCCAGGGCGAGGCGGATCTCGCGGTGCTTGCCCTGGACGACCTTCTCGACGTTCGACTCGATGGTGCGGAAGCGCTCGGCGAAGCCGTGCCAGTCGAGGGTCGACTCCCGTGTCTCCACGCCCACCCCCACCTCCGGTCCCTGCTCGCGGAACCTCATCTTACCGAGGTGTACGCGTCCGGCGACCTCGCGGTTCCCATGGAGGTCGAGGGTCGACTCGCGTGACGCAGCGAACGGCCGGGCCGGTGGCCAACCTCGGCACCCTCCATCAACCGATCGGCGTCGGCGTCCACCGGCTCGACATCCATCCGCCACACCTCATCCCGGGGTGTGGCGAACGGTCGGGCGGGCCTCACCACGCCATGCCGAACCGCGCCGTGTCGCCCGCATGTGTAGGAGATGCGCACCCGTGCGGGTCAGCGTCCCCGGGGGATGCGAAGGCGACGGCCCACACCTCGAGCTGCTGGACGCCCCGCGCGGCCCCTTTTTCGCTACTTCAGGCGTCCGACTCTGGGCGGTGGGTACCGCCGCCTTCCCGCGGATTACAACCCTGGGATCCGCTCGGTTCAAGCACCCTCGGCCGGAAACACGCGTGCGCTAGACTCGCTGCACCCGCAATGGGAAGAGCGCTCGTGCTGAACGCGTCGCACCAACCTCTCGCGGTCGTGTCCGCGCGGAGGGCGGTCGTGCTCGTCCTGAAGGACAAGGCGGAGGTGATCGTCGCGAACGGCGTGGTGTTCCACTCGGAGCGACGGTCGATCGAGGCGCCCTCGGTCGTGCGTCTCCGTTACTTCGTCAAGGTCCCCTATCGCGCGCAGGCGCCGCTCACCCGTCGAGCCGTGTTCGCGCGCGACGGGTGGTCCTGCCAGTACTGCGGTCGCCCCGCCGAGAACCTCGACCACGTCGTGCCCCGGTCCAAGGGCGGGCTCCACACGTGGGACAACGTCGTCGCGGCGTGCCGCCGGTGCAACTCGCGCAAGGAGAACCGCCGGCCGGAGGACGCCGGGTTGCGTCTGGCCCGTCACCCCTCGGCCCCAGCCGACGGGTTCCGGCTGTCGATCGGGCGGCTCGAGCCCGAATGGGAGCCGTTCCTAGGCTGACCCCGCCAGCTCGCCGGGCCTAGGCACGAGCGGCGTCACACTTCTTCACAACGCTTGTCAACCACATACAGCTCTTGACTGTCGTTCCTTGACATCGTGGAGTGAGTGTGGAGGATATGTGGCACGCAGTGGAGGAGAAGGGGAGGACGCGTGGCCGAACTGCTCGGCACGCATCGCTATCAGCTCGACCCGAAGGGGCGCGTCAGCCTGCCGGCGAGGTTCCGGGACGTCTTCGCGGACGGCGCGGTGCTCACGCTCGGCCAAGACGGGTGCCTCTTCTGCTTCCCCAGGGCCGAGTGGGACGCGCGCAGCGGTGAGGTTCGCGGTCTCCCCCTCTCCGACGCCGAGGGTCGCGCGTACGCGCGCATGTTCTTCGGCAAGGCCGAGGCGGTCGAGCTCGACGCGCAGGGCCGGTTGCTGATCCCGCAACGACTTCGCGCCGAGATCGGCATCCGCAAGGAGGTCGTGGTGCTCGGCGTCTTCGACCGGATGGAGATCTGGGACCGGGACGCGCACGAGCGCTACGAGGCCAGCCGAAGCGGCGCGTACCAGGCCGGCACGCTCGATCCGGGTTCGCACTGAGAGAGGCAGGTCGATGAACGGTCCACTCGGGCGGGAGGTTCGCCAGAGCCTGTCGCTGCTCTTCCTCACCGCGACCGCCATGGCCGTCCTCGTCGGCCTCGGCCTGCTCGTCGTGCGGATCCTGGGATGAGGGTCCGCCGGTGGATCGGTCGGGGCACGTGCCGGTCATGGTGGCCGAGGTGACCGCCCTCCTGACGGGCAGGGGAACGGTCCTCGATCTCACCGTTGGGGCGGGGGGGCACGCCGAGGCGCTGCTCGAGCGCGGCGTCGAGCGCGTCGTCGGACTCGATCGAGACCCGGTCGCGATCCAGACCGCCTCGGCCCGCCTGGCTCGTTTCGGCGACCGGTTCGAAGCCGTGCTGGCCCGGTTCTCGGAGCTGCCCGTGGAGAACCGGGTCGACGGCGTCCTGTTCGACCTGGGTGTGAGCTCGATGCAGCTCGATCGGCCCGAGCGCGGCTTCAGCTATCGGCACGCGGGTCCCCTGGACATGCGCATGGGGACCGAAGGGGAGAGCGCCCTCGATCTCGTGAACCAGGTGTCCGAGGAGGAGCTCGCGAGGATCGTGTTCGAGTACGGACAGGAGCCTCGGTCGCGCCGCGTCGCGGCCGCGATCGTCCGCGCCCGGGCACGAGGACCGATCGAGACGACCGACCAGCTCGCTCGTGTGGTCGCGGGCGCTCTGGGCGCTCGGCGGGGCGGCCCCCACCCCGCCCGGCGCACGTTCCAGGCGCTCCGCATCGCGGTCAACCGGGAGCTGGAGGAGCTCGCCGCCTCCCTGCCTCGGGCGGCGGGGATCCTCGCTCCCGGTGGCCGCCTCGTCGTGATCAGCTACCACTCGCTCGAGGACCGCATCACCAAGCGCTTCCTCCTCCAGGAGGCGACCCTGCGGGTCCTCACGAAGAAGCCCCTCACGCCCTCGAGGGCCGAGTCCGAGCGCAACCCGAGGGCGCGCAGCGCCAAGCTGAGGTCCGCCGAGAAGGTGTCGGAAGGGGAGGCGGCGTGAGCGTGCCCGCCCGCCGCGCGGCGAGGTCCGTGGCGCCGGAGCCCTTCGGACACGGAGCCGAGGCTCCGAGGCGGCCAGCGGCACCCGCGCGAGGACCACGACCTGCTCGCCGCGAGCCGCCCTCGACGACGCCCGCGCCCAGGACCCGGCACCGGAAGCGCCACCATCTCGGCTTCGCGATCTTCGCCACCGTCGTCCTCGGGTCGATGGTGCTCGGGATCGTGTCCCTGAACGCCCTGCTCGCCCAGCAGTCGTTCCGCATCGACGAGGCGGAACGGCGGATCGACACGCTCGAGACCGAGCGGCTCGACCTGGTGCACGAGCAGGCAAGTCTGTCCGCCCCCGGCCGGATCGCCGCCTGGGCTCGCCGGAACGGCATGCGTCTCCCCGACGACATCCGATCCCTCCACGCGTTCGGCGATGCACGGTCGGCCCCGGCCGGGGCGGACCCTTCGTGGGGGGAGCCTGGCGGGTGAGACGTCCGCCGATCCGACGCCTGGTCGCGCTCCTCGCCGTGATGGCGATGGCCTTCGCGGCGATCTTCGTGCGATTGACCGTCCTGCAGGTCAGCCAGGCCGCCTCGTTCCGCGACCGGGCCCTCGATCAGCGGTTGCGGACGGTCGAGCTCCCGGCGACCCGCGGGCAGATCCTCGACCGGAACGGCGACCCGCTCGCGATCAGCCTGGAGGCGCGCGATGTGTATGCCGACCCGCGCTACGTCGAGGACCCCTGGGCCACGGCCGCGGCGCTCGCGCCGGTGCTCGAGGTCGAGACGGGCGACCTCGAGCGGCTCCTCAGCAGGGACACGACCTTCGTCTACCTCGCGAGGCAGGTGGACCGCCATCTGGCGGATCGGATCGGGGCCCTCGGGCTCCCAGGCATCGGCTTCCTGGACGCGAGTCGCCGCTACTACCCGGCCGGCGCGCTCGCCGCCCAGGTGCTCGGGTTCGTCGGCATCGACGGGGAGGGCCTGTCCGGGCTGGAGGTCCGGTACGAAGACGTGCTGGCCGGCCAGGCGGGTGAGCGGACGCAGGAGATCGACCCGAAGGGACAGCCGATCGTGGGCGGGGTCGACGTGGAGCGCCCACCGATCCCCGGTTCGGCGGTGCGGACGACGATCGACCGGGAGTTCCAGTACAACGCGGAGCAGGCCCTCGCGGAGGCGGTCGCGCAGAACCGAGCGCGCGGAGGCACGGTCATCGTGATGGACCCGAGGAACGGGGACATCCTGGCGATGGCGAGCTACCCGTCGTTCGACCCGAACCAGTTCGAGGCGGCGAAGCAGGGGACCTACCGCAACCGCGCTGTCACGGACGCGTTCGAACCCGGCTCGACCAACAAGGTCATCACCGCGGCCGCCGCGGTCGACCGTGGCGCGATCGGGCTGCGGCAGGAGCTCGCGGTCCCGTGGCAGATGGACGTCGAGGAGTTCACGATCCACGACGCGCACCCGCATGGGCTCCAGCGGATGACGATCGGCGACATCATCGCCGAGTCGAGCAACATCGGAACCGTCATGGTCGCCCGGCGCGTGGGCGAGTCCGCCATGGCGAGCTACCTCGCGAGGTTCGGGCTCGGGCGCCCGACCGGGGTCGGCTTCCCCGGAGAGTCCGCCGGCATCCTGCCACCACTGTACGAGTGGACGGACACGAGCCTGGCAACGATCGCGTACGGGCAGGGCATCGCCGCGACGCCGCTGCAGATGGCGGCGGTCTACGCCACCATCGCGAACGGCGGTCGATGGGTGCAGCCTCGACTCGTGCTCGGCACGCGGAGCCCGAGCGGGACGTTCCGACCGGCCCCCGACCCACTCACGCGCCGGGCGGTCTCGGCGGCGACCGCGAGGGTCGTGACGCGGATGCTCGCGGACGCGGTGGCCGAGGGGACGGGGACGAACGCGACCATCGCCGGGTACCAGATCGCGGGCAAGACGGGCACCGCGCGCATCCCGCTGCCCGACCGCCCCGGGTACTACGAGGGCCAGTACGTGGCGTCGTTCATCGGATTCCTGCCGGCGTCCGACCCGCAGGTCGTGATCGCGGCGATCCTCGACCGGCCCGTGACGGACTACGGCGGGATCGCCGCTGCACCGCTGTTCCAGCGGATCGCCCGATACGCGATCACCCGGCTGTCGATCGAGCCCGGCCGGCCGCTGCGTCCGCCTCCGACCGCGGGACCGCGCCCATGAGCCTCCGAGGGACGGGCGCGGGGCAGGCGGTACGCTCAGGGACCGTGGCTCCCTCCCCCCTCGGACGGCCCCTCGGCGACCTCCTCGTGGACGTCTCACACGCGGAGGTCCTCGGCGACGCGGCGCGGAGCGTGACGTCCCTGCACTACCGCTCGAGCGATATCGAGCGAGGTGGCCTGTTCTTCTGCATCCCGGGCTCCCGCCTGGACGGCCACGACTTCGCCGCCGAAGCCGTCTCGCGAGGGGCGTCGGTCGTCGTCGTCGAGCGCCGGCTCCCCATCGACGTGACGCAGGTGCGCGTCGCGTCCGTCCGCGAGGCGATGGGTCCGATCTCGGCCGCGTTCCACGGACGCCCCGCCGAGCGCCTGCGGATGATCGGCGTGACCGGCACCAACGGCAAGACGACCACGACGTTCCTGCTCGAGTCCGTCTTCCGGGCCGCGGGATGGACGCCCGGCGTGGTCGGCACCACGGGGGTCCGGGTCGACGGCCGGATCGTCCCGTTCCCGCGAACGACCCCGGAGGCGCCCGACCTGCAGCGGCTGCTCGCCGAGATGGTCGAGGCGGGCGTGGACGCCGTCGCGATGGAGGTCTCCTCACACGGCCTGCATCAGCACCGCGTCGACGGCACCCGCTATGGGGTCGCCGTGTTCACGAACCTCACGCAGGACCACCTCGACTATCACGCCTCGATGGAGGAGTACTTCGAGGCGAAGGCGCGGCTGTTCACCCCGGCGCTGAGCGACCGGGCGGTCGTGAACCACGACAGCGCCGAGGGCCGGCGCCTCGCCGGGTCCGGTCTGCCGACGGTCACGTTCGGGCTCGACCGGGGGGCGGACGTCCGTGCGACGGAGGTCCGGACCTCGCGCGATGGGCTGTCGTTCCGCGTCGGAAACCTCCGGGTGCGCTCGGCGCTGCACGGGCTGTTCAACGTCGAGAACTGCCTCGCCGTGCTCGCCACGGCGCGCGAGTTCGGGATCGCGGACGAGGCGACGGTGCGCGGCATCGGCGAGGTGCGCGGTGTCCCCGGGCGGGTGGAGGCCGTCGAGGCCGGGCAGGCGTTCCTCGTGGTGGTCGACTACGCGCATACCCCGGACAGCCTCGAGAACGTCCTGCGCACGGCTCGACCGCTCGCGACGGGTCGGGTCATCGTGGTGTTCGGGTGCGGCGGCGATCGCGATCGCGCGAAGCGACCGCTCATGGGCCGCGTCGCGACGGACGTCGCGGACCTGGCCGTGATCACGAGCGACAACCCGAGGAGCGAGGACCCGGACGCCATCGTGGCCGAGGTCGAGGCCGGCGCACGCGAGGGGCGCGGTGCCTACGTGGTCGAGGTCGATCGTCGAGCCGCCATCCGCGTGGCGGTCCGTCGGGCGGCGCCCGGCGACGTGCTGGTGATCGCCGGCAAGGGGCACGAGACGTACCAGGAGCTCGCAGACCGCACGATCCCGTTCGACGACCGCGAGGTCGCCGCCGAGGAGATCCGAGCGCTGGGGGGCCCAGCGTGATCGCGCGGCGGCTCTCGGAGATCGCCGCCGTGGTCGGCGGGCGCGCCGTCGGCGCCGACGTGACGGTCACGTCGGCCGCGAGCGACAGCCGCGCGGCGGGTCCGGGATCGCTGTTCGTCGCCCTGCCGGGCGAGCGGGTCGACGGTCACGACTTCGTCGGTGCCGCCGCGGCGCGTGGCGCCACGGCGGCACTGGTGTCACGGCCGGTGACGGGCGCACCGTACGTCGAGGTCGCGGATGCCGGGGAAGCCCTGCTGGCACTGGCGGCGGACGAGCGTCGCCGGCGGCCGGATACGAGGGTCGTCGCGATCACCGGCGCGAACGGCAAGACATCGACGAAGGACCTGACGGCCGCGGTGCTTTCAACGCGCTTCCGGACGCATGCGAGTCCCGCCTCGTTCAACACGGAGGTGGGGCTGCCGATCACGCTGCTCGGCGCTCCGACCGACGCAGAGGTCATCGTCGCGGAGATGGGCGCGCGGAGGGTCGGCGATGTCGCGCTCCTGTGCCGCATCGCGCGACCGCAGGTCGTCGTGGTGACGAACGTCGGCGTCGCGCACATGGAGATCTTCGGATCGTGGGAGGCGATCGTGCAGGCATCGGCCGAACCGGTCGAGGCCCTCGAGCACGACGGGCTGGCGGTCCTCAACGCCGACGATCCGGTGGTGCGCGCGTACGCGGAGCGCTCGCGGGCCCCGGTTCGGTTCTTCGGCCTGTCCGGCGACGCGGACGTCCGCGCGGAGGACATCGAGATCGACACCGACGGCCGCGCGCGGTTCGGGCTACGGATGGACGGCCAGCCCGAGACGGTCGAGCTCGCGGTCCCCGGCGAGCACATGATCTCGAACGCGCTCGCCGCCGCCGCCGTCGCGTCCTCCCTCGGGGTCTCGGCGGCCGAGTGCGCCGCCGCCCTCAAGGACGCGCACGTCTCGGCGTGGCGGATGGAGTCGTTCGCGACGGACGGCGGGGTGCGGGTGGTGAACGACGCCTACAACGCGAACCCCGAGTCCATGGCCGCCGGGTTGAAGGCGGCGCGGTGGATGGCTCGGGACGGCCGGCTGGTCGCGGTGCTCGGCCACATGGCCGAGCTCGGCCCGATCTCGCTGGACGAGCACGAGCGCCTGGGCGAGCTCGTCGTCCGGGTAGGCGTGGATCTGCTGATCACGGTGGGTGAGCAGGCCCGGATGATCCTCCGAGCGGCGGTCCGAGAGGGACAGCTCCCCGAGGACGCGGTCGACGTGGACTCGCCCGAGGACGCGCTCGACGCGCTCAGGCCGTGGCTGCGCCCGGGCGATGTCGTGTTCATCAAGGGCTCACGAGTCGTCGGTCTGGAACGACTGGCGGAGTCGCTGCGGTGAGGGGGATCCTCGCGGCGGCGGCGGTCGCCCTGGCGGTGACCCTCCTCGGCACCCCGCTCGCGATCCGTGCGTTCCGGCTGTGGGGCTGGGGCCAACGGATCCGCGAGGACGGCCCGCACACGCACATGGAGAAGATGGGGACGCCGACGATGGGTGGCGTCGTGATCCTCGCCGGGCTCCTGGTCGGCTACCTCGGGGCGCGGCTCGTGCTCGGCGGCATGACGGCATCGGGTGCCGCGGTGCTGCTCGCAGCGATCGCGTTCGGCGCCCTCGGGTTCCTGGACGATTTCATCAAGGTCCGCCGGCGTCGCTCGCTCGGGCTGTCGAAAACCGCGAAGGTCCTGGGCCAGGCGCTGATCGCCGCCGGCTTCACGGCCGCGATCGTGAACTTCACGGACGTCTCGACGGAGCTCTCGTTCTTCCGCGAGACCGGGCTGGACCTGGGGTCGTTCTTCGTGGTGTGGGTCTTCGTGATCCTCGCGTCGTCCTCGAACGGCGTGAACCTCACCGACGGCCTCGACGGGCTCGCGTCCGGCTCGTCGCTGTTCGTGTACCTCGCGTACATCTTCATCTCGTTCTGGCAGTTCCGGCACGCGTGCGGGCTGGGGCCGGCGGAGGCGTGCTACCCGGTGAACGCGGATGCCGCCCTCGACCTCGCCGTGATCGCCGCCGGAACCGCGGGCTCGGTCGCGGGGTTCCTGTGGTGGAACGCCGCGCCGGCTCGGATCTTCATGGGCGATACGGGGGCACTCGCGCTCGGCGGCCTGATGGGGGCGCTCGCGATCGTGTCGAGCACGCAGCTGCTCCTGATCATCCTCGGCGGGCTGTTCGTGATCGAGACGACTTCCGTCATCCTCCAGGTCATCGCCTTCCGCGGGTTCGGGAGGCGGATCTTCCGGATGTCCCCGATCCACCACCACTTCGAGCTGGCCGGGTGGCCGGAGTTCACGGTGATCGTCCGCTTCTGGATCGTGGCCGGCATCTGCGTCGCGGTGGGCCTCGGGCTCTTCTACTACGACTTCATCGCCCGCGGAGGCCTGGGGTGAGCCGGGCGTTCGAGGGGGAGCGCTTCGTGGTCGTCGGGCTCGGCGTCGCGGGTCGCGCCGCGGCGCGGGTGCTGGCCGAGGAGGGCGCGACGGTGCGCGTCACCGAGCAACGCGACGATGTCGAGGGCGTGAGCGAGCTGGTCGCGCTCGGCGTCGACGTCCGCCTGGGCGGCCACGACCCAGCGCACCTGCGGGACGTGGACGCGGTCGTCACCAGCCCCGGCGTCCCCGAGCAGGCGATCGTCCTGCGGTGGGCCGTCGAGCGCGCGATCCCGATCTGGAGCGAGCTCGACGTCGGCGCTCGGCTGTGCGACGTCCCGTACGTCGCCGTCACCGGCACGAACGGGAAGTCCACGACCACGAAGCTCGTGGCCGCGATGCTCTCGGCAGCCGGGCTGGACGCCGTCGCGTGCGGGAACATCGGCCACCCGTTCTCGGTCGCGGCCCGCGAGGGGCACGCCGCGCTCGCGGTCGAGACGTCGTCCTTCCAGCTCTGCTTCCACCACTGGCTGCATCCACGGGTCTCGATCCTGCTCAACGTGGCACCCGATCACCTGGACTGGCACGGCTCGCTCGAGGGCTACACGGCGGCCAAGGCGCGGATCTTCGAGCTCCAGGGTCGCGGCGATACGCACGTGGGGAACGCGGACGATCGCGCAGCGCGCGCGGTCTCCCGGAGGGCGCCCTGCCGGACCGCGTGGTTCGGCGCCGGCGCTCCGGGCCACGACACGGGAGGGCGGACCGGGCACCGGACGAACCGGGTCGGCGTCGTGGATGGTGAGATCGTGGCGTGGTGGCGCGGCCACGACCTCGCGCTCGGGCGGCCGGCGCACGACGCCGCGGGCTTCGTCGCCGACTGCGCCGCCGCCGCCGCCGCCGGGCTGGCCTTCGGCCTGACCGAGGATGCGGTCCGCGCCGCGATCACGACGATGCCGCCGCTCCCACACCGTGGGGAGGAGGTCGCCCGCGCGGGATCGGTGCGGTTCCTCGACGACTCGAAGGCGACGAACGTCCACGCGGCGCTGCACGCTCTCCGCGGCAGGCGCGAGGTCGTGCTCATCGCGGGGGGCATGGCGAAGGGGGTCGATCTTTCCCCCCTCGCGGAGGGGACCCCGTCGCTCGCAGGGGTGGTCGCGATCGGCGAGGCGGCGGCGGAGGTCGTCGAGGTGTTCGAGGGGCGGGTACCGGTGCGGACGGCCGCGTCGATCGAGGAGGCGGTAGCTCTCGCCCACGCGATGGCCCCGGGGGATGGGACCGTCCTGCTCGCGCCCGCGTGCGCGAGCTGGGACATGTTCCGCGACTACACGGAACGCGGCGACCGGTTCGCGGCGGCGGCCCGCGCGCTGGCGGGAGAGGGCACCCGTGTCCAGCCGTAGCGTTGCGGCCGAGCGGCCCCGGCACCTCCGGCTGGTCCCGCTCGAGGAGGCCGTGCGCCCTCGCGCCCGCGAGGATGCGACGGTGCGGCGGACGGTCGCGCTGCTCCTCGGGTCCACCGCGTTCCTGGTGATCGGCGGGCTCGTGATGGTGCTGTCGGCGAGCTCGGTTTCCGCGTACTCCCGCTACGGGGACTCCTTCCTGTTCTTCCAACGTCAGGCCGCGTACGGCGCCGTCGGGCTGGGGGCGCTCCTGCTCACGTCGCGGATGCGCTACCGAGCCTGGCAGCGTCTGGCGCTGCCGTTGCTCGTCGTGACGGTCGGGCTCCTCGCGCTCGTGCTCCATCCGGACGCCGCCGTCTCGGCGTACGGGTCGTCCCGATGGCTCGAGTTCGGCCCGATCACCGTGCAGCCGTCCGAGATCGCGAAGCTCGCGCTCGTCGTGTTCGGGGCCGCGGTGCTCTCGCGCAAGTGGGGGAAGCTCGACGTGGTGGGGCATCTGGCCCTGCCGCTCCTGCCGGTGACGATCGTGGTCGCCGGACTCGTCATGCTGCAGCCGGACCTGGGGACGACCCTGATCATCTCGGGGACGATGTTCCTGCTCCTGTTCGTTGCGGGGGTGCGTCTCCGGTACCTGCTGGTGACGGGGATCGTCGGCGGGGCGGCCGGGATGGCGCTCATCTTCAGCGCCGACTACCGGCGCGTGCGGTTCCTGGCCTTCCTGGATCCGTGGGCCGATGCCTCGAACACCGGATATCAGCTGATCCAGTCGCTGATCGCGCTCGGCTCGGGCGGCTGGTTCGGCGTCGGGCTCGGAGCCAGCCGGCAGAAATGGCTGTACGTCCCGAACGCACACACGGACTTCATCTTCTCGATCCTCGGCGAGGAGCTCGGCCTCGTCGGCGAGCTCGCGGTGCTCCTCGCGTTCGGCCTCCTGATCTTGGCGGGGATCCGGATCGCGACGCGGGCGCCGGACGTGTTCGGCCGCCTGCTCGCCGCGGGCATCGTGGGCTGGATCGGGCTCCAGGCGCTCGTGAACCTCGGGGCGGTGACGGGGCTCCTGCCGATCACCGGCGTGCCGCTGCCGTTCCTCTCGTACGGTGGGTCCTCTCTCGTCGTCTCGCTCGCCTCCGTCGGGATCCTGTGGAACATCGCGCGGACGACGGCCGACGCCGGCGCCGTGCACACGGGCGCGAGGACGGCGACGTGAAGGTGCTCGTGTCCGGCGGAGGGACCGCGGGCCATGTCTTCCCCGCGCTGGCGCTCGCGCGCCGGCTCGTCGAGGACCAGGGCGTGCAGGTGCGTTTCGCCGGCACGGCCGGCGGACAGGAGGCCAGGCTCGTCCCCGAGGCGGGGTTCGCCTTCGACGCCGTCGACGCGAGGCCGCTCCGGCGGGACCTGTCGGTCGAGACGTTCACCGCGCCCATCGCCGCCCTGCGGTCGATCTCCGACTGCCGACCCCTCGTGGAGGCGGCGGACGTCGTCGTCGGGATGGGCGGCTACGTCAGCGTGCCGGTCGGCCTCGCCGCGGTTCGGTCGCGGCGACCGCTCGTGCTCCACGAGCAGAACGCCGTGCCGGGCCTGGCGAACCGGCTGCTCGCACGCCGGGCGCACACGGTCGCGCTCACGTTCGCCGAGGCCGCCGGCCGGCTCCCGCGGAGGGCCCGAACGATCGTCACCGGCAACCCCGTGCGCGGATCGGTCCTCCGCATCGTCGGCGAGCGGGAGGCGCTGGCGAAAGAGGCGCTCGACGCGCTCGACCTGGAGCCGGGACGCCGGACCCTGGTCGTGTTCGGGGGGAGCCAGGGTGCGCTCCACCTGAACCTCGCGGCGGTCGAGGCGCTCAGCCTCCTGTCGGATCGGCGCGATCTCCAGGTGCTGCTCCTCACGGGGCCCGCGCACGAGGGACGGATCTCCGAGGCGACCTCCGAGAGCCCCGTCCGTGTGCGCGTGCGCGGCTTCCTGCAGCGGATGGAGCTCGCGTACGCGGTGGCGGATCTGGTCGTGGCGCGCGCCGGGGCAACCACGTGCGCCGAGCTCTCGGTGAGCGAGGTCCCGAGCGTGCTCGTGCCCTACCCGCACGCGACGGGTCGGCACCAGGAGGCGAACGCCCGGGCGCTCGAGCGCGCCGGTGCCGCGATCGTCCTGATGGACGACGCGCTGTCGGGCGGGTCGCTCGCCACGGTCGTCTCGGGTCTGCTCGAGGCTCCGGAGCGCCTGACGTCGATGAGCGAGGGGATGCGATCGTGGTCCCGGCCCGACGCCGCCGCGGCGCTGGCGGCCGCCGTGGTGGAGGCCGGGGGTCGCCGATGAGCACCGCGTACGTGCCTCCGCCGGGGAGCATCCCGACGCTCGAGGTCCCGGATCTCGCACCGATCCGCAGCATGCACCTGATCGGGATCGGTGGCGCCGGCATGCGGAACCTCGCGAAGCTCTTCCTCGCGCGCGGGATCGCGGTGACGGGCTCGGACCTGAAGGACTCGACCGGCCTGCGCGCGCTCGAGGGGCTCGGCGCCGAGGTATGGGTCGGGCACGCGGCCGAGCAGCTCGGTGCGCCCGACGCCGTCGTGGTCTCCTCGGCGATCCACGACTCGAACCCCGAGCTCGTTGAGGCGCGCCGACGCGGCGTGCCGGTATGGGCTCGTGCGCAGGCGCTCGCGGCGCTCGCGAGGGACGCTCGGGCGATCGCCGTCGCGGGGACGCACGGCAAGACGACGACGACCTCGATGATCGGTCTGGTGCTCGAGCGTGCCGGCCTGGACCCGACCTACCTGGTCGGCGGCGAGCCGAACGAGAGCGGGAGCGGGGCCCGATCGGGCTCGGGCACCCTGTTCGTCGCGGAGGCGGACGAGAGCGACGGCTCCTTCCTGCTCCTGCGGTCCGAGATCGGCATCGTCACGAACATCGAGGTCGACCACGTGGACTTCTACCGCGGCGGTCGCGAGGAGATCGAAGCAGCGTTCGCCCTGTTCGCCGAACGCTGCCGGCACGTGATCGCGTGCATCGACGACCCCGGCGCCGCGCGTGCGCTCGGGGGCTCCAGGGCGGACGTGACCTGGTACGGCGTGTCATCCGAGGCCGGCGTGCGTCTCGAGGTCCGGTCGCTCGCGCCGCGCGCGGCGCATGGCACGGTCTCGATCGACGGCAGGACCGTCGAGGTGCGTCTGGGCGTGGACGGAGCCCACATGCTCCTGAACGCCGCGGCGACGATCGCCGCCGCACGGCTCGCCGGGGTGGACCCGGAGGTCGCGGCCGAGGCGCTCGCGGCATTCACCGGGGTCCACCGTCGCTTCGAGCATCGCGGGTCTGGACGGGGCGCAGACTTCTTCGACGACTACGGACACGTGCCGACCGAGTTGCAGGTGACGCTCGATGTCGCGAGGCGCACGGAACCGGCGCGCTTGATCGCGGTCTTCCAACCGCACCGCTACTCGCGGACGCAGGCGCTCTGGCGCGAGCTCGGCGCGAGCCTCGTCGAGGCGGATCTGATCGTCGTGACCGATGTCTACGGTGCGGCGCAGGAGCCGATCCCCGGTGTCACCGGCAAGCTGGTCGTCGACGGGATCGCGCTCGCCGATCCCACGAAGCGGGTCGTGTACCTGCCGCACCGCGCGGACGTCGTGCGCTTCCTCGAGGGTGAGGTCCGCCCCGGCGACCTGGTCGTCACGATGGGTTGCGGCGACGTGTGGATGCTCGGCGACGCGGCGCTCGAGGCGATCGGGGAGTCGTCGTGACCGGCGATCTCGAGCTGGCCGAGGCCATCCTGCGAGCGCGGTGCGGCGACCGCGTCCGCACCGGCTTCCCGATGGCGGCGCTCACGACCTTCCGGATCGGCGGCCCCGCGGCGCTGTTCCTGCAGGCCGAGTCGTCCGAGGACCTCGCGGCGGTCGCCGAGGCGGTCCGCGGCGCGGGGATCGGGTTCGCGGCCGTCGGCAAGGGGTCGAACATCCTCGTGTCCGATGAGGGGTTCCGCGGGCTCGTCCTCCGTCTGGGGCGTGGGTTCCGGTGGACGTCGCGGGACGGCGATCGCCTGGCGAGCGGGGCGTCGATGCCGCTGCCGGCGCTCGCGGGCGTGGCGCTCACCCACGGGCTCGCCGGGCTGGAGTGGGGGGTTGCGATCCCCGCCTCGTTCGGCGGTGCGGTCAGGATGAACGCCGGTGCGCACGGCGGCGAGCTCTCGACCCTGCTGGAGACCATCGAGCTGTACGACATGGCGCTCGGCGAGCCCGTCACCGTCAAGGCGGAGGATGCGGGATTCGCGTACCGGGCGTCGGCACTGCCACGCGAGGGAGTGGTGATCGCCGCGCAGCTCCGTCTCTCGCCCGGCGACCGCGAGGCGATCCGCGCGCGGATGGACGACATCCGAGAGTGGCGGCGACGGCACCAGCCGCTCGCCGAGCCGAACTGCGGCAGCGTGTTCAAGAACCCACCCGGCGACTTCGCCGCCCGGCTCGTCGACGAGGCGGGTCTGAAGGGGACGGCGGTGGGCGGAGCTACGGTGTCTCGCAAGCACGCGAACTTCATCGTCACGTCGGAGGGCACCCATGCCGCTGACGTCGTGTCGCTGATCCGGACGGTCCAGGAGCGCGTGTCCGAGCGGTTCTCGATCCATCTCGAGCCGGAGGTGCATCTCGTTGGCGAGTTCGATCGCGTCCCCCACTGACGGTCGGCACGCCTCCGCGGGCGGGTTCTGGCCTCGAGCGTGGCGTCCGGTCGCCATCGGGGTGGCCGCCGTCGTCCTCTCGGCCGCGGCGGTCGCGACGACCCGGTCCGGCTTGTTCCGGGTCCGAGGGATCGAGGTCGAAGGAGGCGGGCATCGGTCACGCGCACAGATCGTCCGTCTGTCCGGCATCACGCGGAGCGACAACGCGATCTGGCTGGATGAGTCGAGCGCGGAGGCGCGGTTGCTCCGTGATCCCTGGATCGCTCGGGCCGATGTGAGGATCGACCTCCCGTGGAGCGTGACGATCACCGTGAGTGAACGTTCAGCCATCGCCTCAACGCGACACGGCGCCGAGCGGGTGCTCGTCGCCGGAGACGGCACGATCCTCGGCCCGGGTCGTTCGGCGGGGCTCCCGGCGATCGACGCGCCGCCCACGTGGATCGACCCGAGCGGGAGGCATGATGTCTCGGAGGCCGCGCGTGCGCTGTCGGCCCTTGGAGCAGACCTGCGCTCCAGGGTGCGGCGTGTGGTGGTGGGCGGGCCCACGGGGCTCCAGCTCCTGCTGACGGATGGACTCCGCGTGAGGTTCGGGGAGCCCGGCGATTACGATGCCAAGACCCGCGTACTGGAGGAGGTGCTGACGGGGATCGACGGACTCGACGCGAGAATCCGGGCGATCGACGTGAGCGCCCCAAGCGCACCGACGGTGGTTCCGGGTACCTGAGGCCCCCGATCGGTGTCAACGTCGACGGCAACTCCACCTGCACATCCTTGCTCGAGGGCATTGACGGGCCAGGACCGCGATAGTAGGGTGACGAAGGTTCAGTGTACATAGATATAACAATAAGGTTTCAGTAGAGGTTCAAGGTCGGAAGCGTTTGAGCGGCGTTTCCCCAGGTAGACCGGGGGTACGACCCGGGAGACGGAGGTCGCGGTGATGGATTCTCCTTCGAACTACCTCGCCGTCATCAAGGTCGTCGGGATCGGCGGCGGCGGCGTGAACGCGGTGAACCGGATGATCGAGGGCGGCCTTCGCGGCGTCGAGTTCATCGCCATCAACACGGACGCGCAGACGTTGCTGATGTCCGATGCGGAGGTGAAGCTCGACATCGGGCGGGAGACCACGCGGGGGCTCGGCGCGGGGTCGGACCCCGAGGTCGGCCGTCACGCCGTGGACGAACACGCGGACGAGGTCGAGGAGATCCTCAAGGGCTCGGACATGGTGTTCGTCACCGCCGGTGAGGGCGGCGGCACGGGTACGGGCGGCGCTCCCATCGTCGCGGAGATCGCGCGGAGCCTCGGCGCACTCACGATCGGCGTCGTCACGCGGCCGTTCGGCTTCGAGGGCCGGATGCGGGCGACGCAAGCGGACATGGGGATCACCGACCTGAAGAAGGCGGTCGACACGCTGATCGTCGTGCCGAACGACCGGTTGCTCCAGGTCTCGGATCCGGACACGCCGATCGTCGACGCGTTCCGGATGGCGGACCAGGTGCTGCACCAAGGCGTCGAGGGCATCACGTCGCTCATCACGACGCCGGGTCTCATCAACCTTGATTTCGCGGACGTGCGCTCGGTGATGACCGGCGCCGGCTCCGCGTTGATGGGGATCGGCCAGGGATCGGGCGAGGACCGTGCGGAGGAGGCGGCGAGGAACGCGATCAGCTCGCCGCTGCTCGAGTCGTCGATCGAGGGCGCGCGGGGCGTCCTGCTCTCGGTGTCGGGGCCGAGCGATCTCACCCTCCACGAGGTGAACAAGGCCGCCGACACGATCACGCGCGTTGCCCACCCCGACGCGAACATCATCTTCGGCGCGGTGGTCGACGACGCTCTCGGCGAGGACGTTCGGGTCACGGTCATCGCTGCCGGGTTCGACAAGCTCCTCGCACAGCAGCCCACGTTCGAGAGCCGGATCTCGCGCCTGCTCGAGGAGCCCGAGCGCTCGGGGGCGCCGGAGCCCGTGTCGGTTCCGTCGCGGCTCGAGGAGGAACCCGAGGAGCGGCCGTCGATACTCGTCGAAGAGGAAGACGAGATCTTCCGCCCGGCACCCGAGACGGCGGCGTTCGACGCCGACGAGGACCTGGACATCCCGGACTTCCTGAAGAGCTGACCAGACCGCCCACGCGGTCGGTCCGCGGGGCGGGGACGGAACGGAACGGAGGCGACCTTCCCCCGCCTCTGTGCCGGGTCCCCGCCCCCCTCCCTTCCCAGATCACTCCTCCCGCGGAGCCGTGGGAGCATCGGTTCCGATGGCGATCGAGCGACGGGACCTGGGCGACGGCGCGGTGGCGCTCGTCGCGGCGGACCTCGAGCGCGCGGGCTTCCTCGCGGCCTTCTTCGAGCGCACCGGTGGGCTGAGCGAGGCGCCGTTCGACTCGCTGAACGGCTCGTTCCAGGTGGGCGACCGGGACGGCGACGTGGGCGCGAACCGCCGCGTGGCGGCCGCAGCCTTCGGGCTCGAGCGCTTCTGTGTCCCCGGGCTCGTCCACGGCACGGACATCGCGAAGGTCGGCGCCGCCCAGGCCACCGACGGCTTCGACGGTCCCGCACGCCTGTTGGCGTCCGCCGACGGCACGACGACTCGGACCCCCGGTGTCGGCCTGGGCGCGTTCAGCGCGGATTGCGTCATCGCGATCCTCGCGGACCCGCGTGACGGCCGGGTGGCGCTCGTTCACGCGGGCTGGCGCGGCCTGGCCTCGGGGATCGTGCAGCGCGGCGCCGCCCTGTTCGCCGATCGGCGAGAGGTGCGGGCGGCCATCGGTCCGGCGATCCGAGGGTGTCACTACGAGGTGGGGGAGGAGGTCGTGCACGCGGTCGCCGCGGGGTCGCCGGTGGGCGCCGTCACGGAGCGGCGGGAGGGCCGGGTCTTCCTCGATCTGGGCGGATCGGTCCGGAGGATCCTCGGCGCGGAGGGCATCGGCCGGGTCGAGGACACACGGGTCTGCACAGCGTGCGAGCCCTCGCGCTTCTTCTCGTACCGGCGGGACGGCACCACGGGACGTCACCTCGCGCTCACGATGCGCTTCCCCGTCTGAGCGTGTTACGCCTGTGTATGAGAGCGGACCGTTGTATCGTTCTGTTTCCTGATGAGCGACCGTTCGCGGCGGGCCGTGCTCGAGAACCTCACACGCGTTCGGGAGGGAGTCGGGAGCGCGAGCGCGCGGGCGGGCCGCGACCCGGCCACGATCACGATCGTCGCCGCCGGCAAGACGGTCGAGCCGGAGGCGCTGCGCTGGGTGGTGGAGGCCGGGGTCACGCACCTCGGCGAGAACTACGTCCAGGAGCTGCGGGCCAAGCGAGACCGGGTCGCGGGGGCGACCTGGCACTTCATCGGCACGCTCCAACGGGGCTCGGCGCATCACGTGGCCGAGCTGGCGGACGTGCTGGAGACGGCCGTGCCGGGCCGGGCGCTCGATCGGCTTGCGCGACGCGCAGCTGCGACCGGGCGCTCGGTGCCGGCACTCGTGGAGGTGGACTTCACGGGGGAGCGCTCGGGCGTCTCGCCGGACGACGTCAACGGGGCGTGCGAGGAGGTAGCTCGGACCGACGGCCTCCGCCTGGTCGGGCTGATGACGCTGCCGCCGCTCACGCCCGACGCCGAGGCCGCGCGACCCTACTTCGCGCGGCTCCGTGAGCTGCTCGAACGCGTGCGCGAGCGGCATCCGGAGGCATCGGAACTTTCGATGGGAATGTCGCTGGATTACCAGGTTGCCGTCGAGGAAGGCGCTACCATGGTCCGCATCGGTACGGCCCTGTTCGGCGAGCGGCCGCCGAGGTGACAAGGGGAGGAGCGATGCCAGGCGTGTGGAAGAAGACCCTGACCTACCTGGGGCTCGTCGAGGACGAGGAGTACGACGAGCTCGACGAGGTCGCCGCGCAGCCACGGCAGGCCGAGGTCCGCAGCATCCAGCGCCCACAGGCCGTCCGCGAGGTGATGGTGGGACAGGAGCCCGAGGGCATCGTGCGGACGATCCCCTCGACGCGGCCGTCCACGGCGTCCGCCATCCACAAGTCGGAGCCCCGGCGGTTCAACGAGGCTCGCGAGATCGCCGACCGCTACAAGGACGGCATCCCGGTCATCATGAACCTGCAGAGCACCGACGACACCATCGCGCGCCGTCTCGTCGATTTCGCCTCGGGTCTGGTCTACGGCCTGGACGGGAAGATCGAGATGGTCGCGAATCGCGTCTACCTGCTGACCCCCGCGAACATGGAGGTCTCGGCGGAGGACCGCGAGCGGATCGCCGGCGCCGGCATCTACAACCAGTTCTGAGCGCATCCCTCCCGCGATGATCGCCGCCGAGAACGCTGTGCTTGACGTCCTGCGGTGGATCGTCAGCATCTACACGATCATCCTGTTCGTGAAGGTGATCGTGTCGTGGGCGCTGATGTTCGGGTTCCGGCCACCGATCTCCGGGCCGGTCCGCTGGCTCCTCGACCTCCTCGACGACGTCACGGAACCCGTGCTGCGACCGCTGCGGAGACTCATCCCGCCGGTCCGCGCCGGCGGGGTGGGACTCGACGTCTCCATCATCGTGGCGTTCGTTATCCTGTGGGTCCTGCAGGTCGCGTTGAGCCGCTGAGGGCCGAGGCGCGAGAGGGGAAGGCGATGCGGAGGAAGAAGGCTGGGGGCTCGGACGCGTCCGCGGGAGGCCGTATCACGCCCGCCGACGTGCAACAGGTGGAGTTCCGCCTGGCGTTCCGGGGCTACAACGAGCGGGACGTCGACGCGTTCCTCGATCGCATCACCGAGGACCTCGCCGCCTACATGGAGGAGAATCAACGGCTGCGCGCCGGCGCGCAGCCGTCGCAGCAGGCCGCGCCGGATCTCTCGGCTTCGAAGGAGGACGCCGAGCGGATCGTCTCCGAGGCCCGTCAGGAGGCGGCGCGGATCGTTCGGGAGGCCGAGGCCCGCGCGGCGGTGGTCGCGACGTCGGGGGGAGGCGACTCCCGGGCGGCCGTGGCCCCCTTCCTGAGCTCGGAGCGCGAGTTCCTCCAGAACCTCGGCTCGCTCGTCCAGGGTCACGCCGAGGAGGTCAAACGGATGGTCGCCGAGATGCGCTCGACGGCAGAGACGACGCCCCCCGGGGCCGTGGCGAGCGCAGCATCATCGGAGCCGCAGCCCCTCGCCGAGCCTGAGCTCGTCGCCGAGCCCGAGGCCGAGCCCGAGGCCGAGCCTGAGCCTCAGGCGTCGACCACCACGGAGGAGGCCTTCGCGCCGATCAGCGTCCCGGCCGCAGAGGACGAGGCGTCCGAGGCGGAGGAGCCGACCCCGGAGCCGGCGCCCGCACAGCTCCGCACGGACTCGGGCGAGCGCTCGCTCCGAGAGCTCTTCTGGGGCGAGGACTGAGCGCGGGCCCGCCGGAGCGCCGCCCGGCGCTCCTGTACGTCGCGGCGCTCGCGCTCGTGCTCGCGTCGGCGGCCGCGCTGCTCGTCGGGATCGCGCGCGACGACGGCGGTCCGATGGGCCTGTCCCTGGCGGCCGCGATCGCCGCGATCGTCCTCGTGTGGATCGGCGTCGTCCGGACCTCAGGCCCTACGCACCGTGACGGTCACGGCTGACCCCTCGACCTCGGCGTCCTGACGGAGCTCGGCGTCGGACAGGACGTCGGCCGAGACCTCGACCGCCAACGTCTCGCGCGCCACGGCGTCGCGGTGCTCGGCGAACGCCTCGCGGAGCTCGCCGCGGGCGTCGATCCCGAGCGCGATCCGGTCGCTCACGTCCAGGCCGGCGGCCTTCCGCGCGTCCTGGACCAACCGCACGAGCTCCCGCGCCAGCCCCTCGCGGCGCAGCTCGGGCGTGAGGTCCAGCTCCAGGGCGACGGTCACGCTCCCATCGGACGCGACCCCCCAGCCCTCTGGGGTCTCCTGCAGGAGCTCGACGTCCTCGGGGTCCAGCTCGACGCCCGCGACCGTGACGCGCTCACCCCGCGCGAGGGCGGACGCGGTCTCCCCGTCGTCGCCCGCGAGCTCCGCCGCCACCTGCTGCACGGTCGGACCGACCCGAGGACCGAGCGTCCGGAAGTTCGGCTTCGCGCGCCAGCGGGCGAAGCCCTCGGCGGTCTCGGCGAAGACGACCTCGCGGACGTTCAGCTCCTCCGCCACGAGCGCGAGCAGGGGCTCGAGCGCGGCGCGGTCCCCGGGCAGGTGGACGACCGCCTCGAGCAGCGGCTGCCGGACCTTCACCCTGGTCTCGGTCCGGACGCGGCGCCCGAGCTCCACGACCTGCCGGGCGACGGCCATCGCGTCGTCGAGCCGCTCGTCGAGCCGATCGGCGTCGCCCTGCGGGTAGTCGGTGAGGTGCACCGAGTCGGGCGCGCCGGGCGTGGATGCGGCGAGGTTCCGCCAGAGCTCCTCGGCGACGAACGGCGTGAACGGCGCCAGCAAGCGGGCGACGGTCGTCAGGCACTCGTGCAGGGTGTGGAACGCCGCCAGTGAGTCCCGACCCCCCGTCCCCTCGGGATCCCAGAAGCGGCGGCGGGCACGGCGCACGTACCAGTTCGAGAGGTCGTCCACGAAGCGGGCGATCCGCCGGCCGGCACCCGTGGCGTCGTACGACTCCAGTCGCTCGCGGGCCTCCCGCGACGTCGCCGCCAGCTGCGACAGCACCCACCGGTCGAGCGCGGGCCGCTCGACCGCGGGCGACGCATCGGCCTCGCCGGGATCGAACCCGCTCGCGTTCGCGTACGTGACGAAGAACGCGTACACGTTCCACAGCGTCAGCAGGAACTGGCGGACGACCTCGTCGAGGATCTCCATCCCCACGCGGCGCGAGGCCCACGGCGAGCCGGTGGTGAGCAGGTACCAGCGCAGGGCATCCGCGCCCTGACGGTTCAGGACGTCCCAGGGGTCGATCGCGTTGCCGAGGCTCTTGCTCATCTTGCGCCCGTCGGTGTCGACGATGTGCCCGAGGCACACGACGTTGCGGTACGTCGTCGAGTCGAAGTGGAGGACGCCCTCGGCCATGAGCGTGTAGAACCATCCCCGCGTCTGGTCGATCGCCTCCGAGATGAAGTCGGCGGGGAACCGCTCCTCGAACCGCTCGAGCCCGCGCCGCAGGTCCGGGTGGTACCCCCATTGCGCGAACGGCATCGCGCCCGAGTCGTACCAGGTGTCGATCACCTCGGGAACCCGGCGGGCCTCGGCGCCGCACTCGGGACACGCGAAGGTGACCTCGTCGATCCCGGGACGATGGGGGTCGACGTCCGTGACGTCACGCCCGGCACGCTCGGAGAGCTCGGCGAGCGAGCCGACCGCAGTGGTGTGTCCCCGCTCGCACCGCCAGACGGGCAGCGGGGTGCCCCAATAGCGCTCGCGCGAGAGGGCCCAGTCGACGTTGTTCTCGAGCCAGTCCCCGTACCG
The DNA here is from genome assembly GCA_035718185.1 of Actinomycetota bacterium. Classification (GTDB taxonomy): domain Bacteria; phylum Actinomycetota; class UBA4738; order UBA4738; family HRBIN12; genus HRBIN12. Next base: position 27,082 of record DASTHN010000125.1, read on the forward strand.
GCCGTGCTTGATGTGGTCGGGGAACCAGTTGACCGAGTCGTTCACCTGCAGGAGCCGATCGCGGACCTGCGTCGTGCCCACGTACCAGGAGGTCCGCGCGTAGTACAGGAGCGGCGTGCTACAGCGCCAGCACAGCGGGTACATGTGCGCGATCGTCTCGGCGCGCAGGAGCAGGCCTCGGGCGCGCAGATCGTCGGTGATGAGCGGGTCGGCGTCCTTGAAGAACAGCCCTCGGACGAACGAGGGTGCCTCGTCAGTGAAGCGGCCCTCACCGTCGACCGGCTTGAACGTCGGCCAGCCCTCTCGCCGTCCGATCTCGAGGTCCTCGGCACCGAACGCGGGCGCCATGTGCACCACGCCGGTGCCATCCTCGAGCGAGACGAACCCGGCGGCGACGACCCGGTGCGCGCCCTCGACGTTCGGGTACAGGGGCTCGTACCGGGCTCCGACGAGCTCGTTGCCCGCCATCGAGCGGAGCTCGGTCGAGCCGGGCAACACACGCTCGCGGAGCGACGCCGCGATGATCAACCGCTCACCCTCGTGCTCCACCTCCACGTAGGTGGCCTCCTCCGCGACCGCGACGCCCGCGTTGGAGATCAGCGTCCAGGGGGTCGTCGTCCAGCCGAGCAGGGCCGCACCGACGAGCGAGGGGTCGGGCGCCTCCATCAGACGGAACAGCACGAAGACGCTCGGGTCCTCCACCTCCGCGTAGCCCATCGCGGTCTCCGCGTCGGACAGCGCGGTGCCGCAGCGGGGGCAGTACGTCGTGACCTTGTCCGCTTCGAACAGGAGTCCCCGGTCGTGCAGTCGCTTCAGCGACCACCAGACGCTCTCGATGTACTCCGTGTTCATCGTCCAGTAGGCGTCGTCGGTGTCGATCCAGAAGCCGAGGCGCTCGGTGAGCCGTTCCCACTCGTCCACGTACCTCGTCACCGACTCGCGGCAGCGACGGTTGAACTCGACGATCCCATAGGCTTCGATGTCCCGTTTGGTGCGGGTGCCGATCTCCTTCTCGACCTCGATCTCGACCGGCAGGCCGTGGCAATCCCACCCGGCCTTCCGCGGCACGTTGTGCCCCGTCATCGCCTTGAACCGCGGGTAGACGTCCTTGAACGTCCGCGACTCGGTGTGGTGGAGTCCCGGCCTGCCGTTCGCCGTGGGCGGTCCCTCGTAGAACACCCACAGCGGACCCTCGCGCCGCTGCGAGAGCTGGCGGTGGAACACGTCGGCCTCGCGCCAGAAGGCGATGATGCGCCGTTCGAGCTCCGGGAACCGGACCCTCGGATCGACCGCGTCGAACCTGCGCATCGCGTCCTCCTCGTCCCCCGACCGCTCCCGGGACCACCCCGGGAACGGCAAACGCCCCGTCCCGCTCGGGGACGAGGCGTGGGCCCCGCGGTACCACCCCGCTTGCCGGCACCTCGCGGCACCGACCGCTCACCGGCCGCCGACACGGCCTCCCGCTGTCACGGGCGGACCCGTCCGCGTCTACTGCGGGAGCCCGGAGGCGCCCGGTTCGGGCGGAGGCTCGGGGAGGATGTTCGCGAGGGCCCTTCCGCCGGGCTCACACCGTCCCCGGCTCGCTCGCGGTGGGAACCCCCGCTACTCGTTCCCGTCGTCGCCTGTAACGGGTCATGCTACACGGCGGGATGGGAGCGGTCACGGTTCGGGTGGTGCCTCGCTCGGGCAGGACCGCGGTGGAGGTCGGTCCGGAGGGCATCCGGGTGCGCGTCCGGGCCGCTCCAGAGGGTGGGCGCGCCACCGAGGAGGCCCGGCGCGCGGTGGCCTCCGCCCTTCGGGTCGCGCCGTCGACCGTGCGGCTCGTCCACGGGGCTCGCGGCCGCACGAAGGTCTTCGAAGTGGAGGGTCTCACCGCGGATGACCTGCGGGTTCGCCTCGGTGCGACGTGAGCAGGGTCGTTGTCGCGCAACCCGGGGGGTGCTACCGTCCCTCGGCCATGGCCGGGAAGAGCCCGTACACGAAGAAGGAGCTCGACGACCTGCGCAAGCGCCTCACGGAGGAGCGAGCGGAGCTCGAGGTCCAGCTCACGACGATCGAGGAGACCTCCTTCGCGACGTCGCAGTCGGACATGTCCGGCGAGGTCTCGTTCGACGAGGAGAACGCCGACGCCGGAACCTTCACGTTCGAGCGTGAGCGCGATCTCTCGATCGAGAACAACGTCCGGGACCTGATGGGCAAGATCGATCGTGCCCTCGGGAGGATGGACGAGGGCACGTACGGTCGGTGCTCACGGTGCGGCAAGCCGATCGAGAAGGCCCGGCTGAAGGCGCTCCCGTACGTCGACCTCTGCATCAAGGACGCGCAGGCTCAGGCCCGGCGGTAGCGCGGCCGTGACGCGGCACGCGCGACTGGCCGCGATCCTGTATGGCGTCGCCGCGGTGGCCTACGCCCTGGACCGCTTCACGAAGGCGTG
>DASTHN010000126.1:0-10774 GCA_035718185.1 Actinomycetota bacterium
CGCGACGCTCTCCACGGCGAGGTATGTGGATGCGTCGACGAGCGGCGTCCCTGGTTCGATCGACTCGATCAACAGCGCGCCGAGCTCCTCGGCGGATGCGATCACCGCGGGCGTGTGGACGGCGTTCCAGGTCGTCAGCGAGGCCGCCTCCAACGCCAGGCGAGAACGATCCGGGCTGACCTTGAGCACGGCGCGCCGCCCGTCCGCCATACGGCATCGGAAGACCATCGAGACGCTCCCGCGCGGCATCGGTGGGCCGAGCTCCAGCTGCCACCGCTCAGCAAGAGCGGTCAGCGCGCCAGGCAGCTCGTCGAACCACGTCTCCACCTCACGACCGAAGCGTGCCGTGAGACGCTGCCGCACGCCTGGGTCGATGGAGGGAACGGTCGGACTCACTTCCTGACGGTAGCGCAAGAGCGGGTTCGGGTTCGGAGGTCGCGCGTCATCGAACCGACGAGGATCGTCCGAGAGACGCTGCGGGCTCGCCACGGCCTCGGCGACATCGGGGATGACCCCCTCGCGCCAGCGGCGAACCTCGTACCGGAGCACCCGGAGCCGCGCGAGGTGTCGGCTGAACACCGGACCCTCGGCCACGACGCCGCGCGAGGCCGGCTCGGCATCGGGGATCGGCCACGCGGTCTCGAAGACGAACTGCCCGCGCGGCACGTGCACTTGGAGCGCCGAGTGGTAGAGGTCGAACGCGCGCCGGCGCTCGCGCCACGCCGTGATGGCCTCGTACACCCGTCCGTTCAGCCGGACGAAGTGGCCTCCGGCCCCGAGCGGGAGCCAGTACAGGTCGACGCCGTGACCCGCTCCCGAGCCGATCGGGCCCCGCGTCACCCGACCGGCTCGCTCGGCGCGATGCGTTCTGGCGGGCCGAGCGCCTTCTCCCAGAACTCCCAGCTGTAGACCTCGTGCATGCCGGCGCGCTCGTAGAGGCGGGTGGCCCCGGTGGGACTCTCGGCATCGACGCCGAGCTCGACGTTCCGGATGCCGCGGCGGTGGAGCTCGGCGAAGGCGGTCTGGAGCAGCGCGAGCGCGATGCCGCGCCGGCGCCACGGCCGTCGCACCCCGAGGTCGGCGACCTCGCCCGTCCCCTCGGAGCGAGGGGAGCTCGCGCGGCAGATCGCGGCGCCGACGACCTCCCCGCCGTCGGTCGCCAGGAACCACAGACCCGGGTCGAACCCGGCGCCCCCGCCCTCGATGTCGCGGTGGACCCACTCCTCGAACGACTGCGAGTAGCTCCCCCAGTGGTCGGCGAAGGCCTCGGTGAGCGCGGTGTGCGTCGCCGCCTCGTCGCGCCCGCGCTCGAAGGTGCGGATCGCGATCCCGTCGGGGACGCGGGGAACGGGCGGCGGGCCGTCGAGCTCGATCCGCATCATCCAGAACGTGCGCACGTACGAGTACCCCAGGTCGGCGAAGACCCGGCGGGCCGGTTGGTTGCCGGTGAAGCACGCGACGCGCAGCGGCGCGGGGTCGCCGGGCGGTTCGAGCGCCACCCTCGCCCGCGCCCGCTCCTCACCCAGGCGAAGGAGCCAGGCGCTCAGGCCCTTTCCCCACAGATGCGGACGGACGAACGCGAGCAGATCCACCTGGAGCGGGTCGGTCGCCATCTCGAACTCGAGGTAGCCGATCACCTGCCCGTCGGGCTCGAGGAGCACGACGTCGGCCAGAGCGGGATCCCGACCGGGCGAGGTCAGCGCGTCGCGGGTCCCCTCGACGGTCGTCCATGGGACCCCGATCTCGGCGATGCACACCTCGTTGATGAGCTCGGCGATCGCCGGGGCGTCGTCGCCGATCGCGACCCGGATCCCGTAGCCCTCGGGAACCTGCTCTTCGACGGACATGTGACGAGCGTACCGGGGCCGCAGCGTCAGCCGGGGGTCAGCTCGCGGTCTCCCAGAGCCCGAGCGTGTTCCCCTCGGTGTCGCGGAAGTACGCGAATGCGCCCATGCCGGGGATCTCCTGCCTCGGCTGCACCACGCTCCCGCCCGCGCCCTCGATCCGCTCCAGGGCGTCGCCGACGGAGGCGACCTCGATCGTGAGGACCGGCGACGAGACGTCGAGGGAGCGTTGCATCATGCCGCCGTTGATCGCTCCCGGCTCCGTCGGCATCTGTTTCTCGTCGACGGCAACCGTCCGCACGAGCGTGTAGGGCATCCCCTGCGCGTCCTCGAGGCCCCAGCCGAACGTGGAGCCGTAGAAGTCCTTCGCCCGAGCGAGGTCGTCGACCGGGATCTCGAAGTGGACGATCTTGTCCATCGCCCCCACCTCCTCCTTCGATGGACGTGAGGCCATCGTGACACGGATCGGCGAACCATGCCCCCCGGACCGTCAGCTCGAGATCGTGACTTCCCCCGGGACCGCCGCTCGCCCACCAGGCCGAGAGCCTGAGGGAGCTCGCGGAACGAGAACCTGCGCGTGATGGGCACCTCGAGCGTGCCGTCCGCGGCCATGCCGAGCACGATGCCCAGTCGGTCCGGGTCGGACTGACCGAAGACGTCCGTTCCCACGATCCCACGCGCGCCGAGGAACGCCGCGTCGGCGCCGCCGACCGTGCTGGCGACCCTGCCCGAACGGGTGGCGGAACCTTCCGCATGAGCACCCTCAGGTGATTCCCAGGTCCCGTCCAGGGCCTCACCAGCCAGGGCGGCGAGCATCCCGGCATGGACCGTGACGAACGCACCCCGGCGGCCGCGAGACCAACCCGACTTCCGCCACCCCCTCCTCCCCGAAGGCGACCCCTCGCGCCCGCCCAGCGACGCCGGCCGGCGGGCCGCTCGCGCCTGGTGGCCGGCGCGCTGAGCGCCCTCGCGTTCTTCGGGCTCGTGACCGGGATGGCGGTCCGCCCGAGCGCCTCGAGCGCCGAGCCGGCGACGGACGCCGTGACCGACGACGAGGGTGGCGGCGCGTCACGGTCGACGCTCTGGCCGCAGGCGATCCCCGGCATCGACCCGGGTGGGGCCCCGACCACGTCGACGCATGCGAGCTGAGGCACGCTTCCGCGCGATGGGGTCGGACGTCCACGTCGTCGTCGTGGGCGGCCACCCCTCATCGTTGGACGCCGCCCGAGCGCGGATCGAGGTCCTCGAGGCGAGGTGGAGCCGGTTCCGGCCCTCGAGCGAGATCAGCCGTCTGAACGCGGAGACGGGACGTCCGCTCCGGGTCTCGGCCGAGACGCTCGCGCTCGTCACGCACGCGCTCGACGGCGCCATCGTGACCGGCGGTCTGTTCGACCCGACCGTCCTCGGCGACGTGATCCGAGCCGGATACGACCACAGCCTCGAGCCCGGGGTCGTCGCGAACGCGGACGCCGACCCCTCGCTCGGCCGCGGGTTCGAGCGCGTCTTCGTCGACGCGGCGAGCTCGAGCGTCACCCTGCCTCGCGGGGTCGGGTTCGACCCGGGCGGGATCGGCAAGGGGCTCGCGGCCGACCTCGTGGCCGAGGAGCTCATATCCCGAGGCGCGGCCGGCGTGTGCGTGAACGTGGGCGGCGACCTCCGCGTCGAAGGCGTCGGGCCCGACGGTGGCGCCTGGGTCGTGGCCGTCGAGGATCCGCTCGCACCGGTGCCGGTCGCAGCGGTCGCGCTCTCGAGCGGGGCCGTGGCGACCAGCGCGCGTACCCGCCGGACGTTCGGCGGCGGGCGCCATCACCTGATCGACCCGCGCGACGGGGGGTCGGCACGCTCGGGCCTCCTCGCCTCGACGGTGATCTCCGGGCGCGGCTGGCGGGCCGAGGTGCTCGCGAAGGCCGCCTTCGTGGCCGGGGTGCGGGATGGCCTCGCGCTCGCGAGCCGGTTCGGCGCCGAGGCCCTCCTGGTGGACGACGGCGGCGAGAGGCACACGACCGACGGGTTCGCGCGCTTCGCCACCGGCGTCGAGCGCTCCCCCCGCCGGGAGGTGCCGGTCGGATGACGACCCAGCTCACCTGGTATACCGCTCGGGCGGGCGGGATCGTCGCGTGGGCGCTCGCGGCCGCATCGGTGCTGTGGGGGCTGGCGCTCTCGACGGACCTCGTCCGGCGACGCGCGCGACCGGCGTGGCTGCTCGACCTGCACCGGTTCTTGGGTGGGGCGGCGCTCGTCTTCACGGCCGTGCACGTGGGCTCGATCCTGCTCGATCCGTTCGTCGACTTCTCCCCGCTCGACATCCTGCTTCCGCTCGCGTCGAGCTGGCGCCCGGTGGCGGTCGCGTGGGGCGTCGCGGCGATGTACCTCCTGTTGGCGGTGGAGCTCACCTCGCTCGCGAGACGCTCGATGCCGACGCGGCTGTGGCGGCAGGTGCACCTGGGGAGCTACGCGCTGTTCGTCGTCTCGACCGTGCACGGCGTGGCCGCAGGGACGGACGCGGGCTCGCCGGTCTTCCTCTCGGTCACGGCGGCGGTCGTCACGGCGGTCGTCGCGATGACCGCGGTGCGGTTCTCCCGCCGGCGATCGCGCGTCCGTCTGGCCGCGCGCGAGGCCAACATCCGCGCTAGCCTCGGCTGACATGCATCCTCGTGGTGGATCGCGGCCGACGAACGGCTGCCCCTCGCGCCTCCGCGTTGATCGCGGACGGCTCGAACGAGGTCTTGGTCAGCGCGGCGAGCGCCTGGGAGCTCGTCGTCAAGACCCGTCTCGGCCGGGTGGAGGTCCCGACGCCGGTCCACCGGTTCGTGACCGCCCAGCTCGAAGCCAACGCGTTCGTTCCGCTCTCGATCCAGATGCGACACGCCCTCGGCCTCGAAGTGCTCCCCGAGGTCATCGTGATCCGTTCGATCGGATCCTGGTCGCCCAGCGGTCGTCGAGGACCTGACGATCGTGACCCGCGATCGCGTGCTCGGTGACTACCCCGTCCGCGTGGAGTGGTGACCCGACCCGAGGACGGCTAGGCGGTCGTGAACGCTCTCGGGTCCGCCGAGAAGCGGTCCAGACAGCCCTGCGAGCAGAAGTAGTAGGTCAGGCCCTCATGTTCGAGGGTGAAGGTCGCGGTGGCGATCTCGACCGTCATCCCGCACACAGGGTCCTTCGCCTGGCCCTCGGCCAGCGACGACGCCTTCAGGGTCTCGACCTCGTCGAGCGCCGCGGCGATCCTCGCGACGAGCGCGTCGGCCTCCTCACCGGCCGGGGTGCCCTGGGTCCGCTCCAGGTGGATCAGGTAGCCGAGCTCCTTGGCGGCCTCGTCGGCTCGCTTCCGGGCCTGGGACTCCTCCACCTTCGAACGCACCTGCCCAGCGGCATCTCCGGCAACCTGCTTCGCCTTGTTCAACCACTCCATGCCGTTCCTCCCGATGCGGATGCCGCTTCCGAGGCCACCCTAGCCGATGGCCGAGGAGACCCCCCACGACGTCGTGGTCGTGACGCCCGCCCGGGCGTCCACGATGATGGCCCGCATGCCACCGGCGCTGACCGAGCGATCCCTCCTCGCCGGCGTGCGAGCGCTGGCCGCTCGGGACCCGGCGCTCGCGGCCTCGGTCGCGCGGTTCGGCCCACCGCCGTTGTGGGCGCGCGACCCTTCGTTCGCCACCCTGGTGCACCTCATCCTCGAGCAGCAGGTATCGCTGGCCTCCGCGCTCGCCGCCTTCGAGCGACTGCGGACGGCGACCGGGACGATCACGCCCCGAACGTTCCTCACGCTCGACGACCGAAGGCTGCGCGAGATCGGGTTCAGCCGACAGAAGGCCGGCTACGCCCGTGATCTTGCGCTCGCGCTCACCGACGGATCTGACCTCGCTGCGCTGCAACGGCTCGAGGACGACGACGTTCGGCGCGAGCTCATGCGGCTCCGTGGGATCGGCCGATGGACGGCCGACGTGTACCTGATCATGTGCCTGCGGCGACCCGACGTGTGGCCGCACGGCGATCGGGCGCTCGCGACCGGCGCGATGGAGCTGCTCGGCTGGCCCGAGCGCCCCTCGTTCGACGACCTGCACGACATCGCCGAGCGATGGCGGCCGCTGCGCGCCGTCGCGGCACGGGTGGTGTGGAACCACTACCTCGGGCTGCGCGGCCGCTGAGTCACTGGGTCGCGAGCACGAGCCGAGCGCGGAGCACCCGGAGCGCCTCGGCGTCGCCCGAACGCGTCACGTGGTCGTCGCCCGCGCGACCCCAGAGCCAGAGCACGACGTCGGAAGGGTCGCCCTCGACCGAGGCGTCTCGCGGACCGTCCCCCTCGACGACGGTCACGGCCTCGCGGGCGAGCTCGACGATCCACGTCCCGCCGCCGGTCGAAACCGCGATCCGCTGTCCCCGGGCGGCGTCGTCGGGGTCCTCGGACCAGTCGCCGGCGAGCATGAGGTGAAGGATCTCGTCGACCCCGTCGGTCGCCAGGTCGGGGTCGATCGGCGTCGGCGCCCCCGCGGCGAGCTCGGCGTCGGCCCGGTGTACGGCGGTCTCGTGCGCCATCCGCCGCGCCCAGAACCCGACGGTCTGGTCCGGCGGCCACCAGGTCGCCGACGGTGTGCCGGGGTCGCTGCGCTCGAACATCTCGAGCAGCCGCCCGTGGGCGTCAGCGAACCACTCGATGGGGTCGCGGTCGGCCGGCCACTCGGGCGGCCACGGGTCGGGGGCCCGCCGGAGCAGCGTGCACGCGATCTTGTGCTCGTACACCTGGGCCACGTGGTGGACCAGGTCCCGCACTGTCCACCCGGGACACGACGGAACGTCGGCTCCGAGCCGGGCGGTCGCGGCCACGGCGAGACGACGACCGTCGGCCCGAACGTGTTCGACGTACGTGGCGTACTCCATGGCGCGCGAGCGTAGCAGCCGGGTCAGATCGGGGCAGCTCGCACCACGCGCGGGATCCGCTCGGACAGCGCGTCGTGCAGCTCGAGGCCGAGGCCGACGTCGTCGAGGCTGGTTGTCGGGCGCGGCCGGAAGGTCATGAGCCTCGCGCCGCGGATCTCGAACCCCGCGCCGGGCTCGACCTGTAGGAGCCACTCGATCATCCGGACGTCGAGGAGCGCCGTCGCGAACCGGGCGTCGGCCGAGCGCACCTCGAAGCGCCGGTTGAAGGCCTCGGACTCCGTCCGGACGTCGGGGAGGGCGAAGGTCGAACGCAGCCGGGCGGTGAGGGTCTCGGGAACCACCGAGAGGTCCGGCCACCAGGCGGGGGTGTCGGTCAGCACACAGGTGTAGCGCCGGTAGTCGTTGCGCTGGGGGTCGCCGCTCGGCGCGTACCAGTAGTCGGCCACGACCGTCCAGGCGCCGTTCCGAGCCCCACTCGCCGTGTTCTCGATGTCGCGCACGGAGGCCATCCGGCCGAACAGCGCGTAGGAGCTGTCGAGGAGGCCGAACGGGTCGCCGTGCTCGGCGCCGAGCCCGGCCTGCCGGGCCTGGTCCAGGAAGGACGCCCGGCGGGGACCGACGCGGTACCGCTGACCCAGCCACAGGAGCCCGCCGATCGTCACCGCCACCAGGAAGAAGCCTCCGACGAGCTCCCTGCCTTCGGGATCGCCCTGGACGAGCGCGAGCGCGGCGGCCACCCCCACGACGGCGACGATCCCGACCAGGATCCGGGTTGCGGTCGATGCTCTCATCGGAGCCCCGGAGGAGGGCCAGCACTCATCGCCGTGTTGTACCGCGCCCGAGCGCCAGACGCGAGACCCGGCAGCCGACGTCCGCCCGAGGGGGTAGGTTCCATCCCCACGCGGATGTCGAGACCGTGACGTCCGCTCCGACGACATCGGGACGACCGCCGGACGGGGAGGGGTGGAGGGATGAAGTACATCATCATGATGTTCGGGGACCAGGCCACGATGGTGGAGACCCGGTCCACCGAGTGGATCCGCGGCATGATCAAGTTCATGCAGGGTCTGGAGCAGGAGCTGAAGGACTCGGGCGAGCTCGTCGACTCGCAGGGGCTCGCCGATCCCACGCAGGCGAAGACCGTGCGGTACGAGGGCGGCATGCCGGTCGTCACCGACGGCCCGTTCGCCGAGGCGAAGGAGTCGCTCGCCGGCTACTGGATCATCGAGGCGACCGAGGAGCGCGCGCTCCGGTTCGCCTCCCGGGTCGTGGCGTTCATCGAGGGGCCGATCGAGGTCCGCCAGGTGATGTCCGAGCCCCCCGCCGAGTACACCGACTGACCGTTCCCAGGGTCCTCTCCACCGGGGGTCGAAGGCCCGGAGCGCCCGCCATCACCTCGGGCGACCCTTGCCCCGTGGGACGCTCCGCCGCAAGCAAGGCGATCGTCGGCGTGCCCGGCTCGCACGCCCAACTCCTCGGCCGGCCGCTCAGCATCGCCATGACGACCGAGATGCCGGACGGCCGTCTCCAGTCCACCATCGTCTGGTTCAGCGTCGAGAGCGGCGACATCCTCGTGAACACGATGCGCGAGTTCCGGAAGGCCCGGAACCTGGCCGAGCGCCCCCACGCGACCGTGCTCGTGATGGAGCCCGAGGGCGAGCGGCGGTGGATCGAGATCCGGGCCACCGTGACCCTGGAGGAGCGGGGCGCGATGACCCACCTGGATGCCCTCGCCCGGGCCTACTGCGGCGCCGAGCGCTATTTCGGCGACGTCGTCCCCGCCGAGCTCGCGCGCACCGAGCACCCGGTCGTCTGCCGGCTCCACCCGACCCACGTCACGACCGGGCCGGCCCTCCTGGCCGAGCCGGCGAGCGGACGGCGCTCGACGCCGACGACGCCGACGACGGCACGGTCCTGTGACGGCGAGCCGCGGATCCCCGAGTCCCATCGCGAGCTGCTGGGACGGCCACTCCTCGGCGCGCTCGCAACGCCCCTGCGGATCGGCGCGCAGCTCCACCCGACGTGGTACGACCTGGACGGCAACGACGTGCTCGTAAACACGACGCCCGAGCGCGCGAAGGGACGGAACCTCGCGCGCGATCCTCGCGCGACGATGCTGGTCGTCGATCCGGCCGACACCGGCCGGTGGATCGAGATCCGCGGCGACGTCGACCTGATCGAGCGCGGCGCGCCCGAGCACCTGGACCGCCTGACCCGCCGGTACACCCGTCACCCCGGCTACTACGGGTACATCTACCCGGCGGAGCGTGCCGAGCGTGAGACCCGGGTCATCGCGCGCATCCACCCGCGGCGCATCAACGCCGACGCGATCCATCGCTGATCGGGGCGGGGCATTCCCCGCCGACGCGAGAAGATGGATGCTCCGATGTCGAGAACGGCATGCCGGCTCCGACCCACCGGTCGAGGGCGCACACCGGACGGGAGGGGGAGCGCCATGCAGAAGATCACCACGTACCTGTGGTTCGACCACGAGGCCGAGGAGGCCGCCGAGCATTACGTCTCGGTCTTCCAGGGCAGGCCAGGGGGCGACCCGGACACGTCGAAGGTCCTGAACGTCGCCCGGTACGGCGAGGCCGGACCCGGCGAGCCGGGAACGGCGATGACCGTGAACTTCCTGCTCGAGGGGCAGGAGTACGTCGCCCTGAACGGCGGTCCGGAGTTCCGGTTCACCGAGGCCATCTCGCTGCTCGTCCACTGCGACTCGCAGGAGGAGATCGACCACTTCTGGAACAGGCTCACCGATGGCGGCGAGGAGAGCCAGTGCGGCTGGCTCAAGGACCGCTTCGGCCTGTCCTGGCAGATCATCCCGGACCGGCTGATGGAGCTGCTGGGCGACCCGGATCCCGAGCGGGCGAGGCGTGCCATGGAGGCGATGCTCCAGATGCGCAAGATCGACGTCCCGACGCTCGAGCGCGCTGCCGCGGCCGCCGCCTAGGGACGGTGCACGTCGAGGACCTGCTGCGTGAGCTCACGCCACAGGTCCTCGGCGCGCTCCTCCGGCGCCACGGACGGTTCGACGCGTGCGAGGACGCCGTACAGGAGGCGCTCCTCGCGGCCGCCCGGCAGTGGCCGACCGGAGGGGTGCCCGAACACCCTCGCGCGTGGCTGATCGCCGTCGCGAACCGGCGCCTGGTCGACGAGGTCCGCAGCGAGACCGCTCGTCGCCGGCGAGAGGAGACCGTCGCGGCGCTCGAGCCACGTGGCTCGGTCGCCGTGGAGACGCAGGACGACACGCTCGCGCTCCTGTTCCTGTGCTGCCATCCCTCGCTGTCGGTGCCGTCGCAGCTGGCGCTCACGCTCCGAGCGGTTGGCGGGTTGACCACCGCGCAGATCGCGAACGCGTTCTTGGTGCCCGAGGCAACGATGGCCCAGCGCATCAGCCGAGCGAAGCAGAGCATCCGGCGCTCGGACGTTGGCTTCGACCTCCCGCCCGAGCCGGAGTTCGCCGATCGCCTGCGCGTCGTGATGCACGTGCTCTACCTGATCTTCAACGAGGGCTACACGACGAGCTCCGGCCCGGACCTGGCGCGCGCCGACCTCACCGTCGAGGCGATCCGCCTCGCGCGGTTGCTCCACCGCCTCCTCCCGGACGAGGCCGAGGTCGCCGGCCTGCTCGCGCTCATGCTGCTCACCGACGGGCGGCGCATGGCACGGACCGACGCCGACGGCTCGCTCGTCCCGCTCGCCGAGCAACGCCGCGAGCTCTGGGACCGCGCCCAGATCGACGAAGGGCTTGCGCTCGTGACGCGCACGCTCGGCACCGGGGCGCTCGGCCCCAACCAGCTGCAGGCGGCGATCGCCGCGGTCCACGACGAGGCCCCGAGCGCGGAGGAGACCGACTGGGCGCAGATCCTGGCGCTCTACGACGTGCTCGAGCGCGTCTCGCCCGGGCCGATGGTCACCCTGAACCGGGCGGTGGCGCTCGCGATGGTCGACGGCCCGCGGGCCGGGCTGGCCCTGCTCGGCACCCTCGACGGGGACGAGCGGATGGCGCGCAACCACCGGCTCGAGGCGGTGCGGGCCCACCT
>DASTHN010000127.1:0-21730 GCA_035718185.1 Actinomycetota bacterium
ACGCGCACAAGTGGCTGTACCTGCCGAAGGCCTGCGGGATCGTGCTCGTGCGACGCGCGCAAGACCTCCTGGACGTGTTCGCGCACCAGGAGGGGTACCTGCCGCACCAGCAGCACGACCTGTACGCGGTCGACATCACGCTCGAGTACTCGCGGCCCTTCCGTGCGCTGAAGTTCTGGCTGGCGTTCCGGGCGCACGGAGCCCCCGCATTCCGGGAGGCGATCGAGCGCAACCTGGCGGAGGCAAGGCTCCTGTACGAAGAGGTCGCTCGGCACGACGACCTGGAGGCGCTCGGCCCGCCGCAGCTGTCGATCGTCCCGTTCCGGCACGTGCCGCCGGGTGGGACGGACCGCAACGCGCACAACGTCGCGCTCGCCGAGGCCCTCCAGGCGGACGGCCGCGTGTACCTGGCCTCGGCGCTGATCGACGGCGAGGTCTACCTGCGGCCGTGCTTCGTGAACTTCCGCACGACCGAGGAGGATGTCGTCGCGCTCATCGAGATCACCCGCGAGGTGGGCTCGGCGCTGGCCGGCCTGGAAAGGCGCGCCTAGTCGGGCGGCCCGGGGGCCTCCGTGGCGCCGCGCGCCAGGCGGCGATCGAGCTCGGCGTAGTCGTCGTACCCGATCAACCCGTACAGGTCCTCGCGCGAGAGCATCCGGTCGAGCCAGCCGGCCTGCGTCCCCTCGCGGAGGAGATCCGCGTAGAACGCGCGGACCCGCTCGGCCGCCACACGCGCCGCCGAGACCGGGAAGATCACGATCCGGTAGCCGAGCTCGCCGAGCCGCTCCGCCGAGAGCGTGGGGCTCCTGCCGAACTCGGTCATGTTCGCGAGGAGCGGCCCGGGGACCTCGCGGGCGTACGTCGCGAACTCGTCCTCGGTCCGGAGCGCCTCGGGGAAGATCACGTCGGCGCCCGCCTCTCGGTAGGCGAGCCCACGCCGGATGGCTTCCTCGAACCCCAGCGTCGCCCGGGCGTCCGTCCGCGCGACCACGACCAGGTGCTGCCGGGACGTCGCCGCGGCGCGGACCCGCTCGGCGAAGACCTCGGCCTCGACGACCTGTGTTCCTTCGAGATGGCCGCATCGCTTGGGATCGACCTGGTCCTCGAGCTGTATCCCCGCGCACCGCGCGCCTTCCATCTCGCGAACGGTACGCATGACGTTGAGGGCGCTGCCGAAGCCCGTGTCGGCGTCGACGATGAGCGGGACGCGGGTCACTCGCACGATCTGCCGCGCCGCGCGCGCCAGCTCGTCCAGCGTCACGAGCCCGACGTCGGGCATCCCCATCGACGCCGAGAACGCCGCGCCCGACAGGTAGAGCGCCTCGGCTCCCGCCTCCTTCGCGAGCAGCGCCGTGAGCCCGTTGAATACGCCCGGCACCACGAGGGCACGATCCTCCTCGAGGAGCGCCCGCAGGCGCGTCGCCGGATGTCCGCCCGGGTCCGGTGTCAGCCAGGTCATCCCCGTAGTCCCTCCATCAGCCGATCGAGCTCATCCGCCTCGCCGAGCCGCCACACGGCGTCCTCGACGGCCGCCGAGCGGCCGGCGCCCCAGCGCTCGGCGACGTTCGCGCGGTACTTCGCGGTGAGCTCGTCGTCGGTCATCGGGTTCCGCGCGTGGCCGCGAGGGTACGTCACCTCGCGCGTGTACGTCGCGCCCTCGGTCGTCGTGACGACGAGACGGTTCGGGATCCCGGACGGGTACCCAGCGGTCAGCGCGTTGTCCGCCCCGACCGTCGTGCGGGCCAGGAGGGCCAGCGTGTCGGGACTCCGGATGCGCTCGAGCTCGAACGTCCGGCGCGTGACGTTCCCATCCTGCAGGGCCGCGCACACGATGAAGGGCAGCGAGTGATCGGCCGTCTCCCGGGTGTGGGGATCCCACTTCTCGGGGTCGCCCGCGATGATCTCGTGTGCGGCTCGGAAGGTCTCGACCCGCACGGACGCGATCCCCGAGGGGTCGTCCCCCAGGTCCCGGCGGACGGCGAGCGCGGCGTCCACGGCGCTCTGAGCGTGGTACTCGACCGGCCACCATTTCACATGGGTGTCGAGGATCCGCCGGGGCTCCTCGAGCGCTTCGAGCCGCCCGAGCGCCGAGACGTCCAGTCCGGCCTCGCCGAGGAGTTGGCGGACGAACCCCATCCGCCCTTCGAACGGCCTGGCCGGGCCGGTCATCCCGGCGTCGGCGAGCAGGGCCGCCGAGACGCCCAACCGAGCCGCGTGCGCCGCGGCGGCGCCTTTCCACATCGAGAGCTCCCCCGTGCGGGTCTCCCGCATCGCCGCGTGCGGGACCGCGGCGAGCGCGACGGCATGCTCGAGCCTCCCGGTAGGCATGCCGACCAGGTGGCCGGCGCCGCACGCCGTGGCGATCCCGGTGACGTTCACGTGGTCCCAGCCGCGCGCCCGAAGGCTCATCGCGTCGCAGAGCGTCACGCCGACCTCGTAGGCGATCGCGATCGCCTCGAGCAGCGCTCGGGCGCCGAGCCCTCGCTCCTCGGCGAGGGCGAGCAGCGCGGCGATCGTGTCCGAGGGGTGGAGCGGCTCGAGCGAGAGGTACGTGTCGTTGAAGTCCAGGCACCGAACCGCCACGCCGTTGGCGAAGCCGGCGGCCTCGACGCTCGCGCGAACCTCGGTGCCCCAGACGGTGGCCAGGCCCGCCGAGGCCCCCGCGTACCGACGGGCGGCGACGGCGACGGCTTCGTCGAGCCCGGCGACACCCACCCCCAGGGCGTCGAGCAGCCGCCGCCGAACCTCGTGGTCGGTCTGCGGCCCCAGGCCGTCGGCGGCGACGTCGGACGCGTACCGCGCGAGGATCGAGCTGATGCGATCGGCCAGCGTTCTCCTCCGTGACACGCCGAGCCTACCGCCGGGCGGCACCGCGCCGGGCCACTAGACTGCCGGCCGAGCCGCACGGGAAGGAGCGAGATGGCCGACCCCCTCGTGGGCGTCGTGATGGGCTCGACGTCCGATCTCGACACGATGCAGCACTGCGTGGATCAGCTCGGGTCGTTCGGCGTGCCGTGCGAGGTGCGGGTGCTCTCCGCCCACCGGACGCCGGCCGAGCTATCGGCATGGGTCGCGTCGGCGCAGGAGCGAGGGATCGAGGTCTTCGTCGCGGCGGCGGGGATGGCGGCGGCGCTCCCCGGCGTCGTCGCCGCGCAGACCTCCCGGCCGGTTCTCGGCGTGCCGATGGAGTCCAAGCTCCTCGGCGGCCTCGACTCGCTGCTGTCGATGGTGCAGATGCCGGGCGGGATCCCCGTCGGCACGCTCGCGATCGGGAGGGCCGGGGCGGTGAACGCGGCGATCCTCGCGACGCAGATCCTGGCCCTCGGCCATCCCGAGTTCCGTGACGCCCTCGCCGAGCACCGGGCCGCTCAGGCCGCCAAGGTGCTCGCCGACGCCGAGAGCGCCGAGGGCTGAAACGTGGCGTGGATCACCTGCCCGTGGTGCCAGACGCCCCAACAGGTCGCCGACGAGGCGAACGAGTACCGGTGCTTCGGGTGCAGCGGCGACGTGATGATCTACAAGTGCCCCGAGTGCAGCTTCGTCCAGACCGTCAACAAGCGCTGGGAGAAGTTCATCTGCGGCAAGTGCCAGGAGGTGCTCGACCTGCCCCGGCGCTGGTCGTACTCGCGCGAGGCCACGGCGCGGTTCGTCGAGGGCCCGGGGATCAGCTGGCCCCGGCTCTGAGCGTTATCGCGAGCGACGCGGGCGCTGCGACCAGAGGGCGACCAAGCCGGCCAGCACGGCGCCCGTCGCCGCGATCCCGAACCTCTGGAAGCCCGCGAGCCGTTCGAGCTCGACGAGCCGGTGCGTCCGGTCGTCCAAGATCGCCTGCATCGCCTCGGCCGTGAGACCGGCCTCCTGCGCATGCTCGACGAACGCATGCTCCCAGAAGAAGGAGCCGACCACCGAGGCACCGATCGCGGCCCACCCCGCGAGTCCGACGATCACCGCGATCGCCGGGTGCGCGAACGCGGGGAGGTGGTTCGCCCGATCCGTTCCGTACCAGAACCACAGCAGGCCGAGCACGGACATCGTCGCCGCGATCACGACCGCGATCGAGCCGCCGTAGGAATCCGACGCCCGGAGCGTGAAGTCGGCCACGACGCGGGTTCGCCGGATGCCGACGACCGAAAGCCGTCCGTCCATCCAGGCCAGCGACAACGCCGAGACCGCGAGCACGGCCGTCGCGACCGCGAGCACGGCGGCCCCCATCAACCAGCCGTCCACGCGCCGCGCGCTCGTGGTGGCGATCGGCATCACGGCCGCCGCCCGTGTCGGATGCCGTCGGTCGCCGTCCGGCGGGGGCACCCACAGGTCCGACGCGGGCCGAAGGTCGCCGCCCTCCGCCGCCGGCGCGGGCGACGATCGGGGCGGATCCGGGACGGGATGCGGAGCTGGATCCGGCGTCCCGCCCGGCCGGCCGGCCGCCGCGACGGGGCGCCGGGGACCGGCGACCGCGGTCGCCGGTTCTGGCTCGGGCTCGAGCGCCGTGCCGCAGTGCACGCATCGGATGACGGACGGCCGGATCTCCCCGCCGCAATGCGGACAGGTCCTCATGCCCGAGTTGTCGTCCTCGGCGGGCGGGTCCTTGAGCGGCGTCCTAGGCCAGGAGACCTAGACGGTCGTCTGGCCGAGCATCCCGCGCATCCGGATGGCCATGCTCTCGAGCAGCTTCAGCGCGATCTCCGGTTCCTCTCGGAGCATCTGGCGGAAGGGTGCGCGCTCGATGCGGATCGTGGTGAGTGGGGTCTCGGCGACGACGGAGGCGGTCCGAGGGCCGCCGTCGAGCAACGCCATCTCGCCGAAGAAGTCACCCGGGCCGAGCTCCCAGGTGCCTTTCGCCGTCGCGATCTTCCCGCGCACGACCTTCGCGGCGCCCTCCACGATCACGTAGAACGCCGCGCCGGGGCTTCCCGTGCGCACGATCATCCGTCCGGGTGAGTAGCGCACCTCCTCGGCGAGCGCGGCGACCGAGCGCAGGTGCGTCTGCGACAGGCCTTCGAACAGCGGGACCTTCGCGAGCAGCCGGACGCCCGGTTTCCTGGACGTGGCCTTCGAGGGCGCGGACTTCGATGGGGTAGGCATGCCCCCCATTGTGACAGCCCGGGCAGCCGGTCCACCGCGGCGCGGGATCGGCGGCCGCGCCGGAGGACCTGGTCTCCCGTCCCGGCCTCCGTGGGCGCATCGGCCCCCATCGAACGATGGGCCCCCCGATAGCGTCGGTCCGTGGGGACGGCGGCGGCCAGCGAGCCCGCGCTGGCCGCCGCGTCTCCGGAAGGAGGACGCGTGGCTACGCGGGTGGTGGTGAGCTGTTCGTCCTGCCAGAAGGAGCTCCCGCTCCTGCCGGCGTTCTCGGCAGAGGGAGACTTCCGGCTCTGGCACGGCAGCGTGTGCACGTCGTGCGCGCGCATCTACTGCTCCGAGTGTCTCCCGACGGCCGGCGCCCCGCCCTGCCCCGCGTGCGGCGAGCCCACCCAGCCCGCGCAGCTCGAGGCCCTGCGGCGAGCCGGCGTCGTCGACTGATCAGCCGTCCTCACCCACGGCGCGATCGAACGCTGGCGGTGGGACGACCTCGATGCGCTCGAGGATCTCCACGCTGAGCGCGAGCTCCGTCTCACCCACCCGAACGACGGGAGCGGGCCGTCGCTGCACGACCTCGATGCTGCTCCCCGGCACCAGTCCGAATGCCCCGAGCCGCGAGACCCTGGGGCCCGACATCTCGCGCAGGGCGACGATCCGGACCTCGCGACCCGGGAGCACGTGCGAGAGCGGGATCGTCTCCCGGATCGGGGCCGCCACCGGGCTCTCGGCCGGCCGGCGCCCCACGCGTTCCCGCGGCCCGAGCGCCCGCGAGAGCCAGCCGCCCAGGCGTGTCTTCGCGGCGTCGACCACCTGGTAGCCGCAGTTCGGGCAGCAGATCAGGTTGCAGTGGGCGCCGAGCGGGCACGCCGAGTGACAGGCCATCGACCCCGCGTCGAACCGGTGACCGCACAGCTCGCAGCGCGTCTCGCGCCTACCCGATCGGGACACCGAGCCCCCCGAGCGCCAGGTTGAGCGCGCCGCCGACCACGAGCACGATGGCGAGGACGGTGCCGAGCATCGAGAGAGCGACCCGGACCCCGTGCTCGCGGACGATCATCAGCAGGCTCGCGATGCACGGGATGAACAGGGTGATCACGACGAGGGAGACGAGCGTCTGCTGCGGTGTGAGCGCGCCCGCCGTCGCGAGCGCGAACAGGCCAGCGGCGCCGTAGTCGCGTCGCAGGAACCCGATCAGCAGGACACCGGTCGCGGCGGCCGGGAGGCCGAGCCACGAGACCACGACCGGCGACAGCGCGTCCTCGAGATGCCCGAGCACCCCGGCCTCGTCCAGGACGAACAGCGCAGCCGTCCCGATCAGGAACACGGGGATGACCTCGCGCAGGTACCACTCGACCCGGGCCGCGGTCTTCGTGAGGATCGCGACGCTCGAGGGACGCCGCATGGGCGGCAGCTCCAGGATGAAGTCCGAGCCCTCACCGGGGATCACCCGCCCGGCCAACCATCCCACCCCGAGCAGCGAGCCGACCACGACCGCCAGCCAGATCCCGATCCCGAGCGCGCCGGTCACCGAGATCATCCCGAGCATCACGCCGAGCTGCGCCGAGCAGGGGATCGCGAGCGCGAGTAGGAGCGTGGCCTGCAGACGCTCGCGCCGGGTGTCGAGCATCCGGGTGCTCACGGTCGCCATCGTCACGCACCCCAGCCCGAGCACGAGGGGGAGCACCGCCTTGCCGTTCAGACCCATCCGTCGGAACGACCGGTCGAGCATGACGCCCAGCCGGGGGAGGTACCCGCTGTCCTCGAGGATGCCGAACGCCAGGAAGAACATCGCGACGATGGGGAGCACGATGCCGATCCCGTACGTGAGCGCCATCGTGATCAGCCCGTACTCGCCGACGAGGAAGCGCTCGAGGATCGGCCACGGGATCAGGTCCTGCACCGTCTGTGTCGCCCACGGGTTGACCGCGCCTCCGAACAGATGGGTCTCGAGCAGGTCGACGAGCACGCCGGCGCCGAGGACCCCGACGATCAGGTACAGCAGGCCGAGGACGCCGAGGAGGATCGGCCAGCCCCACACGCGGTGCGCCGCCAGCCTGGCGATCGTCGCGGCCGTCGATCCGCCGCGCGCCCGCCGGTGTCGGACGACCTGTGCCAGGACGGTGTCGGCGTCGGCGAGGCGTCGACGGGTGAGCGCGTACGCGACCGGCTCGCCCAGCTGGTCCTTGAGCGACGTCCGCGCGCGCGCGACGGCGCTCGCGCTCCACGGGTCGAGCCGGAGGCGGGCGGCGAGCGCGTCGTCGCCGCCCAGCAGCCCGAGTGCGAGCGCCCTTCGTGGCACGGTGTGAGAGGAGATGCGCCGGGCGACCTCCGCGATGGCCTCCTCGATGTCGTCGTCGAACCGGGGCTCGTACCGGACAGGCCGGGCCTCTGCGATCGCATCGCGGAGGCGCTCGATCCCGGTGCGGCGGACGGCGACGGTCTGCACCACCGGGACGCCCAGCACGTGCGAGAGTCGTCGCTCGTTCACGTGGATCCCACGCGCCTCGGCCTCATCGGTCATGTTCAGGCACACGACGACCGGCAGCTCGGTCTCGGCCAGCTCGAACGTCAGCAGCAGTCCTCGCCGCAGGTTCTTCGCGTCGATGACCTGCACGACGACCGAGGGCTCGAGGTCCAGGAGCGCATCGCGTGTCACGCGCTCGTCGTCCGAGAGCGGCATCGTGCTCCGCACCCCGGGCGTGTCCACGAGCGTGCGCGAGTCCTCGGACAGCCGCACCGCGCCGGTGGCGATCTCGACCGTCGTGCCAGGGTAGTTCGAGACGTCCACGCGCCGACCGGTCAGCGCCGCGAAGACGGCAGACTTGCCCACGTTCGAGTTCCCGACGAGGAGGACGGGCGCCTCGCCGAGACCGGCGGCGGCCGCAGGTGCAACGTGGCGGTGGGTCATCGTGCGTCCGCCGCCATGGTGCGGGTGCCTCCCGGCAGGGCCACCGGCCTTCCGGCCCACGCGGGCCGGGTCGTTCGACCTCGCGTGGCGCTAGCCGGAGTCCAGCGCTAACCCGTTGCGGGAGATAGCATCGCGGCACAGGGTTCGGGAGAGGGGAGGCAGCGATGAACGGTCGGGTGCGCAGGCTGGTCGCGATGACGGCGATCGCCTCGCTCGCGGTGCTCGTGCCGATGCCGAGCGCCGTCGCGGGCGTTCACGAAGGGCGGTTCCGCGGGGAGACGGAACAGGCCCGGAAGATCAGCTTCCGGGTGAACCGGCACGAGGAGGTCACCTCGCTCAGCGTGGTGATCGAGGTCCTCGGTCCCAGCGGCTGCGTGATCGGATGGGATGCGGCGGACGTGGACGAGGTGGTCAACGGGGACGGCACGTTCGTCATCCGTGGCGAGGAGAACCAGGACACGCTCGTGGTGCGCGGCGAGTTCGTCAGCCGTCGCAAGGCGGAGGGCACCGCCAAGACGATCATGGTCGGCGCCTGCGAGGGGCGGGAGAAGGTCACCTGGGTCGCGACCAGGGTCGAACAGCCGGCATAGCATCAAGGGTGTGCGCACGGCCGCGGCGCTCGCGATCGTCCTGACGCTCGCCGGGGCGGCGATCCCAGCCCGGGCAGCCGAGCCGTTCGAAGGGTCGGTGTCGTGGCTGGACACCCCCACGCGCCAGCGGATGCGCGGCTCGTCCTGGCGCCCGGGGTGCCCGGTGCCGCTCGACCGGCTGCGCCTGGTCAGCATCACCTACGTCGGCTTCGACGCGACCGCCCGGCACGGGCGGTTGGTCCTGCATCGCCGGTGGGCCGACGAGGTCCTCGAGGTGTTCCGCCGACTCTACGAGCGTGGGTTCCCGATCCGCAGGGTGCGGTTGATCGATCGGTTCGACGCCGACGATCGGACGTCGATGCGTCACGACAACACGTCGGCCTTCAACTGCCGGACGGTCGCCGGCACCGACGTGTGGTCACAGCACGCGTACGGTCGCGCGATCGACATCAACCCGGTGGAGAACCCGTACGTGGACGGCTCGAGCGTCTCGCCGCGCCGGGGCCGCGAGTACCTGGATCGCTCCGACCTCCGTCCGGGGATGATCGCGAAGCGCGACGTCGTGTGGCGCGCGTTCCACCGGATCGGCTGGGAGTGGGGTGGCACGTGGCGCTCGGCGCGGGACTACCAGCACTTCTCCTCGAACGGCCGGTAGGGGGCTGGCGAGGGGACGCGGGCGGCGCCCGGCCTCCGCCGGGCGCCGCCGTTCCGTTCCGTGGTGCCGCTAGACGCCGATCTGTGCCGTCACCGGCGCCAGCTGGAACCTGCGGGCGAGGCCGGGGTTGACGATGGCCCCGAGCGTCAGGCCTATGCCGACGACCACGAGGCCGACGACGGCGACGAACACGCCGAGACCGATCACGAGGTCGGCCACGTTGAACGCCATGTGCGAGGTGTGCAGGCTCGTCTGCAGGGCCGTGGCCTGGAACGCGACGTTGCGGAGCGGGTTGGGGACGGGGTTGCCTCCCTCGTCCTTCAGGGCGAGGGCCTCGTCGCTCGTCGCCCCGCCGTCCGCGGCGAGGAAGCGGCCCATCTCCGCGTAGGTCTCACCACCGGTCGCCTCGAGGGCGTGCACGCCGATGATCTCGGCCATCGCGTTCGCGGTCGCGGCGTCCTCCACCCGGGCGTTCGGGATGGCCGCGTCCTCGGGGGTGGTGATGTCCTGGGCGAGGAGCTCCTGCCGGACCTGGTCCTTCGCGTCGAAGCCGCGAAGCGTTGCGTACGTGCCGCCGGCCAGGAACCCGAGCCCAACGATCACCATCAGGATCGGGATCACCTTCCGCATCGTCGTCTCCTTCCGTCTCGTCCTGACTTCGATGACGCTCCTGTTGTAGCCGCTCGGTATGGAGTCGAGATGGAGGTGCGGTGGACGTCGCCTGGCATCGCGAAAACCGTAGGCGGTCTACACCCGGTGGATGAGGGAATGGGGGCGCAGAGGGTCCATGATTCCGTCTCCACCCGGCACGATCGGAGCTGCTCGGACGCATGGCGGTGCCCAGGCCTCATCGACCGATCGCCATGCTCGTCGCGCTGGTCCTCCCGCTCCTCGCCGTTCCGGGGCCGGCGTCCGCCGCGAGCAGCTGCGGGTCCTCCGACGGCCACACCCTGTGCGTGACCACGCCCGCCGGCTCGTTGTCCGGTGAGGTCCAGGTCCAGATCACGAACGCCTCGAACTCGGGGAAGGTGATCGTGACCTGGCGCCCGAGCAGCGGGTCGGCCGAGTACCTGATCACGAGGTCCCGGCCCTCGCCGCAGACGAACGACTACTCGTTCGTGTGGCCGACGCAGAAGTATCGGGACGGCTCAGGTGTGCTCCGCGTCCAGCACGGCTCCACGTCCAAGACGCCGGTGGACGTCCCGGTGACGCTCTCGAACGGGAACGCGAGCGGCTTCGACCACAACCCGAACGATTGGGCGGACTTCCTCCCGGGGCCGTGGCAGGCATCGGCCGATCCGGTGGTCGCCGCCTCGGGGGACGGTCCCGCCGACGAGGCCGTTCCGAACGGCCTGGCGGCGAGCATCGCCGCGGCGAACCCCGCGCTGTTCCTGTTCCTGGGCGACATCTACGAGCAGGGGACGTTCACGGAGAACCGCAACGCCTACGGGGTGTCGGCGCTCGACGGGACGGCCGGGACGCTGTGGGGAGCCCTCGCGACGAAGACCGTGCCGACCCTCGGGAACCACGAGGCGCCGCACCCGGTGGACTGGACCGACTACTGGCACGGGCGCCCGAGGTTCACGTCCCTCAGGTTCGGTGGCGTCCTGTTCCTGGACCTCGACTCGAACGCCCCGATGAAGGCGGGGAGCGCCCAGTACGCGTTCGTTCAGGACGCACTGGCGACCGCCCCACCGTGCGTCGTCGCGTTCTGGCATGCCCCCGTGCTCTCGAACGACTCGGTGTCGAGCAGCAAGCTCCCGATGTGGGCCCTGCTGGCGAACAACGGCGGAGACCTCGTGCTCAACGGTCATCGGCACTCGATGGCCGAGTACCGACCGCTCACGGCGAACCTCCAGCTCGGCGGTCACATGGTCGAACTGATCTCGGGGGCGGGGGGTCATTCCCTCGGCAAGGGCGTGTCGGACTCGAAGGGCCGGCTGGAGTGGACCCTCGGGAAGGTCGCCGGCGCCCTGTACCTCACGCTGGATGGGGCGGCGAGCGGCGGGACCGCCACGAGCATCGACTGGGTCTTCCGAGACGCGAGCCAGGCCGCACGGCAGTCCGGCTCCCTGACCTGCTGACGGGCCGCCCGGCGCGCCGCGGAAGCGGGCGACCCGACGAGGAGTCGCCGTGTGGGCATCGCCGGAAGAGACGGATATGCCGTCCTCGGATGGACACGGAAGAGGTGATTGCTCACCTGATAGGAGGGCGCGACATGGAATACCTCATACTTCCTCTCCTATACCTCATCCCGACTCTCGTGATATGGGCGGTCATCTACACAGCCGTCCTCGCCGCGCTGAGACGCCATGATCGCGATTAAGGGTGGGGCCGTCGGTGCGCGACGGAGCCCAGATATCGTCAAGAGGATATGAGGTCATGTCCTGGCGCGTGACGCCGGTCACACTACGAGGACGCACAACCTATCTCGACCCACGGATGAGGTTCGGTCGCACTTCGGAAACGTCCACATGCCCACGTTTGACGACGGGAGCGGGCAAGCGGCCTAGACGATCCAGCGTTTCAAGAAAGCGCGGGCGTGGGGGACCGTGAGCGCGCTCGCGGTCATGGCCCCTCCGTGCCCGATGCCCGGCAATCGCAGACTCTGACCGTTGGGGATCATCGCGGCCACCTTCGCGGCATCGTCGTTCTCGTCCTCAAGCTCGTCGGCGAGAAGCAGCGCCGGGACGGGGAACGAACGGAGAGCCTCGTCCGGGATGATCCCGTCGGTCCACATCTCGGCCGAGCCAGAGGCGATCAGGGCCTCCGGATCGTTCCGAAGGATGACGGCCTGCGGCCAAGGAGGGGACTGACGGTCGAAGGTCTCTCCCTCGACCAGTACGCTCGTTCCGCGCCGCCTGAGGTCCCGGACCCACTCGTCGGACGCCATCGGATCCTTGGGCTTGGGTCGCGGATCCCACGCGCCTGTGGTCACGATCGCCGCGACCCGCTCGGGGGCGGTGGCCGCCATCATCCACGCGATGTATCCGCCCATGGACTGCCCCCAGATCGCGAACCGATCCAGACCTTCGGCGGCGACGACAGCGAACACGTCGCCGGCCAGGGCATCCCAGGTGTAACGCGCGGCTTCGTGCGGCTTGTTGCTCGCGCCGTGGCCGCGGACATCGACATTGATGAGTCGGTGATCGCGTCTGAGTGCGTCGACGTATCCCGGCTCGGTCCACCACGACCGGTCGCAGATCCAACCGTGCAGCAATACGAGCGGCCGTCCCTGGCCGGCCACGTCGTAGCAGATCTTGACGCCCTGATTCGAAACCTCAGACATCCTCGGTCCCCATCGCGCACCCTACGCTCATGACGCAGCTATCCCATACGAGAACTCACACGAGGGGCGTTGAGCCGGTCATTCGACGAGAACGTACATCGGCTCACTCCTCGCCTTGTGCCTGGTGAGAGGGTGAGGGACCATCGATAGGTGGCGTCTGTACCATCACGCGCTAGGGCACACGGGGCCTTGATCTGCGATCGCGCGCCGGGGAGGACTCGAACCTCCGACCCGCTGCTTAGAAGGCAGCCGCTCTATCCACTGAGCTACCGGCGCAAACCTACCTGCGGAAACGCCCTCATGCGCGGATGCCACCGCCTGGAAACGCTGACGACTCGCAGCGGATGACCGAGTGGCGGCGCTCTTGGACGTATACACAGACCCGAGTGTAGGCGACATCACCTCTCGGCCGTGTCGTTCCAACCCGATCTGCCGGCCTGAACGTGAGGACGAGAGACGAGTACGCCGCCCTTAACGACGAGAGGATCCGGGCACTGCCGATCCGGGGCCTCGCCGGATGCTACGTGACGCGGCGCTTCTTTCCGAAGGGCCACCATCCGTGTCGCCTGCCGGCCTCCTTGGCCAGATGGTCCAGCTGGAGTTCCCTGGAGAGATCCTTCTGGTGCTCAGCCAGGACCCACCGGGAGCCCTCGACCGGCCCCGGGACATGTCCGCCGCGAGTGACCTCGCCCATCGACCCTCAGCGTATGCCGTCTCCCCTGGGTTGGGAACAGTCCGGCGCCGCGTCACCGCTTCCCGAAGAGCGTGCCGAACAGGACGCGGATCGTGCGTTGACCCTCGGCCGAGGAGACGGTCTTCAGGCCCGCTTCGATAGCGCGCTGGGTCGTGCTCTTTTCTGTGGTCCTGGTGGTCGGTCCTTTCGGCGTCGTCGAGCGTCGGCGCTTCTGCCCCCTCGGCCCCTCGACCGATACGCCCGGCGAGGTCTCGCTCGCGGCGGACCTCGCCGCGGCGATCCGCGCCGAGAGGATCTCGTGCGCGCTCTCCCGATCGGGCGCCTCGAGGTACTTCACGCGGAGCGGACTGCCGTTGGCGAGCCGCTCGAGCATCGCGGGGTCGGCCGGCGACATCCGCGAGTCGGGAGGGATCAGTCGGGTCGCGGCGAGCGGGCTCGGCACGCCCGTGGGAGAGAGCACGGTCACCAGTGCCTCGCCGATCCCGAGGGAGGTGATCGCCTCCTCGACGTCGTAGTGCTCCGTGCTCGGGAAGGTGCGCGCCGTCTTGCGCAGGTCGTCGGCGTCCTGGGGCGTGAACGCGCGGAGGGCGTGCTGGATCCTGTTCCCGAGCTGCGAGAGCACGGAGGACGGCACGTCGGTCGGCGCCTGGGTCACGAAGTACACACCCACACCTTTCGAGCGGATCAGCCGCGCGGTGAGCTCGATCTGCTCCATCAGCGCGTCCGAGGCGTCGTCGAAGAGCAGGTGAGCCTCGTCGAAGAAGAACGCGAGCTTCGGCTTCGGCAGGTCGCCGACCTCGGGCAGCGCCCCGTACAGCTGCGCGAGCATCCACAGTAGGAACGTGCTGAACAGCCGCGGCTTCGCCATCACGTCCGAGAGCTCGAGCACGCTGATCACGCCGGCGCCCTCGGGCGTGGTTCGCAGCAGGTCCTCGACCTCGAACGCCGGCTCGCCGAAGAACCCCCCGATGCCCTCCTGCTCCATCGTCACGAGCGCGCGGAGCAGGACGCCCACCGTGGAGCGCGACATGCCGCCGTAGGACTCGAGCGCCGGCTTGCCCTCGTCGGAGGTGAGGAACTGCAGCGTCGTGCGCAGGTCCTCGATGTCGAGCAGCGCGAGGTCGTTGTCGTCGCAGTACGCGAACACCATCGAGAGCACCGACGTCTGCGTCTCGTTCAGGTCCATCACCTTGCCGAGGAGCAGCGGCCCGAACGAGCTGATCGTGGCCCGGACGGGCGCGCCGAGCGCTCCCGTCAGCGACAGCAGCTCGACCGGATGCGCGGCAGGCGTGAGCGGCCAGGCGAGCGATGCGACCCGCTCCCGGACCTTCGCGTCGATGGGGTCGCCGGGCGCCGCCAGCCCCGTGAGGTCGCCCTTCACATCGGCGACGAAGACCGGCACCCCCGCCGCCGAGAGCTGACCCGCCAGCACCTGCAGGGTCTTCGTCTTCCCGGTCCCGGTCGCGCCGGCGATGAGCCCGTGACGATTCGCCGACGAGAGCGGGAGGCCCACCCGCACCTCGGACAGGACCTCGCCGTCGAGCATCGGGCTGCCGAGCACGACCGAGGGCTCCTCGGTCGCGTAGCCGGCGGCCATCTCGGCCGCGAACGCCTCGTCCATGGCGTCGCCAAACATACCCCGCGGACGAGCCAGGGCGGCCAGACGTTCGAGCGTCGAGCCCGGACGTGGGCTCAGTCCCGGGCCCTCGGCGTCCGACACGGAAGAGGTGACCGCTCGCCCGCCCCGCATGTCCACCCCGGGCACCCAGACGGGGACGGACCTCCCCGCCTCCGGATCGTCGGCGCCCCCGGGCTGGGCGGTGTTCGTCGTCATCGTGCTGGCCCTGGTCGTGTCCGCCGCGGCGATCGGCATCCCCGTCGCTATCGTGCGGAGCCGCGACGACCGGCGGGCGGAGGCGCAGGACCGGTCCGGGCGGGCGACGACGTTCGATCCGCCGCTGACGGTCGAGGAGCGGGAGCTGCTGGCCCGGATCCCGTTCGCCCTGCGGATCGATGGATCTCGGGTCGTGTGGGGACGAGGGGTCCGGTGCGCGCGTGCGGAGACGACCGAGCCCGCCGTCGCGACCTTCGCGTGCGAGCTCCGCGACGCCGGCGCCGACCGCGTGCGGTACACGGCGTACGCGAGCGCGGTCGCGATGGCGCGAGCCTACGAACGCCTTCGGGAGGCATCCAGCGTCGAGCGTTACGAGGGTGCCTGCGCGGACGGCCCGCCCGCCGAGGGCAACTGGCAGGTGACCGCCACCGGGAAGGTCGTGCCCGACGGCCGGATCCTCTGCCTCGAGCGCGACGATGTCGGCACGATCGTCTGGACCCGCGACGACCTCGCGGTGCTCTCGGAGGCCTCGTCGGCCGGAGACTGGGAGGCCCTCCACCGCTTCTGGTCCGCGGAGGCGGGTCCGGTCGGCTGATCGGAGCCGTTCCCCCGGAGCCGCCCGAGGCTCTACCATCGCACCCCATGGAGGTGCGACCTCGAGACCGCACGTGAGCGCCACGGTCTCCTCGCTGATCGGTGGCCACCCGGTCGAGGGCTCGCCGGGCGGCACGCTCACGGTGCCGGATCCTGCCCGGCTCGACGAGGTCGTCGCCGATGCGTCGCTCGGAGACGCCGAGACGTTCGTGGTGGCGTGTCGCACGGCGAGGGCCGCGCAGCGAGGGTGGGCGGCGGTGCCGGCGCCCGTGCGGGGACGGGCGATCCAGCAGCTCGGCCGGCTGGTCGAGTCGAACCTCGATGCGCTCGCGCGTCGCATCACGCGCGAGATCGGCAAGCCGATCGCCGAGTCTCGCGGCGAGGTGCAGGAGGTCGTCGACACGTGCACCTTCTTCGCATCGGAGGGACGGCGCCTCTACGGGATGACGGTGCCCTCGGAGCTCCCCGACAAGCAGTTGTTCACCTTCCGGGCGCCGGTCGGAGTGGCGGCCATCGTGACCGCCGGCAACTTCCCGGTCGCGGTGCCGTCGTGGTACCTGGTGCCGGCGCTGCTCTGCGGGAACGCGGTCGTGTGGAAGCCTGCCGAGTACACGCCCTCGATCGCTGAAGCCTTCGCCCGCCTGTTCCTGCACGCGGGGTTCCCGTCCGGGGTCTTCAACATGGTGCTCGCGGACGGAGCCACGACGTTCCAGGGCCTCGAGCGTGCGCTCGGCGACGGGCTCGTCGACAAGGTCGGGTTCACGGGCTCGACCGAGGTCGGACGGCGGATCGGCGAGCTGTGCGGCCGGCACCTCCAGTCGCCGTGCCTCGAGCTCGGCGGCAAGAACCCGCTCGTCGTGATGCCGGACGCCGACCTGGACCTGGCCGTCGAGGGCGCGTTGTTCAGCGGGTTCGGGACGGCGGGGCAGCGCTGCACGTCGCTCGGGACCGTGATCGTGCACGAGGACGTCCACGACGACCTGCTGGCACGGTTCGCGAAGGCCGTCGAGGAGGCCCCGATCGGCGACCCGACCGCCGACGTCCTGTACGGCCCGATGCTGAACACGCGCTTCTGCGACCGGTTCCTGAACGAGTGGCTCGCGCTCGTCCGCGCGCACCACACGCTCCACGGCTCGAGCGGGACCGGGCGGATCACGGCGTCGAACCCGCGGGCCGG
Organism: Actinomycetota bacterium; assembly: GCA_035718185.1. Taxonomy (GTDB): domain Bacteria; phylum Actinomycetota; class UBA4738; order UBA4738; family HRBIN12; genus HRBIN12. The sequence continues at coordinate 16,824 of DASTHN010000127.1, forward strand.
GTTCATCGGCGATCCCGAGGCGGGTCTGTACGTGCACCCGACGATCGTCGATGCCGTCACGATCGACGACGACCTGTACCGGACCGAGACGTTCGGCCCGCTCGTCGGCGTCGCGAGCTTCGGCACGTTCGACGAGGCGATGGCGCTCGCGAACGGCCACGGCTACGGACTCTCGAGCTCGATCTACACGCGGGACCCGCTGAGCGTCTTCCGCTTCCGCGAGCGGGTGAGCGCCGGCATGGTGAGCGTGAACAACTCGACCACGGGTGCCGAGGCCCACCTCCCGTTCGGGGGGAACGGCAAGAGCGGCAACGGCTCTCGGCAGTCGGGCGTGTGGGTCCTCGACCAGTTCACGCGGTGGCAGGCGATGAACTGGGACTTCAGCGGGCGGCTCCAGAAGGCGCAGATGGACGTCGCCGATGTGACCGCCGACCTGGGGTTCCGGCTCTCGGAACCCTGAGTCAGCTCTTCGGCTGGTAGCGCTCGACGACCTCGACCAGGCGGTCGTGCGGGAGCGCGTGGGCCGTGACACCGTCCCGGCCGGTCATGGTCTCGGCCGCGCACAGCGCGTTCAGGATGGCCTCCTCGGTCGCCTCGATCGCCGACCAGAACAGCGGCGTGATCGCCGTGTCGGGCAGCATGTCGACGGCGACCACCGTCCCCGGGAGCTCGTCCTTGTACGCGTGGAGGCGCCCACGGTTCGCGGTCGAGAAGCACAGGAACAGGTCACCGCTCGAGTGCGCCCCGGCGCCGCCGGCCCTCGCGATGCCCAGGCCCGCTCGCTGCGCGAGCCGCTCGCACTGGTGGGGGAGCAGCGGCGCGTCGGTCGCCAGGATCGCGATGATCGACCCGGCGTCGTGCGGCTGCTCGAACGGCGAGGGGACGGTGTCGGTGCCGATCTCGCGGCCGACCGGAACGCCGTCGACCATCAGGCGCGAGCGATCCCCATAGTTCGCCTGGACGAGCGCGCCGACCGTCCACCCGCCGGCGTCCTCCGGGAGTCGGCGCGAGGCCGTCCCGGTCCCGCCCTTGAACTCGTGACAGATCATGCCGGTGCCGCCGCCGACATTGCCCTCGGGCACCGGGCCATCGGACGCGGCGGCCAGCGCCTCACGGACGTGCTCGGCGGTGACGTGACCGCCGTTGATGTCGTTCAGCGTCCCGTCGTACGTCTCGCCGACGACCGGGAGGCTCCAGTAGCTCCCGAGCCGTGGGTGCTGTCCCGCGTCGGCCAGCGCGAGTGCGTCGCGGACCACGCCGACGCTGTGCGTGTTCGTGATCGCGACCGGCGTCGTGAGCGTGCCGGACTCGCGGACCCACTCGAGGCCGGTGAGCTCGCCGTTGCCGTTCAGGCGGTGGCACCCGGCGAACAGCGGCTCGCCGGCGATGCCGTCGTGCGGGACGATCACCGTGACGCCCGTCCGCACGGGTCCCGTCCCGACGACAAGCGGTCCGTCGCCGTGGACGAGCGTCGTGACCCCGACACGGACGCCCTCGACGTCCGTGATCGCGTTCAGCGGTCCCGGCTGCAGCTGCCCGACGGTGATCCCCAGGTCGCGAAGGCGCACGGTGCTTCCCTCCTCGTTGACTTCCGGTTCGGCGGTCCCTCGGACCGAAGGCTATCCTCGCGCCGTGAGCGACGACCGCCTCGTCCAGATCCGCGCGGGAACCCTGCTCGACGTCGTTGCGGGGCAGGCCCTCCGAGCGCAACTGGTCACGGTCGCCGGCGACCGGATCCTGGAGGTCGAGCCCGATCCCGGCAGATACGCCCCCCACGCCCGCGTGATCGACCTGTCGGGGCACACGGTCCTGCCCGGCATGATCGACTGTCACAGCCACCTGATCGGCGAGATCGACACCGGGCACGGGTACGCCGGCTTGGTGCAGCGCTCGGGCGCGCAGGAGGCGCTGATCGGGGTCCGGAACGCCCGCGACACGCTGCACGCGGGGTTCACGTCCGTCCGGGACCTGGGCACGTTCCGCGCGTTCGTCGATGTCGCGCTCCGCGAGGCGATCGAGGCCGGGGACGTGCTCGGCCCACGGATGATGTGCGCGGGGGCCTACGTGACGTCCTCGAGCGGTGGGGGCGACGTGACGGGGCTCGCGCCGGACGTCGACGAGGTCGTGCCCCGGGACCTGCGCTTCGGCGTGGCGAACTCGGTCGACGAGGTCCGCACGGCGGTGCGGCGGATCCTGCACGGCGGTGCGGACGTCATCAAGGTGATCGCCACCGGCGCCGTGCTGACCGAGGGCACGGTCCCCGGCGCCCCCGAGTTCACCGAGGCCGAGATCCGCGCCGCCGTCGAGGAGGCGGCGCCGTACGGCGCCCATGTCGCCGCCCATGCCCACGGGGCCGAGGGGATCAAGCGCGCGATCCGCGCGGGCGTCCGCTCGATCGAGCACGGCTCGCTGATCGACGACGAGGGCATCGACCTGCTCGCGTCCACCGGTACGTACCTGGTCGCCGACGTCTGGTTCGGCGACTGGATCGAGGAGCAGGGGCGGCGGCACGGGTGGTCGAGGGACGTCCTCCGGAAGAACGAGGAGACGACCGAGGCGCAGCGGGAGGGGTTCGCGAAGGCGGTGCGGGCGGGCGTGAGGCTCGCGTTCGGGACGGACAGCGGTGGGTACCCGCACGGGATGAACGCGCGACAGTTCGCGTACCAGGTACGGGGCGGCCAGACGCCGATGGCCGCGATCCAGAGCGCAACGTCGATCGCCGCCGAGCTCCTGGGCTGGCAGGACCGCGTCGGGGCGGTCGAGCCCGGCCGTCTTGCCGACATCGTCGCGGTGCCGGGTGACCCGCTCGAGGACGTCGACGTGCTCACCGACGTCGCGTTCGTGATGAAGGGCGGCGAGGTCGTGAAGCACGCCGACGCCGCCTCCGCGGCCCGGCGGTAGGCTTCGAGGGCCGGCCGAACGAAGGAGCCGAAGCATGAAGACATGTCCGTACTGCGCCGAGGAGATCCAGGACGCCGCGATCAAGTGCCGCTACTGCCAGAGCTGGCTGGTGGACGAGATCCCCGCGGCGGCCGTGACCCCACCGGCGGGCCTGGGGCCGGAGGCCCCTGCGGTGCTCACGGCGCCCGAGCCGCGGCCCGAGGGCGGGGCCGCCGCCCTCGCCGAGCCCGGTCCGGCCGACACGCTGGCCGTGACCGTCCCCGAGCCATCCTCGACGGGTCCCGAGGCCGGGACGCCCGCCGCGGAGACCGCTCCGACGACCGCCGAGCAGTCCGAGCAGAAGGTCGAGTTCACGCACTCGGGCGAGCGCTATCTGCTCGGCTACACCGACGAGTTCTTCGGGATCTGGGATCGCCAGTCGCCGACCGAACCGACCGAGCGGCTGCCCCGCACGGACGCCGGCTGGAGCCAGATCTGGCAGCGGTACGTCGCGCTCGAGTCGAACTGGATGGACCTCCGCACGGGACAGCGCTCGCCGTAGGCCCCCGGCCGCGACTCGCAGGGCCGAGCGCGCACGCGTTCGCCGACCCGCTCGGTGCGGTACAAGGGGACGATGTCGAGCGTCGGTGATGCGCTCGCCCGCTCCCGGGTCGCCGTCGCGGCGACCTTCTCCGCGCACGCGGTCATCGCCGGGACGGTGGGTCCGTGGATCCCCCGCGTGAAGGCCGACGCGGGGCTCGACGCCGGCGGGTTGGGCATCGCGTTGGCGGGCTACGCGCTCGGCCTGGTCGCGGGAACCCGCGTGGCCGGTCCCGCGCTGCGTCGCGTGGGAGCCCGGCCGACCGTCCGGGTCGGCATCCCGCTGCTTGCGGCGGCGCTCGCCGCGCTCCCGGCGGCCGGCGGGCTCGGAGCGCTCGTCGCGATCTTCGGGGTGCTCGGTGTCGCGAGCGGCGCGCTGGACGTCGCGATGAACTCCGAGGCCGTGGAGGTCGAGCGCCGTGCCGGACGACGACTGATGTCGGGCATGCACGGGATGTGGAGCGTGTCGATGCTCGTCGGGGCAGGGCTCGCGTCCATCGCGATCGCGATCGACGTGCCGATCGAGGCGTACCTGCCGGCGCTCGCCGCGGCGCTCGTGGTCGCGAGCTTCCCGGTGTTGCGGTGGCTCCCGTCACCGCACGAGCCGGAGCGGGACGAGCCCGTGCCGGATGCGGTCTCGCCGGCGGGGTCGTCGATCGCTCGCGTGTTCGTGCTGTGTCTCATCGCGTTCGCCTCGTTCATGACCGAGGGCATCGCCGCCGAGTGGAGCGCCGTCTACCTCCACGAGACCCTCGGAGCCACGGCCGGTGTGGCGGGCCTGGGCGTGGTCGCGTTCTCTGCCGGGATGGCTGCCTCGCGCTTCGTCGGCGATCGCCTCGCGACGCGGGTCGGTCCGCGCGACCTGGTGCGGGTCGGGACCGCGGTCTCGGCCACGGTGCTGGCGGTCGCACTCGTCGTCGGCGGGATCCCCCTGACGATCGCGGCGCTCGCGGTCGTGGGCATCGGCGTCGGACCGACCGTGCCGATGGCCTTCGGCGCCGCCGGACGGGTGGTCCTGGGACCGGGCCGGACGGCCCTCGGCATCGCGGTGACCGCCGGGTACGTCGGCTCGATCGTCGGTCCGCTCGCCATGGGCTTCGTGGCCGACGTCTCGAGCCTGACGGCGTCGTTCGCGATCCCGGTCACGGCGTGCGTGGTCGTGGCGATCGCCGCGGACGCGCTCCGGGTCAGGGCGGATCGACGAGGGGGGCCGACGATGCGGTCGTGACGTCGACGGAAGAGCGGGCGACGGGAATCGAACCCGCACCACCAGCTTGGAAGGCTGGAGCTCTGCCATTGAGCTACGCCCGCGGGTCCCGGCGAGAAGCCTAGCAGTGCCCCTCGGCTCAGGCGGCGAGGCGCACGAGCGCGGTGACGCACGCCGCGACGATCACGACGACGAGCAGCGGTGCCTTCCGCCAGATCGC
>DASTHN010000128.1:0-10691 GCA_035718185.1 Actinomycetota bacterium
CGCGCGCGACGTTCCGCACGTCCGAGCTGGCCCCGATCGCCGAGCCGGACCCGGAGGTCCTCGCCGTGCTCGAGGACGAGGAGCTCCTCGTCCGGGACGAGCAGCGCTCCGAGGTGTGGCGCTTCCGCCACGGGCTCGTGCGGGACGTCGCCTACGAGAGCCTGCCGAAGCGCGAGCGCCAGCGGCTGCACCTGCGCGTCGCGACGAAGCTGTCCGAGGACGAGCGGACGGCCGCGCGCTACCCACGGTCGATCGCCTTCCACCTCGAGCAGGCGGCGAGGGCGGCGCTGGATCTCGACCCGCGCGACCGCACGCTCGCCGACCGGGCCGTCGAGGCGCTCACACGCGCAGGGGACCTGGCCCTGTGGGGCTCGGAGGCCGGGCCCGCGGCCGACCAGTACGAGCGGGCGCTCGCGCTCTCGGGCCCCGAGCGGGACTGGGGGCTCTCGCAGGCGATCCTGCTCGCGAACCTCGGTGAGGCGCGGTACTGGCTGGGCGACTTCGAGGCGGCGGCCGGTCCGCTCTCGCGCGCGCTCGAGATCGGCGGGCTCGACGCCCGCGTCCGGGCACACGCCGCTCGGTTCCTCGGCGACATCGAGCTCTCCATCAATGGGGACCGGGACCGGGCCGGCGAGCTGTTCGATCAGGCGCTCGCGGCCGCCCGGGAGGTCGGGGACCCGTGGACCCTGGCGCGGACGCTGCTGGTGGCCGGGTGGGCGCCCTACTGGCGGGGCGACATCCAGACGGCCCGGGCGATGTTCGAGGAGGCGCTCGAGGTCACGCGTGCGAACGCGGAGGGGGACACGTGGGCCGAGTCCCGGGCCTTCGCGATGCTGTCCGTGCTCGAGTCCGAGAACGGCGACGAGGAGCAGAGCCTGGTCCTGGCCGCGCAGGGATTGGCGATCGCCGAGAGCGCCGGCGACCGGTTCTCGATCGCCGTCGCGCACGAGAGCGTCGGCGCTGCGCTGCGCCGGCTCCTGCGGCTCGAGGAGGCCGGACCGCACCTGCGCGCGGCCGTCCAGGCCTTCCGCGAGCTCGGCGCACGATGGGAGCTCGCGAGCGTCCTCACCTCGCGCGGCATCGCCCATCGGTACGCCGGGGAGGAGCAGGCGGCGCTCGACGATCTGCGCGAGGCCTACAGGCTCTGCCGCGAGCTGAAGGAGCGCAGCATCGTGACGTGGACCGTCCGGGCCTTCGCGAAGGCCCTCGTCGCGGCCGGGGACGTCACCGGGGCCCGTCAGGTCGTGGACGAGACGGCCGCCGTCACGGCCGATGCCCCGGACACGGTGGACTGGCTCCTGGACGCCGAGACCACCATCCTGCTCGCCGAGGACGAGGCCGACGTCGCCCTCGAGCGTGCACTGGCGCTGCTCCGGGAGGTCCGCGAGCGCGGCCATGAGAAGGACGTGGCCGCCCAGGTCTGGTGGGTCGGCCGGGTGTTCGGAGCCGAGGCGGCGGGCGGCGCCGATGCGGTGGGCGCCGCCCGGGCCCTGCTCGAGTCGCTCCACGCGCACATGCTCCTCCGCGAGCCCGACCTCGCGCCGCGCGCCGCGCCCGTGCCGTGGGGGAGCGGCGCCGGGGCGTGATGACGCTCGGGGCCGCTCACCCGAACCCGGGCTAGGCTGACGCGGTGGACTTCGAGCTCACGCCCGAGCAGCGCGAGTTCCAGCTCGCCGTCCGCGACGTCGCGCGGGACGTCGTCGCGCCCGCGGCGGCCGATGCTGACGAGCGCGAGGAGTTCCCGCTCGAGATCGTCCGCAGGCTCGGCGAGCTCGGGCTGTTCGGTTTGCCGTTCCCGGCCCGGTACGGGGGGCTCGACGGCGACCTGCTGACCTTCTGCGTGTGCCTGGAGGAGATCGCCCGGTACGACTCCTCGGTGGCGATCACGCTCGAGGCGGCCGTGGGGCTGGCCGCGAACGCGATCCACCGGTTCGGCACCGAGGAGCAGAGGGAGCGCTGGCTGGCGCCGATGGCCCGGGGGGCGGCGCTCGGCGCGTTCGGGCTGACCGAGCCGTGGGGCGGCTCCGACGCCCGCGCGATCCGGACCACCGCCCGGCTCGAGGACGGCGAGTGGGTCCTGGACGGCACGAAGGCGTTCATCACGAACGCAGGCACGCCGCTCACGAGCGTGTGCATCGTCGCCGCTCGCGACGAGCTGGCCGGCGACGTCTCGACGATCGTCGTGCCGGTGGACGCGCCCGGGCTCTCGGTCGGCCCCCCGTACCGCAAGCTGGGGTGGCGCGCGAGCGACACCCGGGAGGTGGTTCTCCAGGGCTGCCGCGTACCCGAGGCCAACCTGCTCGGCGAGCGCGGCCGAGGGTACGCGCAGTTCCTGGAGGTGCTCGACGACGGCCGGGTCGCGATCGCGGCGATGGCGGTCGGCCTGGCGCGCGGGTGCCTGGAGGAGAGCGTCCGGCAGGCCACCGATCGCGAGGCCTTCGGGCGTCCGATCGGCGCGTTCGAGGCCGTGGCGTTCAAGCTCGCCGACATGCGGGTGGCGGTCGAGACCGCCCGCCTCGCGTACCAGCGCGCCGGCTGGCTCCGGGACCACGGCCGCCCCTTCAAGGCCGAGGCGGCGGTCGCGAAGCTCTCCGCCAGCGAGGCCGCCGTCGCGTGTGCCCGCGAGGCCGTCCAGGTCCACGGCGGCTACGGCTACGTCGAGGGCTCCCTGGTCGCCCGCTTCTACCGCGACGCGAAGGCGCTCGAGATCGGCGAGGGCACGAGCGAGATCCAGCGCATGGTCCTGGCGCGAGACCTGGGTCTGCCGCTCACCTGAGGCCGCTCGCCCGCCTCAAGGCGGCGTCCGCGGACGCCGAGGAGGTTGTTGCAAGGGGGTTCTCGGGGGGTCACCCTTGGCGGGCCGGCGGTTGACAGCCAGGGTGCCCGTTGGTAGGAAGGCTGTTCCCCATGGCCGAACGTCCCATAGGAGCCCGCCCCATCTGGCGCCGCTTCGCGGCCCTCGCCCTCGCGTTCCTGCTGGTCACGGGTCTCGTCGGGGTGGCCGCCGCCCAACCCTCGACGAAGGACCGGCTCGCCGCCGCCGAGGCCGAGGTCAAGCGCCTGCTGGGGCAGATCCGCGACGGCCAGATCAAGCTGGACCAGCTCTCGCGGGAGGCCGGTCGACTCGCGGCCAAGGTGGACGAGGCGGAGGCCCGGTGGGAGGAGATCACCGAGCAGCTCAGGGTCACGCGGCACGCGCTGATCGACGCCCGGGACGAGTACGCCCGTCTCCGCGGCCAGCTCGACCAGCGCGCCGCGGAGGCGTACATGAGCGGGCCGGGCGACAGCCTTGAGTTCCTGCTCGGAGCGACGTCGCTGGCGGACCTGTCGGCGCGGGTCGAGTTCGTCGACGCCCTGTCCCAGACCGACGCCGACCTGGCGAACCAGGTCGAGAACCTGCGGAACGAGCTGGCCGCGCAGGAGGCCGAGGAGCAGACGCTGCAGGCCAAGGCCGCCGCGGCGCTCCGGAAGCAGCAGGCCCAGTACGCCGCGCTCGAGGCCAAGCTCGCCGAGCAGCAGCGCGTGCTCGACGACCTGGCCCAGAAGAAGGCCCGGGCGGAGGAGCTGGCCAAGGACCTGAAGAAGCAGTACCAGCGCGAGCTCGCGGCGCTGACCGGGCTGAAGTTCGACCCGGACGGGATCCTGCAGGTCTGCCCCGTCGACCAGCCCCGCGCCGTCTACAACGGGTTCGGCGCTCCGCGGTTCGCCGGTGGATACCACCCGCACGCGGGCAACGACATCATCGCCCCCGCGGGGACGCCGATCCGAGCCCCGTTCCCCGGCACCGCACGGTCCTCCTACAACACGCTCGGTGGGAACGCGGTCTACGTGTACGGTGCCAACGGCTACGTGTACAACGCCCACCTGTCGCGGTACTCGGAGAACTCGAACGGCCCCGTCGAGGCCGGCGAGATCATCGGCTACGTCGGCGAGACCGGGGACACGAACACGAACCACGACCACTTCGAGTGGCACCCGAACGTGATCCCGAGCGGTTGGCAGAAGAGCCCGTACGGCTACGCGGTCATCGGCGGCGCCGTGAACCCGTGGCCGCTCCTCTCGGTCGTCTGCTGACCGTCCCCGCGACCGCACGGGTTGCCCCACCGAACGGGAACGCGGCGACGCCCGACGTCGAGCACGGGCACGGGACCGATTGTAGGCTTGCCTCTGCGGTGGACCGGGGTTGGGGATGAGGGCTGAGGACGTTCGTACCGTCGGGGTCGTCGGCTGCGGACTGATGGGCTCGGGCGTCGTCGAGGTCAGCGCCCGGGCGGGCGCCGACGTCGTCTACCTCGAGCCGACCGAGGAGCTCGTCCAGGCCGGCCGGCACCGCATCGAGACCTCGACCCTGCGGGCGGTGGAGCGCGAGAAGCTCACCCCGGCCGAGCGCGACGGCCTTCTCGGACGCGTCTCGGGGACGACCGACCTGGCGGATCTGGCCGACGCCGACCTGATCATCGAGGCGGCCACCGAGGACTACGCCACGAAGGTCGAGGTCTTCCGCCGCCTCGACGAGGTCACCAGACCCGACGTCGTCCTGGCGAGCAACACGTCGTCGATCCCGATCGCCGACCTCGGGGCGGCGACGAAGCGTCCCGGGCTGGTCATGGGGATGCACTTCTTCAACCCCGTGCCGGTCATGGGCCTGATCGAGCTCGTGAAGGCGATCACCACGGCCGAGGAGACGGTCGAGTTCGGCCGAGCCTGGGGCGTCCGGCTGGGCAAGACGACCGTCGAGTCGCGGGACCGGGCGGGCTTCATCGTGAACATGCTCCTGATCCCGTACCTGAACAGCGCCGTCCGACTGCTCGAGGAGGGCTTCGCGACGCGCGAGGACATCGACACAGCGGTCCACCTGGGTCTGAACCATCCGATGGGGCCGCTCCAGCTCATCGACCTGATCGGCGTGGACACGACGATGTTCGTCGCGAACGTGCTCTACGAGGAGTTCAAGGAGCCGCTGTTCGCCCCGCCGCCGCTGTTGAAGCGGATGGTCACGGCCGGCCACCTGGGTCGCAAGACCCGCAAGGGCTTCTACGAGTACGAGTGACGGGCGTCATTCCTCCGCGAGGAGGGCGGGCGTCGTCAGCACCACCACCACGAAGAGGGCGAACGCGATGACGTGCGCGACCGTGCACCACAGGCAGATCGCGCCGATGATGAGCAGCTCGGCGTAGACCAGCCACAGGACGAAGCCGATGCCCGCGATCGCGCCCACCAGCCGGGCGAGGTGGACGTACCGGGACCCTGCCCGCCAGGCGATCGGCAGGCAGAGCACGAGCATCCCGACGAACCACAGCAGCCCGAGCAGGGCGACCGGGATGCCGAGGAAGGTGGACTGCGCACTCGTCGTGACCGCGCCGCAGTCGACGGTCCCGGTGCCGCTGCAGAACTGGAGCTCGCCCCCCGGGTCCGCGTAGTGTGCGATCGTCAGGTAGGTGGACACGCCGACCCCGGCGAGCGCGAGGGCGGTCGTCACCGGCGCGACCCAGCGGGCGACGCGCATCACGGCGTGGGCAGCGCCGCCTGGGCCTGCTGGATCACCGGGGTCGAGCAGACGTCGTTGGGCTCGCCGTCCGTGAGCTGGCAGATCATCGCGGTGATGTAGTTCGCTGCGCCGCCGACCGCCTGGGAGACCGCGCTGTCGGGGTTCGCGAGCGCGTTGGCGATCTGATCGAAGTCCTTGCCGTCGAGCACGGCCGGGTCGTACTGGCTCCCGGCCCACGCGTAGCGGTTGCCGATCATGACGAACGGGATCCCGCCGCTGCTCCCCGTCACCGACTCGTTGTTGTACGTGTCGAACAGGCGCTGCTGGAACTCGGTCGGGTCCTCGAGCGGGTTGCCGAGCCGGTCCCCGGTCTCGACCGAGGAGAACACGATGTGGTCGCTCGCGTACGTCGCGTCCTTGAACGTCACGGTCGGGGTGTTCGCCAGGGTCTCGGGCGGCGGCCCGGAGGTGGTCGACTCGAGCCCGGTGAACGTGCCGAAGCGACTGAGCGCGACGACCATCGGCCAGCGCTCGACGGCGCAGAACGGGCAGTACTCGGCGCCGACGTACAGCACGACCGGCTTGCCGCCCTCTTCGAGCGGTGCGGCGTCGGCCGGCAGGGGATTCACGTTCGAGGGCTGGTCGGGGACGCCCACGGCCTCGAGCGTCTGGGCGGGAACGCTGGTGAGCTTCTCGATCGATCCGGCGGACGCCTCGCCCCGGCTCGTGTCGTCGCCGTTCGTGAGGAACAGCACGACGAACACGCCGACGACAACGACGACCCCGCCGATCAGCAGCCAGGGGGTCCGGCTCGGGCGGCGGCGCCTCGAGGTCCGGGGCCGGCGGTCGCCCGGCCGTCGCGCGGGCTGCGGGCGGGTCGTCGCTGGCGCCGAGCCGGACTCCTGCCCGGTCTGCGGCGTCGCGGCGCGCCGCTGCTGCCGCAGCTTCGCGCGCTGCTTGGCGGCCGTTGACTTGCGCTTGCGGTTCGCCATCACGCCGACGATATCAGGGGGAGGGCGGGTCCTCCTCGCGCGGACCGGAGCGGGCGCGAACGGCCAGGCCCGCCAGGTACCCCGCCATCTTCGCGAGGTCGACGAACGCCATGAGCGCCGGGACCGTCGCCGCGGCCCGGACGCGCTCGGCCGGGTAGTCGGCGCGGGCGATCGCCCGGCGGACCGGCCCGGCGGTGTACACGGCCGACCCGCCGAGCGCCGCCGCCTTGCGCCAGAGCCCGCGCGACCCGAGCGCGTACAGCGCCCCGCCGTAGACGCCGAAGCGCAGGGCGTGCCGTTCGGGGTACATCCCGGCGATCGCGTCCCCGCGCGCGTAGCGGAAGTACTGAACCCAGGTCGAGCCCAGGTCCGGCCGCAGCCGCCACCACGCGACGGCCTCCCGCGCGAGCCGCATGTCCATCCCGAGCTCACGCCAGCGGTGGTCGACGTACATGTCCTCGCCGATCGCGAGCCACTCCGGGTACCCGCCCGCCGCCTCGATGGCCGAGCGCCGGAACGCGACCGAGCGTCCCGAGGGCATGAACGTCGCCTCGTCCCAGTCCTCGGGGTCCGGGAGGTTCACGGCCGCCATGCAGCGCTCGAGGAAGGTCTCGGCGATCGGGCGGTAGGCGCCCATCGAGACGTCGGCGCCCTCCTCGATCGGGATCAGGAGCCGCTCGAGCCACGCGGGCTCGGGCACGCAGTCGGCGTCGCTCACCGCGATGACGTCGTGGGTCGCCGCCGCGATCGCCACGTTGCGGCCGCGCGCGATGCCGGCCCCGGGCTCCTCGATCAGCGTGATGCCCTGGGCGAGGCGGAGCGTCTCGAGCGTGCCGTCGGTCGACCCGCCGTCCACGGCGACGACTTCATCGGGCGCTCGCGTCTGCGCCGCAACGCTCTCCAGGAACCCGCCGACGTGACCGGACGCGTTCAGCACCGTCGTGACGAGCGAGACCTTCACCGCCCCTCCAGCACCTCCCGGTAGACCTCGAGCGTGCCCATCGCCGTGCGGTCCCAGGAGAAACCCTCGGCCCGTGCGCGACCGGCGGTGGCGAGCCGATCGGCCAGCTCCGCGTCCGTGAGCACGCGATCGAGCGCTGCCGCGATCTGGCGCACGGACCGCGGATCGACGCCGAGCGCGGCGTCGCCCGTCACCTCGGGCACGGACGACGTGCTCGAGGCCACCGTCGGCACGCCGCGCGCCATCGCCTCGACGACCGGCAGGCCGAAGCCCTCGTACAGGGACGGATACGCGAACGCGGCCGCGCCCCGGTAGAGCGCGTCCAGGTCCTCGGCCGCGAGCGGGCCGGTGAGGACGACCTCGCCCGGACCCGGCAGCGCGATCTCGCGCATCAGCGCGTCATGGTGCCAGCCCATCGGCCCGGCCAGCACCAGAGCGTGGGGCGGGCCGGCCGCCGCGACCTGCCGGTAGGCCCGGACGAGGCGGATCAGGTTCTTGCGGGGCTCGAGGGTGCCGACGAAGAGCACGTAGGGCCGGCGGATCTGCCGCCGGGCGAGGACCTCGGCGACGTCGAGCGTCCCGGTCGCGAGCGAGGACGCGAGCGGCACGACGTGGAGCCGGGCCGGGTCGACCTTCGTCCGCGACGCGAGGTCCTCGGCCGTGCTCCGCGAGGGCGTGAGGATCGCATCCGCCCGCCTCACCGCGGCGCGGAGCCCAAGGCGGTAGAGCAGCCGCCACTTCCGCGGGAACAGGCTCGGGAAGTGCTCGAAGGCCAGGTCGTGCACGGTGACGACGAGCCTCTGCCCGGGGGCCGCCGGGGGGATCGCCGCGTGGTTCGTCGCGTGGACGATGTCCGCCGAGCGGAGGGACTCGGGGAGCGCAGGTCGGCCGAGCAGGTCCCAGCGCGGGTAGAGCGAGCGGATCGACGCGTCCAGCTCCTGCATCCAGAAGCCCCGGATCCAGCGCTCGGGCGGTGGCGCGTCGGGCCCGAAGCGCGCGTGGAAGAGCTTGAGCTCGAGCGTCGGGTCGCACCGCGCCATCGCCGGAACGAGGTTCCGGATGTACGTCCCGATCCCGCCGGGCGCCTTGAACCACAGCTGGTCCACCTGCACGGCGACGCCGGTCACCGCGATGCCTCCACGCACCCGACGCCGCGAGGGCCCACCGTCGCCGCGTGCTGCGTGCCCGGCTCGAGGTCGAGCCGATCGCCGGGTCGGAGCTCGACGTCGCCGTCGTCCGTGTGGAACGAGATCGAGCCCGACAGGCAGAAGAGCACCTTGTGGTACCCGTGGGCGTGCCGGCCGTACGTGTCGCCCGGGCCGTTGCCCCACCGACGGGGGGCCGAGCATCCCTCGGCCGTGAACGCCGCGAGCGCCTCCGAGAGCCCGGCCACGGCTCGAGCGGACCTGGCCGCTGCCACGGCCTCAGCCCGCGTCGCCGCGCCCGTGCAGCGGCGGCACCCCGCGGCGGACGAACGGGTGCCGGAGCGGCGAGCCCCAGGGCTCGTCCATGTAGCGGCGGCCCTGGAGCGCGCCGAAGCCGGTGGCGTCGATCCGCCCCGCGAGGGCCCACGGGTTCGGGTGCGGGCTCTCCTGGACGAAGTAGCGCTCGAGCGCGGTGATGACGGCGCGTTCCTCCTCGGCCGTGAGGCCCTCGGGGAGCTCGAAGCGACGTTCCTCGTCCATCGCTAGAGGGGGATGTTGCCGTGCTTGCGGGCCGGGACCGACTCGCGCTTCGTCGCGAGCATCCGCAGGGACTTCACCAGTCGGGGCCGCGTCTCGGCGGGCTCGATCACGTCGTCGATGAAGCCGCGCTCGGCCGCGACGTAGGGGTTCGCGAACTTCCGCTGGTACTCGCCGATGAGCTCCCGACGCCGCGCCTTCGGGTCCTCGGCCTTCTCGATCTCCTTGCGGAACACGACGTTCACCGCACCCTCCGGGCCCATCACGGCGATCTCGGCCGTCGGCCACGCGAACGAGACGTCCGAGCGCAGGTGCTTCGAGTTCATCACCAGGTACGCGCCGCCGTACGCCTTGCGCGTGATCACGGTCATGCGCGGGACGGTGGCCTCCGCGTACGCGAACAGGAGCTTCGCGCCGTGGCGGATGATCCCGTGGTACTCCTGCTCGGCGCCGGGCAGGAACCCCGGGACGTCCACGAAGGTGAGGATCGGGATGTTGAACGCGTCGCAGAACCGGACGAATCGGGACGCCTTCTCGCTCGAATCGATGTCCAGGGTGCCCGCGAGCACCTTCGGCTGATTCGCGACGATGCCGATGGTGCGGCCGTCCAGGCGGGCGAGGCCGGTCACGATGTTCATGGCCCAGAAGGGGAAGACCTCGAAGAAGTCCCCGTCGTCGATGACGCGGCGGATCACCTCGTGCATGTCGTACGGCTCCTTGGCCGAATCCGGCACGAGGTGGGTGAGACCCTCGTCGTGCCGTTCCGGGTCGTCCACCGTGGCGTAGGCCGGTGGGTCCTCCAGGTTGTTCGACGGTAGGTACGAGAGGAGGTGGCGCACCATCGCCAGGCACTCCTCCTCGTCCTGGCTCACGAACGACGCGACCCCGGACTTGCTGGCGTGCGTCATCGCCCCGCCGAGCTCCTCGAACGAGACCTCCTCACCCGTGACGGCCTTGATGACCTCGGGACCGGTGATGAACATGTGCGAGGTTTCGCGCACCATGAACGTGAAGTCGGTGATCGCGGGGGAATAGACCGCGCCGCCGGCGCACGGGCCCATGATCACGCTGATCTGGGGGATCACGCCGCTCGCGCGGACGTTGCGCTCGAAGATGTAGCCGTAGCCGGCCAGGCTGGCCGCCCCTTCCTGGATCCGGGCGCCGCCCGAGTCGTTGATCTGGATGAACGGCGCCCCCGTGCTCATGGCCAGGTCCTGCACCTTGCAGATCTTCTGGGCGTGGACCTCGCCGAGGGAGCCGCCGAAGACGCTGAAGTCCTGGGACGCGACGAAGATGCGTCGCCCGTCGACGGACCCGTATCCGGAGACCACGCCGTCCCCTGCGGGGCGGCTGCGGTCCATGCCGAAGTCGTGCGAGCGGTGGACCGTGAGCGGGTCCGTCTCGACGAAGGACCCGCGGTCGAGCAGCAGGTCGATGCGCTCGCGGGCGGTCAGCTTGCCCTTCTCGTGCTGCCGCCGCACGGCGTCCTTGCGGTGGTCGTCCAGGAGCGCCGCCTTGCGCTTGCGGAGCTCCTCGATCCGATCCTCGACGGTCCTGGTGCGGGGGAG
>DASTHN010000129.1:0-8435 GCA_035718185.1 Actinomycetota bacterium
CCACCTCGGCGAGCAGCGTGTACGCGGGCGACTCGTACTCCGCGTAGCCGAGCCGTTGCGCGCGGGCGATCATGTCCTGGGTCCGGGCCACGGCGCCATCGAGGTCGCCGCGGCGGATCGCGATCCAGCCACACAGCTGTCGCACGGCCGTGCCGAACTGGCTGATCCCGTGACCGCGGTCCCACGTCTCGGCGTCGGGCTCGATCTGGAGGACCTCGTCCCAGCGGCCGAGGTCGAACAGCGCGCCCGCCTGTCCCGCCCGCGCCCACGAGACCGAGGTCGACAGCCCTCGCTCGCTCGCGAACGCCGCCATCTCCTCCCAGGCATCGAGCGAGGCGGCCGGTCCCACGACGTAGCGGAGGTTCTCGGCGAGGTTGTTCATCGCGATCGCGGTCTCCGGGCCAAGACCGAGCTCTCGGCCACGCCGGACGGCCTCCCGCAGCGCCCCGAGGCCCTCGGGGTCGCCGAGGAAGCTCCGCGCCGCGCCCATGTAGTTCAGCGCGAGGACCTCCTCGCGCCCCATCTCGAGCTCCCGCGCGAGCGCCAGCCCCTGTCGCGCGCGGCGCAGGCACCCCTCGAGGTCGCCGACGACCAGCAGGTACCCCGCGTGCCTCGCGTACGCGCGCGCGAGCGGCGGACCCGGCTCGCGCTCCTCCAGCAAGCCGAGCGCGACGTCGAGGAGCGGCCCGACCGATTCCATGTCGCCACGCTCGAGCGCCAGGCGCGAGAACGCCACCATCACGTCGGCCCGCCCGACCTGGTCGTCGCGCTCCTGGTACTCGGCGAGCGCGCCGCGGAAGAACCCCTCGGCCTCGTCGAACCGCCCGAGCGCGGCGGCGGTCACCCCCGCGTCGCGGAGCGTGCGGGCGCGGTCCTCGTGTCCCTCGGGCAGGAACGACAGCGCCTTCGTGTAGAGGCGATGGCCGCGGGCGGCATCGAAGCCCATCGCGCGCTCCGCGGCCAGGCGCACGTACCGGACGGCGGGCTCGAGCAGCTCGTTGGCGGTGCGTTCGTCGCCGGCCATGCGGGCGAGCGAGAGCGCCTCGCCGAAGTGCTGCGCGAGTGCCTCGGCGCGGTCGGCCACGCGGTCCCCTGCCAGGCGCTCGATCCACTCGCCGACGGCCCGGTGCCGCGCGACGCGGATCCGGCGTGGGATCTGGGCGTAGGCGACGTCGCGCACGAGCGCGTGCGAGAACGCGAACTCGTCCTCGCCCCGCACCGTTGACGGGCGGACGCGCTGCACGAGCTCGCGATCGGCCAGGTCGTCGAGGAGCGGATCCAGGCGGCCCGACTCCACGTCCTGGATCGCGGCGACGGCGCCGGTCCAGAACGTCCGGCCGACCACGGCGGCGTCCTGGAGTAGGGAGCGGTCCTCGGGGGGAAGGCCGTCCAGACGCGCGGCGATCAGCGTTCGGAGCGTCGGCGGGACGACCGTCTCGGCGAGGTCGGTGCCCGGCGTCTCGGAGCGCTCGCGGACGAGGCGCGCGAACTCCTCGGCGTAGAGCGGGATCCCCTCGGCGCGCTCCACGACGCGGTCGATGGTTCCCGAAGGCAGGTCGGTGGTCTCGAGCAGGAGCGCGACGAGCTGGCGGCTCTGTCGGCGGGGCAGTGGGGAGACCTCCACGTGCGTGGCGGCGCTCCACCGGATCCACTCGGGCCGCAGGTCGAGCAGCTCGGGCCGCCCGGCCACGATCACGAGCATCGGCAGTCCCGAGCTCCAGTCGAGCAGGTGGTCGACGAACGCGAGGAACGGGCCGGAGGCCTGGTGGAGGTCCTCGAACACGAGGACGAGCGGCCGGTCGGACGCGAGCAGCTCCAGGTAGCGGCTCCAGCGGAAGAACGTCTCGACCCGGTCGCTCTCGGGCGGACCCCAGCCGCCCCACCGCTCGTCCGGGCTCTCGACCGACTCCTCATGTGGCAACCCGAGGAGCGGTTCGAGGGACGCCTCGACGGTGGCTCGCTCGGCGGCGTCCGCGCCCGTGCGCTCGAGGGAGGCGGTCAGCTTCGCGCGCGCCGCATCCGTTGCATCGGACTCGAGGATCCCCGCCTCGGACTTGACGATCTCGGCGAGCGCCGAGAACGCGACGCCCTCGCCGTAGGGCAGTGGCCGGCCCTGACGCCACCGGAGGAGCTCTGGCAGGCCGTCGGCGAGTCCGGCCAGCTCGTTCAGCAGCCGCGTCTTCCCGACACCGGCCTCGCCGGTCACGACGGCGAAGCCGGGCGTGTGGTCGCGCACCGTCCGCAGCAGCAGGCTCTCGAGCGCGGCGAGCTCCTCGCGACGTCCCACGAGCGGCGTGGCGAAGCGCCGCCGCGCGTCTTCGGGCAGGCGGCTCGCCGGTGCGAGCGGCTCCCACACACGCAGCGGCTCGGCCTTGCCCTTCACGCTTACCGGCTCGAGTCGCCGGAAGCGGAACAGCGACGCGGTCTCGCCGTACGTCGCCTCGCCGACCACGATGCCGCCGGGCGGCGCGACGCCCTGGAGCCGCGAGGCCGTGTTCGTCACGTCGCCGGTCACGTTGCCGCCGATCTGCGGGCCCTGGCCGAACGACACGACCGCCTCGCCCGTCTCGATCCCGATCCGGGCGCTGAGCGCGAGCTCCGGGTGATCGCGGTTCAGCGCGTCGATCGCCTCCTGGATCCGCAGGGCGGCACGGATCGCGCGCTCGGGGTCGTCCTCGTGGGCGATCGGCGCCCCGAAGATCGCCAGGACGCCGTCGCCGAGGAACTCGGCCACCCAGCCGCCGTGGCGCTCGATCTCGCGCTGGACACGCGCGTGGAACGGCCGGAGCGTGCCCTTGACCTCCTCCGGATCCGCCCGGTCCGAGCGCGCCGTGAATCCCACGAGGTCACAGAACAGCACCGTGACCAGTCGGCGCTCCTCCGGTCCGGTGGGCGCCACGGCGCCGAGCGGCGACCCACAGTTCAGGCAGAACCGGGCTCGGGTCGGGTTCAGCTCACCGCAGACCGGACATCGTCGCATCGCGCAGAGCCTAGCGAGCGCGAGCGAGGAGGAGCGCGTGTGGCGGGGATACGGACCTCAGCCGACCGGCCGGACGACGACCGTGAGGACGAACGGCTCGCCGGCCGTCTCGCCCGAGAAGCTCCGCAGATACGTGAGCTCGAAGCTCGTCGTCCCCTCGGCGGCGGCCCGGAAGCGCCAGACCTCCTGGCCGCCGGCGCCTACGAGCCCGGTCTCCGGGTCGACGTACTCGGAGCCGACGAACTCCAGGATCTCGGCCGCGGGTTCGGCGGTGAGCTCCCAGGCGAAGCCGGTCGTGGCGTTCGAGTCGAGCGTGACCACGATCTCGTCGTCCGGTCGGACCGAGACGGTGCTCCCCGCGTCCTCGGCGGTGAGCTCCACCATGCGAGGGTCCCCGTCGGACCCGGTGTCCGAGCCGCATGCGGGGAGGGCGAGGGTCGCGAGGACGGCGAGCGAACCGGCGAGGCGGTGCACGGAGAGGGATCTCACGCGGCCTCCTTCTCTCGGCCGGTTGACGCAGGCGCGGTGCTCGCCTTCCAGGCTACTCCCGTCAGGAACGGGATCCGGTCACGAACGGGATCCGGTCGGCTCGGGTGCCGAGACGACGTGGGAAACGGGCAGGTCGAACGCGGCCCGGACCCGGCTCGGCAGGTCCATCCGTAGCCAGCGCGAGACGCCCGCCGGCAGGGTCGAAAGGATGATCTCGTCGAACGGCTGGTCGCGAAGCGCATCCCCGATCGCGAGGAGCGGACGGGCATCCCCGACCGTCCCATGCACCTCGGCCCCGATCTCATGGAACCACTCGAGCGCCCGGTCCAGCCGCTCGCGCGCGATCGCCATCGCGTCGCCCTCGACCCAGGTGAGGTGATCCTTCGGTGGCGTCGCCGGAACCACGATGTGGAACCGGCACGGCCCGGCTGCCATGCACCCCCGCACCGAGCGCTCGAGCTGGCCCGCGGCGAGGGTCTGGTTCGCGACTACCAGGTATCGGCGCATCGGTCACCTCCATGCGTTGCCTGGATGGGTCTACGGATGCCGATGACCGTAGGTTCGCTGGGCGGTGGCGCAGACGCTCGCCTCGATCCGCCGGGGACGCGTCGAAACGGGGTCGCTACGGACTATGGGCCGGGAGTGGGCTGGCCCGAGGATCGGAACGCTCGCGCAGGCGGCGACTTCGTGCCCCAGTGATCTACGGGGTCTCATATACTTGCCGCCTGAGCCGGTCGGCGTCCCGAAGGAGACTCGTCATGCCCCAAGTCATCGTCACCGCGGCGGTCAACGATGTCGAGGAATGGTTGAAGTTCAAGGCAGAGATGGTCCCCGCGATGTCGGCGGTCGCGTCGGACGGGGCCAGCTACGTCGCCATCGATGGCAGCAACCAGGTCGCCAGCACATGGGACGTCCCTGACATGGAGGCCTTCCAGGCAGCCCAGAGCTCCTTCTCTCCGGAACTGGCGGCAGCAGCGGAGCGAGCCGGGATGATCCCCTCGACGATGGTGGTGTACATCAAGAAGTAGACCGGGCGCGCACAAGGGACTGGGGGCCTTCACCAAAGCGGCATCGTTCCCGCGATGGCCGAGCCGCTGATCGACGCCGAGCCCGATCCCGTTGCCGCCGGGCTCGCTGGCCTGATCCGGCCCAATGGCAGCGCCTCGGAAGCAAGTGGATCCGCGATCAGTCACTAAGACTGGCCTCGGCTGCCAGGGCGCGCGAGGCCAGGGTCACGGGAGCTCCACACCATCGCGACCGACCGAAAAGGAGTCATATCCCTAGACCCGGCTTTGTGCCTTGTCCTTCCTCGGCCCCTGAGAGACGATCAACCGAGTGGAGACGAGACCTTCTCCATCGCGACGGCGCTCCTTCGCCCTCTCCCTGATCGCGATCCTCGCCGCGCTGCTGGCTCTCGCCGTTGCGCGTTCGTTGGCCTCCGACGACTCACCCGGTGCGGGATGGGTGCGTGTCGGGACGGTTCAGGAGGTCCGCGGCCAAGGCGTCACGTTGGTTCCCGACGTGCCCGCCTACGTGGTGATCGGCCCACCGCAGACCCCGGTCACATTCCTGGCCCGGAGCCCACACCTCGGCGAACGGGTCGTGTACTGCCCATCGTCGATGTGGTTCGAAGACCCGCCCACGGAGACAAGTTCGACCGACTTGGGAACTACGTGCTCGGGCCTGCTCCGCGGGGTCTCGATCGGTTGGCGACCCTGGTTCAGGACGGCGTGGTTTGGGTGAACCCAACCGAGGTCACGCTCGGGTCTCCGCGCGGACCGCACGATATGGAGCCTGCGGGTCCCTTCTGTTCAGGCATCGACTGAGGTGTCGAAGACTCGCCACGTCCGCCGACCGTCACCATCTCTCGCCACGAAGAACGCACCAAGTCCGTACACCGCCCGGCCCTCCCGACGTTGTGGCAACGTAGGACGGTTCGATTTTCTAGCGGGAGGCGAGTCGATACCCAGCCCGGTAGAGCAAGCCCCCACCAAGGACGCCGAGCGTCAGCAGTAGGGCTGTCAGCGGGCGTGCGTTCCCGAACGCCACGACCTGCCCGGTCCCGGACGCCCCGAAGACGAGGAATCCGAACGCTCCGAGGGCATACCCCTCTAACCGGTCCACCTTGCGAGGCTACACCCGGCCGGATCTCCCGGCGGACCTCGTTCACCCTCTCGGTCCGCGGACAACCTACCTAATCCGTACACCGCGCTGGGGGTGTCCGGGGACGGCGACAGGGACCTCGTCCACCCTGCTATCACGCTCATCGGTCGCTGCGTCGGCTGCTCAAGTCCACATTCGCGGGGCCGAACCTATGACTAGTGAGTAAGAAGCGCCACGTTCTGCTGGCTCCCGGCGATCGCCGTCGTCGTCGGCGCCGCTGCAGCCGGCGGCGGCATGAGCGCCTGGGACCGCCACCGCGAGGCCGAGGACCAAGCCGAGTACGCCGAGATGGCTTGCAGTTTCCACATGGCCATTGACTCATCCGACGATCGAGCACCCGGCCTCCTCGTCCGGTCGTGACGTCCGCGGTTCGATCAGGCAACCAACGGCTGTGGTCAGTCGCCAACGACCTTCAGCAGGACGTCGTGAAGTTCGGGGCGGCCAGCGAGCAGGTCGTGGCTGATCGCACGCGCCTCGCTTCGCTCTGCGGGCCGATTCTCAACTAGTGGCGCATCTCTCAGGAGCATTCCCGAACACTCGCACACGTCAGCGTCCGTACCCCGGACGGCCACCCTCTCGATCCGCCAAGAAGGGCTCCATAGACGTAGACCGGGGCGGCCAAGTGTGTACGAAGAAGCAGAAGCAGGACCGCACGTAACCTCGGCCCTGCTTCTTCCCTCGATCGTACGGGGGTCAGATCGCCGCGGTGCCGCGGCAGACCTCCCCGGTCGACTTGTTGACGGCCTTCCCGACGAACCGGTCCGTGCCGGCTGCGTCGTTGGTGCGCCGCTCCACGTCGAACGACCCGTCGTCGCCGTGCGTCGTCCGGAGGTCACGGAAGAACACGTCGCCGTCGTGGACCAGCTTGACCCTCCACCGATCCCCGACAACGCCTTGCTTGACCTCGAAGTCGACCTCGATCCGACCGTGCTCACGGTCCAGGTCCAGTTCCCAGCGGCTGGAACCGCTGCAGGACCCATGACGCTCGACGTCGTCCCCGTCAGCGAGTGCTGGGGGTACCAACATCAGCGAGGTCAGGACGGTGAGGCCGACGATGAGGGTTGTTCGGGTGGGACGCATACTGCACCTCCCGATGCGGGCTTTCCCCTCGCACTCGAGCCTATTTGGCCCCGCGTTAAGGCATGGCAAAGGATCATGACCACTCCGCCCAAACCTGCGGAGGTATGCCGGCTCGTGACCTTCGGTCCACCACCCTCTAGCGGGCCAAGAAGACCCTAAACCGTAGACCGAGCGACCTTCACGCAGGCTGCGCGCGCTGCGCATGTCTAGATTGCGAAACGACGGGTTTGCACTCCCTACTACACAGGCGGAGCTGGGGAGTTCCCTTCGAACGCTCCTCCTTCTCCTTCGCCTCCCGCTCGTCCAACTTCCGGAGCGTGGCTCGGAAATAGGCTGAGTACTCGTCATACGCCCGCCTCCAGGTGTCCTCTGGCAGCGACCACGTTGACGGGCCCTGAACATCTGGCAGCTTTGTCTCGACCCTTGCCCCGCGCGCCCTGCCAGACCGCAACGAGGACCAAGGCGTCGCCGAAGCTCGACCCGAGGAGCATGCGGTTACCCTAGCCGACGCAAGGAGTCGCTCCGTGACTTCTGCGGAGGACTCGAGGAGGCGTCGGAGACCTCGGGACGGCCGACAAGGCGCGCTCGCGCAGCGGCGAGCGCCGGGGCGGCAAACCTCCGTCAGGGAGGGGTCGGGCAGCCGCGAAGCGCAAAGGAGCGACGTTCTTGGTGCCTACGCGTTGCACCCTCTCGATCGGCGGATAAGGCTCCATATCCGTACACCTGAGCGCGCGCCGGGGCGCGTAGACGCCCATCGACGCCCCGGGCGAGGGATTGGAGGCCGTGGTGGCGCGAGCGTTCGGGGTGATTCTCGGGCTAGGACATGGCCCGCCGCGCCCGCTGCCACACGGCTTCGAACTCGTCCGCCGTTATGTCCTCGTGGGGGAAGTCCTCACCCCACACGGGGATGGGTTGGTCCGCGATCCCTCCCCACCGCTGGTAGTACTCGGCTACTGGGGCACTGCCGACGATACGGGCATCGGGGAGTTCAGCCAACGACCCGGCGGCGATCGGAGTGCGGGAAGGGCCCTTCAATTCGACCTGGCGAAGAACCACACCGTCCTCATCGGCCTCGAAGTAGAAGAGGATGTCGTCCTCGTCCCAGTACGAGCTCAGCCAGCGCGCGGGCGGCTTCAGGCCTTCGACCATGACGGGACTGTAGCCGACCCGGGCGACACGACTCACGCCTGCGCAAGCGTTCTGAACGTGCGGGCCGCACAGATGCGGCCTCGCATGCCGGGGGAGGCCTTTCGTCAGGGCGGAGCCGGGCAGCCGCGAAGCACAAGCCCAGCGACGTTCCTCGTGCCTACGCTCCATCACCTCTCGATCGGCCCTCAACGCTCCTTATGCGTAGACCTGCGAGCAGGCCTGGCTGCTATGGATCTCGCCGGAAACGCTCGCGAGACCGCCACGCTACTCCCGGGCGCAGACATCGAGGGAGGCGCACTGCACCGCTGAACGTCCGACCGACGTGACGAATGTCACACGACCGGCTTGTGGGCCCGGCCGTACTACCACCAGGTACCGAGGCACGCTCCGTGCGGAGGGAACGAGGAGTGGAAGAGCCTGCAGTTGAGATGGGAGGAGTAAGAGTGATGTCTGCACAACCTCGATGGGAACAGAGTGAGGAGCGCCTCCGCCCGGCCGAAGTGCCGGCACAGGGAACGCTCGCCGACCAGGATCGGAACGCGGCGGCTATCGTCACGGTGATCGCGATGGCCAG
>DASTHN010000130.1:0-5872 GCA_035718185.1 Actinomycetota bacterium
CTCCTCGTCGGATATCGGCTGCTCCCTTGCGGCGCAAGCGAGATGCGGACCCAGCACGAACGGGTTCGACGGATCGACGACCGCCGCTTCGGCGGGCTTGTCGAAGAGATCCCCCGGGTGTGTGACGAGATACTGGTCGAGCGGGTCGTCCTGCGCGACGAGCACGGCGAGTGAGGCGGCCTCTCGGCGTCCCGCGCGGCCGGCCTGCTGCCACATCGAGGCGCGGGTCCCCGGGTACCCGACGAGCACCGCCGCGTCGAGCGAGCCGATGTCGATGCCGAGCTCGAGTGCGCTCGTCGACGCCACGGCGAGCAGCTCGTCCTCGGCGAGCCGGCGCTCGAGCTCGCGCCGGTCGTCGGCCAGGTACCCGGCCCGATAGGACTTCACGCGGTCGCGGAGGCCACCGGGGAGCTCCCGGCGGGTGAACTCGGCGAGGAGCTCGGCGGCGCGCCGGGAGCGCGTGAAGCCGATCGACTTCACGCCGTCCTCCGCGAGCCTGGCCATGATCGTGGACGCGTCGGTCAGGGCGCCGCGCCGTGCGCCGGACTCCTCGTCGATCACCGGCGGGTTCCACAGCGCGAAGAGCTTCTCGCCGGCGGGAGAGGCGTCGGCGGTGACCGCCTCGAACGGGACGCCGACCAGGCGTTCGGCGAGCTCGGCCGGGTTGCCGACCGTGGCGCTCGCCAGGACGAAGCGCGGGTCGCCGCCGTAGCGGGCGACCAGCCGCCGGAGCCGTCGGAGGATGTGGGCGACGTGCGAGCCGAACACGCCGCGGCAGACATGCGCCTCGTCCACGACGACGAGCGACAGTCGCAGGAAGAAGTCGGCCCAGCGCGCGTGATCCGGCAGGATCGACGCGTGGAGCATGTCGGGGTTCGTCATCACCAGGTTCGCGTTGCGCCGGATCAAGGGCCGGTCGGGGCGCGGCGTGTCGCCGTCGTAGACCGCCGCCTTCAGCTGCGGGAGCTTCAGCTCGCGGACGGCGCGGAGCTGGTCCCGTGCGAGCGCCTTCGTCGGGAACAGGTACAGGGCCGTGGACTTCGCCCGCGCGATCGCCTGCGCGGCGAAGGCGAGGTCGTACACGAGCGTCTTGCCGCTCGCGGTCCCGGTGGCGATCATCACGTCCCGACCCGATCGGACCAGATCGAGTGCCGCACGCTGGTGCGGGTACAAACCGGTCACGCCGAGGAGCGACAGACGGTCGGCCACGACCTGCGGCAGGTCGGCGGGGAAGGGCCCGATCGCGGGCGGGCGCGCAGGGAGCTCGCGGACGTGGACGAGCGACCCCTCCGGCGCGACGGACTCGAGGAACGCTCGGGGGTCCACCCGGCCGATGCTACCCGCGGCCCGCGGCCTACTCGCCGACCGCCTCGGCGCGATCCGCCGCGCTCAGCGTGGCGTAGGGGGTCCGGAGCCCGTCCCGCAGCAGCGGGACGATCCGTCGCCGCTCGCGGGCGAAGATGATCACCCCGAGCACGAGATAGGCGGCGCCTACGGCGATCCGCTCGAACCCCGCGGCGGACTCGGGGACGATCGCGCCGATCACGAACTGCGCCCAGAACAGACCGAACAGCAGGAGCGCCTCGCGCACCGAGATCGAGAGGGTCACGAGCACCGCGAGCGCGAAGAACGACTGCGCGGCCGTGAGGAACAGCTCCTCGCGCTGGTGCGGGTCGATCGGCAGGCCCGACAGGCCCCCCGACGCGAGCGCGAACACGATGGGAAGCGTGCCGACGAGGAGCGTCCACTGGTTCACCTTCGAGGACACGAGGGTCCCGAGGCCCGCGTTCGTGTTGAGCCGCCACGCGTAGAGCCCGGCGACGAGCAGCTCGGGCGCCTCGGACGCGAGCGGCGCGAGCCACTGGACGAGCAGGAACTCGCTGATGCCGAACTCGCGCCCCGTCGCCACCAGAGACTCGGCGAACTGCTCGGCGCACGCGAGGATCACCGCGGCCGCGAACACGAACATCAGCACGACCGTCAGCCGCCGACGGTGCGCGGAGAACGTCCCGATCAGCCGCGCCGGCCCGACCAGGTGCGGCTCCTCGGCCGGCGCCCGGCTGATCCGCCAGGTGTACGCCGTGAAGATGCCGACCAAGATCGCGGCGTCGACCAGCGTGATCGCGCTCTTCAGCGGGAGCGTGAGTGAGTAGAGGGTCGCGATCGCTAGGAACGAGACCTCGACCGAGTGCGAGCGCTCGAGCTGCACGTCGACGATCCTGCCCTCGGGCCGGTTCTTCGATCGCCAGTACGCGATGAACACCACGAGCGACCAGCCGATCCCGATCAGCAGCCGGTTCGCGCCGGTCATGTTCGCGAGCGCGAGCGAGCACGCATCCTCACCGCTGGCGCCCGGCGGGTGGCACGACGCGCCGTACGCCTCGACGGCGTTGCCACCCTTCCACGCGAAGACCATGTCCACCGCGTACTCGGGCAGGACGGCGATGAACGCGAGCACCGCGATCGCCAGGCCCGCCGAGATGTCCAGCTGTGCCACCTCGGCCGCCCAGGACAGGAGGAACGCCGCGCCGACGATCGCGATGCCGAGCAGCACGGCCTCGGCCACGTGGGGGAGGTCCGGGTGCAGGAACCGAAGGAGCAGCCCGGGGATCGTGACGCCGAGGGCGATGCCGACGCCGAGTCCCTGTCGTCCGGGATGGACGTCGTGGAGATCCTCGAGCTGCGTGGTCACGGGCGGACCCTAGCAGAGCCCCCGTGAACCGCGGACGCTACTCGCCGGCGGGCATGAGCTGGGCGTTCGGGCTGGGCGGGATGTTCTTCTTGCTGAGGATCCCGTCGCCCTCCAGGTCCTTCGCGATCGCCTGCATCGTGGCCTGGTTCAGGTTCACGATCGAGGTCCCGCCCACCGTCCCGGTGCTGCCGGGGAGCACGACGTTCACGACCTTCTTCGGGTTCAGCGTCGATGCTGTGAACGCGAGGCTGACGATCTGCGGGAGCGGGACCTCCGTGCGCATGTTCTGCAGGCCGGCCGAGACCCAGTCCAGCAGCCGGCTGGGGTCCTTCCCGAACTCCTTGCGGAACTGCGCGAGCGCCGCCACGATCAGGCGACCCTGGTTCTCGGAGCGGCCGAAGTCTCCCTGCGGGAGCGCGTGTCGCGCTCGGGCGTACGCGAGCGCGTCGCGCCCGGTCAACCGCTGCCGGCCGGCGTCCACCTTCGCGTGGGCGTAGGAGTCGTAGACCTCGAAAGGCACGTCCATCGCGAGGCCGCCGATGTCGTTGATCATCGCCTCGAAGCCGTCGAACCACGTCAGCGCCCAGTAGTCGATCGTCGTGTCCATCAGGTTCTCGACCGTGCTCACGACGAGCTGCGGCCCGCCGGCGGTCATCGCGGCGTTGATCTTGTTCGTGCCGTACCCCGGGATCGACACCCACGAGTCGCGCGGGAAGCCGACGATCGTGGCCTTCTCCTTCTCCGGGTTGATGGTGACCAGGTGGATCGAGTCGGCCCGCTGCCCGGTGATCTGCTCGCCGGGGCGGGCGTCGCTGCCGAGCACGAGGATGTTGATCGGGGTGGAGCCGTCGAGCGACGGCACGTACCCGACGTGGGCCTGCTCCAGCTGCAAGAAGGGCGTCGCCGCGGCCGGCGAGACCCGAGGCGAGGTCCCGAGCGCGGTGCCGAGGACCCAGGTGACGAGCAGGGTCGCGACGAGCGCGACGCGGTAGCGGGGGGCGGGCCGTGATCGTGGTTCGGTCAAGTCGCCGGTCAGGCTACAGGGGGCCGGCCCGGGCGCCAACCACGCCCGGTCACCCTCACGACGGCGGGCAGTCCCGCTCCTCGAGGACGAGCGGCGGGATCGGCCGCTGGTCGAAGTCGAAGGCCGACAGCATGTCGTTCGCGTTCGCGTCGCGCTCGGTGAGCGCGGGGACGTCGAACACGGTCTCGATCAGCCTCAGCACCGAGGAGAAGTCCGCTGTCTCGGACCAGATCGAGCCTGGTCTGCTCCACGGCGAGATCACGATCGCCGGAACCCGGGGACCATAGCCGTAGATGTCCACGTGCGGCGGCGGGACGTGGTCGTAGTAGCCACCGAAGTCGTCCCACGTGAGGACGACCGCCGTGTGTTTCCACTCGGGGCTCCGCATGAGCGCGTTCAGCTGGCGAACGGTCCAGTTCTCGCCCGCGCACATGGCACCGTAGCCCGGGTGGTCCGAGAGGTCGGCGGGGGGCACCAGCCACGAGACCGACGGGAGGTCGCCGGCCTCGAGGTCCGGCACGAAGTCCTCCCACGAGACGACCTTGTCCCACATCGGGCCGTACCGGACGTGGGGGATGCCCCGGATGACCATGAAGTACGGCGACGGTCCCGTGTAGTACTTCCACGAGATCCCGTTCCGTTCCAGCAGGTCGGGCAGGATCCGGATGTCGTGGCATGGCCACCGCTCGATCCACGTCGCCTGGACCGCCTTCACGTCCGGCACCTCCTCGAGACGGAAGATCTCCGCCTCCTCCTGTCGGTCGAGCCGGGGGAACGACCAGGCACGCTCGAGCGGGTCGTCGCAGTACTCGCCGACCGGGCCCTCGCCCCCCTGCCCATCGAGCGGACGTTGGTTGTCCACGAACCGGTCGGACTGCGAGGCGATGATCCAGTAGTGCTCGACCGCCGTGGGGCCGTACGAGCTGCTGAAGAACCGGTCGGCGAGCGTGAACGTGCGCGCGTACGCCCAGTAGTTGGGGATCTGGCCCTCGCGGAACTGCACGTAGCCCTCGAGATGCTTGCCCGAGTCGAGTTGGTCGAAGCAGTTCATCCGGCCGCCATTGATCGCAACGATCCCGGCCTGGAACGAGTGGCCGGCCCCGGGCGAGTCGTCCCTGGCCCGCGCGAGCGGGACGACGGTGCCATCGCACGTCGTGCCCTCGGTCGCGCCGTCGACGCCGGGGAACCGGCCGAAGAGGTGATCGAAGGTCCGGTTCTCCTTCACGAGGAAGACGATGTGCCGGATCTTCCTGCGCGCGAGCGAGACGATCGCGGGGTCGGTGTCGGGGCTCGGGGAGGGCAGCACCGCGGCCGGCGTCGGCTCGGTCGTGGAACCGGGTTCGTCCACGACGACCGTCGGAACGCTCGACGTGGCCTGGCACGCGACGGCGAGCGCGAGCACGACGGCACCCACGACCTGCGCGCGCCAGCTCCGCATGCCCCGCCTCCCCGGCACGCATGATGGCACGGCGGCGCGGCCGGGACGAGCAGTCGCCGGGCGCAGGACTCAGGAGCCGGAGGCGGAAGGGGAGCCCGAGGCCTGGGGCGTGGGCGGTTGGGCCTCCCGATCGGCGCGCGTCACGTCGAAGGCCGAGACCAGCCAGTTCGCGGGGTCGTCGAAGAAGAGCTCGGCATCGCTCACGATCTCGGTGTAGCCGCCGTCGGCCCGTGTCCCGAGCGCCGAGAACTTCACCCTCACGACCACCTGGCTGACCTCGCCGTCGGGGTCGAACAGGACCTTGTAGTCCAGGACGCTCCGGTCCGGAGCCACCTCGTCGTAGACATCGCCGGCGTCCGTGCCGAGCGTGAGGGTCTCGATGCTCCCCTCGGCCGTCGGCCGGGCCTCGTCGTTGAAGGTCTCGAGGACCTCGGCGTAGTCGCCGGACGTCCAGTTCGCCGGGTCGAGGAACGCGTTGGTGAAGAGGTCGTCGACGACCGGGGTCAGCTCGCGCCCGATCGCCTCGGCCTCCCCCGTCAGCTTGGCCTCGTCCGCCTTCTCGCTCGTCGCCAGCGCCCGGACCTTCCGCACCTGGAAATCGAATGGCGGGGCCTCCGAGGGGCCGTCGTCGCTCACGAAGGGGATCCCGCCGCCGCCGTCCCGGGTCAGCACGACGAACAGCACCACCGCCGCGACCACGAGGACGAGCGGGATGAGG